>DBDJ01000073.1 GCA_002293525.1 Lachnospiraceae bacterium UBA935
AAAATTGATGCGTTTATCCTGGGACACTTTTTTGACATTACGTTTCATCATTGCCAAACGGTACTTCCTATGATATAATTAATATTGCTGACAATGATAAAAAATTAACAATCTACAATAATTTTATAAATGGAGGAAATCAAATGGCAAAAAAAGTAGTATTAGCAGGCGCATGCCGCACCGCGATCGGGACGATGGGCGGGACACTCAGTACCACCCCGGCGGCCGATCTGGGTGCGATTGTTATCAAAGAAGCATTGGACAGGGCCGGTGTCGCTCCGGAAGCGGTTGACCAAGTATATATGGGCTGTGTCATCCAGGCAGGACTAGGCCAGAATGTTGCCCGTCAGGCAATGATCAAAGCCGGCTTACCGGTCGAAGTTCCCGCCGTGACCGTCAACGTGGTGTGCGGTTCCGGTCTAAACTGTGTCAACATGGCGGCTCAGATGATCATGGCCGGCGAAGCCGATATCGTCGTTGCGGGCGGCATGGAAAACATGTCAATGGCGCCCTATGCCCTTCCTCAGGCGCGTTTCGGGTACCGGATGAATAATGCGACGATGGTAGATACTATGGTAAATGATGCCTTATGGGATGCCTTCAATGATTATCATATGATTCAGACCGCCGATAATATCTGCAACGACGAAAGGTGGAACCTTTCCCGTGAAGAGCTGGACGAGTTTGCCCTTGCCAGCCAGAAGAAAGCCACAGCAGCGCAGAACAACGGCGCTTTTGATAAGGAAATCGTTCCGGTAGAAGTAAAGCGGAAAAAAGAAGTCATCACCTTTAACAAGGACGAAGGCCCCCGTGCCGATTCCAGCATAGAAGCCCTGACGAAGCTCCGCCCGATCAACAAGGACGGCAAGGTGACCGCCGGCAATGCTTCCGGCATCAATGACGGCGCCGCCGCTATTGTCGTCATGAGTGAAGAGAAAGCCAAGGAGCTCGGCGTAAAACCGATGGCAACCTGGACAGCCGGAGCATTGGCCGGCGTTGATCCGTCCATCATGGGCATCGGCCCTGTTGCCGCGACGAAAAAAGTCATGGCCAAGACCGGTCTGCAGATAGAAGATTTTGACATCATCGAAGCTAACGAGGCTTTTGCGGCTCAGTCGATCGCCGTCGGCCGTGACCTTGGCATTGATGTGGAGAAACAGTTGAACCCCAACGGAGGAGCGATTGCGCTGGGACATCCTGTCGGTGCCAGCGGCTGCCGTATCTTGGTCACGCTGTTGCACGAGATGGAAGCCAAAGATGCCAAGACCGGCCTGGCTACCCTGTGTATCGGCGGCGGCATGGGCTGTGCCACAGTGGTCACCAGAGACTAGAAGCCCAATTCAGTTATTGACCAGATAAGTACCGGAGGTGTAATACAGAACCAAAGGCGTAATACAGAACCAAAGGTCGGACCAGAGAGGAAACCAGGAATAAGACCTGATATTATAGAATAAGGAGACGTAACTATGGAGTATGTACTGTATGAACAAAAAGGCATGGTCGGCATCATCACCATCAGCCGTGAAAAAGCCTTGAATGCGCTAAATTCCGTGGTACTGGAGGAACTGAACCAGACCCTGAATGCCGTGAACCAAAGCGAAGTCAGATGTCTCATCCTGACCGGTGCTGGAGAGAAATCTTTTGTTGTTGGTGCTGATATCGGTGAAATGAGCACCCTACCTAAAGTGGCCGGAGAAGTGTTCAGCAAAAAGGGCAATGAAGTATTCCGCCGTATAGAAACCTTCCCAATCCCGGTGATTGCCGCTATTAACGGCTTTGCTCTGGGCGGCGGCTGTGAGATCGCGATGAGCTGTGATATCCGAATCTGTTCAGATAACGCCGTTTTCGGACAGCCTGAAGTCGGACTGGGGATTACCCCCGGCTTTGGCGGCACCCAGCGGCTGGCGCGGCTGGTAGGTCCCGGGATGGCCAAACAGATGATCTTTACCGGTAGGAATATAAAAGCTGACGAAGCGTTCCGGATCGGCCTGGTCAATGCCGTATGTGCTCCGGGAGAACTGCTCCCGCTAGCAGAGAAGATGGCCGCGACCATTGCGAAGAATGCCCCTATTGCCGTCCGCAACAGCAAGAAAGCCATCAACGAAGGCTTAGACCTGGATATGGATGCGGCGATTGTTGTCGAGGAAAAATTATTCGGCGATTGCTTTGAAACTTACGATCAGGCAGAAGGCATGGCCGCGTTTATGGAGAAGAGAAAAGTGGAAGCTTTCTTAAACAAATAAAAATGCGAAAAGCTTCGCATAGAAGAATGGCAGAGCCATTCTTCTCCGTTCTTTTCTGCTATGGTAGTGCGTAGTGATTGGAAGTGTGTAGTGATTGGTAGTGCGTAGTGATTGGTAGTGTATAGTGATTGGTTGTGCATAGTGATTGATAGTGTATGCAGATGTGATTATGAGTTGTGTATTAATTCGTAGTGTTCAATGTGTGATGAATGATTACGATTATATTAATAATTTTAGGAGGTTACAGAATGAAGGTAGGAGTTATCGGCGCGGGAACCATGGGTTCGGGGATAGCACAGGCGTTTGCGCAGACGCCGGGGTATGAAGTGTATCTTTGTGATATCAATGAGGAGTTTGCGGCGAACGGAAAGAAAAGAATTGCCAGTGGATTTGAGAAAAGGGTTGCTAAGGGGAAGATGGAGCAGGGGGATGCGGATGCCATCTTGGCTAAGATTACTACTGGCGTGAAGACGATCTGCACGGACTGCGATCTGGTTGTGGAAGCTGCTCTGGAAGTTATGGATATTAAGAAGCAGACCTTTAAGGAATTGCAGGACATCTGCCCGAAGGAATGCATTTTTGCTACGAATACATCGTCGCTTTCGATTACGGAAATCGGAGCCGGCCTGGATCGCCCGGTGATCGGTATGCACTTCTTTAATCCGGCTCCGGTTATGAAACTGGTGGAAGTGATCGCGGGAATCAAGACTCCTGATGAGATGGTGGCTAAGATCAAGGGTATTACCGAAGAAATCGGCAAGACCCCGGTTCAGGTCAATGAAGCTCCCGGCTTTGTGGTCAACCGGATCCTGATTCCGATGATTAATGAAGCGATCGGCGTACTGGAAGCCGGTGTTGCCAGTGTGGAGGATATTGATGCCGCGATGAAACTGGGTGCCAACCATCCGATGGGTCCCTTGGCATTAGGTGACTATATCGGCCTGGATATCGTCCTGGCGATTATGGAGGTTCTTTTGGATGAGACGGGAGATCCCAAGTACCGCCCGGCCGGCCTGCTTAAGAAGATGGTTCGTGGTGGCTTGTTAGGCGTAAAAACTGGAGCCGGATTCTATGATTATTGATATGGCTTGTCATTAGTGGGGAAGTAAGTCGTTAAAAGCAAGATGGTAAAAGCAAGACATTATAGAACCATCGATGTAAAGTAAGATATAATGGAGGATAGAAATCATGAATTTTATGTTAAGCAAAGAACATGAAATGCTTCGTACGCTCTACAGAGAGTTTGCGGAAAAGGAGGCCAAACCATTGGCTCAGGAAGTGGATGAGACCGAAGAATTTCCTCGTGGCACGGCAGAAAAGATGGGTAAGATCGGCTTCTTAGGGATTCCGGTTCCCAGAGAATATGGCGGACAAGGCTGTGATCCGTTAGCCTATGCCATGTGTGTGGAAGAGCTTTCCAAGGTCTGCGGAACTACCGGCGTTATCGTATCTGCCCACACCTCTCTCTGCTGTGATCCGATCCAGACCTATGGTACGGAAGAGCAGAAACAAAAGTATCTGGTTCCTTTGGCAAAAGGCGAGAAATTAGGTGCTTTCGGCCTGACCGAACCCGGTGCCGGCACCGATGCCCAGGGACAGCAGACGAAGGCGGTGCTGGAAGGCGATGAATATGTACTAAACGGCTCCAAAATCTTTATCACCAACGGGAAAGAAGCTGACGTGTATGTCATATTTGCCATAACCGGCGTAGTGACCGATGCAAGAGGCCGCACCAAGAAAAACATCTCGGCATTTATCGTAGAAAAAGGAACGCCTGGCTTTTCTTTCGGAACGAAAGAGAAGAAAATGGGCATCCGCGGTTCTTCCACATACGAACTGATCTTTACCGACTGCCGCATTCCTAAGGAAAACCTGCTGGGGCAAGAAGGCAAGGGTTTTGGTATTGCGATGCATACGCTGGACGGAGGCCGTATCGGGATTGCCGCTCAGGCACTCGGCTTGGCCGCCGGAGCCTTGGAAGCTACCATCGCTTATGTACAGGAAAGAAAACAGTTCGGCAAGCCTATCAGCGCGTTCCAGAACACCCAGTTCCAGCTGGCCGACATGGCCACCAAGGTCGAAGCGGCCAGGTTGCTGGTCTATAAAGCGGCTGTCGCCAAGGCCACGCAAAAGAACTATTCCCTCGAAGCCGCCCAGGCCAAGCTTTATGCCGCTGAGGTCGCTATGGAAGTTACCACCAAGGCTGTCCAGCTGCACGGCGGTTACGGCTATACCAGGGAATATGACGTAGAACGGATGATGCGTGATGCTAAGATCACGGAAATCTATGAAGGCACCTCTGAAGTTCAGAAAATGGTAATTTCGGCAGCAATATTAAAATAAAAGTGTGTAAGAAATTCTAAGTCTCTAAAGTACAGAGACTAAGAATTACTATATTACACACGAAAGAACGTCTAAAGCCGTTCTTCTCACTGATTGTTTGTGCCGCATAGCGGCATGTTTGGAAGTGTGATGTAATAATAAAAGTAAGGAGAGAACACAATGAAAATCGTTGTTTGTATTAAACAGGTACCCGATACCAAGGGCGGCGTAAAGTTTAACCCCGATGGTACGCTGGATAGAGGCGCGATGCTGACGATCATGAATCCCGACGACAAGGCAGGCCTGGAAGCAGCATTGAGACTGAAAGATCAGTATGGAGCAGAAGTAACCGTTATCACCATGGGTCTTCCCAAGGCTGAAGACGTTCTCCGGGAAGCGATAGCCATGGGCGCCGATAAAGGTGTACTGGTTACCGACAGAGTATTAGGCGGCGCAGATACCTGGGCGACCTCCCAGACCCTGGCCGGTGCCATCCGCAACCTGGAATATGACCTTATCATCACCGGTCGCCAGGCGATCGACGGCGATACCGCCCAGGTCGGCCCGCAGCTGTCCGAGCATCTGAATATCCCGGTGATCTCTTATGCACAGGACATCAAGATAGATGAAAATACAGGAACCGTTACCGTACAGCGTCAATATGACGACCGCTATCATATCCTCAAGACCCAGATGCCCTGTCTGATTACGGCTTTAGCCGAATTAAACGAACCCCGTTACATGACTCCCGGCGGCATCTTTGATGCCTGTAAGGCAGAGATTACCGTATGGGGAAGGGACAAACTGAACGGCGTCGATGATTCCAATCTCGGCCTCAAGGGTTCCCCGACCCAGATTGCCAAGGCTTCCGACAAGGTCAGAAAAGGGGCTGGTGAAAAAGTCAATCTGGATCCGGCGGCATCGGTTGATTATATCATCGGCAAATTAAAAGAAAAACATGTATTATAACGGGAAGAGGTGAATAAGATGAATGGTGTTACAAATATTGAAGAATACAAGGGCGTATTTGTCTTTGCCCAGCAGGTGGACAACGTCGTCAGCGGCATCGCCCTGGAACTGATCGGCAAAGGGAAAAGCCTGGCAGCAGATCTGAATACGGAAGTTACCGCAGTTCTGGCCGGCAGCGGCATCAAGGATCAGGCTGACCGTCTGGCCGCTTACGGTGCCGACAAAGTCATTCTGATTGACGACCCGGAACTCAAAGAATACCGCACAGAGCCTTATACACATGCGCTTGCATCGGTAATCGAAAAATATAAGCCAGAGATTTTCCTCGTCGGTGCCACGGCTATCGGCCGTGATCTGGCCCCGCGTGTATGTGCACGGGTTCATACCGGGCTGACAGCTGACTGTACCCAGCTGGATATCGGCGATTTCCCGATCAACCCGATTCCCGGCAGAGAGCAGAAACACAACCAGTTACTGATGACCCGTCCCGCCTTTGGCGGCAATACCATAGCCACCATCGCCTGCCCGGATTACCGTCCCCAGATGGCGACCGTCCGTCCCGGTGTTATGCAGAAACTCCCTAAAAATGAAGGGGCCAAGGCCAATATCGAAGAGTTTAATCCCGGCTTTACTCCCAATCATAATTACGTGGAAATCACGGAAGTGGTTAAATCCGTTGCTGACGTGGTCGATATCATGGATGCCAAGATCCTCGTTTCCGGCGGCCGCGGTGTCGGCGGCCCGGAGAATTTCTATATGCTGGATGACTTGGCAAGAGCCATCGGCGGTACCGTAAGCTGTTCCCGTGCTGTCGTGGATGCCGGCTGGAAGCCCAAGGATATGCAGGTTGGCCAGACCGGTAAGACCGTCCGTCCCAATCTCTATATTGCAGTAGGGATATCCGGGGCGATACAGCATCTGGCAGGCATGGAAGAGTCAGACATTATCATAGCTATCAATAAAGACGAGACAGCTCCGATTTTTGAAGTGGCTGATTACGGCATCGTCGGGGATTACAAAAAGATTCTGCCGGCATTGACGGAAAAAATGGCAGCGGAGATAGCTGCCAAAGAGAAATAAATTTAAGGAAACATGCTCAATCAGCATTTCCTTAGTAGATTTAGCCTATGCAAAGTGCGGATTATCAGAAAGATAAGACGCACTTTGGTCATTTCATCAGCGGCGAAAGAAACCGAGGATTTCTTTTTTTCTGGACATGGCATCATCATAGCCCTGACGCATCTTTTGCCGGATGGCTTCAGGGGTAAAATTGAAGGTACCTATGAGGCCTTTGAGCGTTTCTTCCCCTTCAGGGAAAAAGTGCAGGAACCGGGCATCGGGGAACTGGCCTGTGGGTAGCTGGTAATCGCTGTCTAGGTTGATGACCAGAAACCGTCGGTACCCATCGCGGTAAAGGGGAAGAATCGGGACATTGTCATTTAGTCCTCCGTCCACGTAAATATTGCCTTCGATCGCGATGTCGGGGAAGATGAGCGGGATGGCTGACGATGCCAGAATGATGTCTTCGGCAGTCTTGCTATCGTAGTCATTGACTTTAAAATAACGTGCTGTCGTGACCGCTGCCAAGGATGTGATAAAAAGTGCGGAAAACGCCTTGTTCAAGATGTTTTGAGCGGAAAAAGCTTTGGCAAGCCGGTAGAGAAAAGCCGGTTTTTTAATCCGGCTGGCAGTGGCATAGAAAACGACATCGCTGGAACTGATCGCGGACAGGTCGGCATAGCGGTGAATCAGCTCTTTGATGCCGGAATTGGAGAACCAGCCATTATAAATGTCCTGGCGGCAATTCTTGATAACAATGTCGTTGGGCTGTAGGATCATCCGCTCGTCAATGCTGCTCCAAGCACGGATGGCCTGGTTAAGCGAGCCGGTGCAGAAAGCCGCCCCGTTCAGGGCGCCTGCCGAAGTGCCTGAGACACCGGTGATCTGCCGGCAGACATCCAGCTTATCCAATGCCCGCCACACTCCTACCTGATAGGCGCCTTTAGCACCGCCGCCGCCAAGGATAATTCCTGTTTCTGTGAGCATGCCATGATCCGTTCTAAGTTACTCACACTCATTTTATGCACATTTTCATTACGCTATGACAACATGTGCGATGATTCATCTTCCTCCTCCGCCAATCTTTCAAGCGTTTCCGGTTTCTGGAACTGGTAGGTATACCAAAGGGAAGCCGAGTTTACATTCTTTGATGCAATTTTCTCAATCGTTTTTGTAATTAATTTTTTCATAATTTTTCTCCTTTTTGATTTGTTGTTTTATTATTACGCTATTCAATGCCCAACTGGATGAATTACAATATGCATTAAAACTGCTACTGTTATCAAAGTCGCTATCCCCATCGGAGCGATAAAGAAATATGGTGTCATATAAAGAAAAGCGATAGCAAGGAAATTCAGTAACAGGATCCACTTGGCCTTTTTCCGGTTTTTTAGGACAGCCTCAGCCGTTAAAATCTGCTTGCTGTTTTGGACCGGGCTGTTGCGGTAAATATATGCTGCAATCAGCCCGGTCAGGAGGAGAGCTGCAGCAACAGGCAGAAGCTTCAGCATGAGAGATACCAAAAAGGTCAGGATAAAACACAAACAGCTGACTACCGTGCATTTTATATAAGTCTTGCAGTGATAACCGCCGGAGCAGGTCCGGATCGGTATGAAAAACAGCATGAACATCATCAGGTGAAAGGGCCTTCTCATGATTAATGAAATTAAAAGTAACAGCATGCTGGTAAATATACTGGAATAAAGCAAGGTAAAGCCATAAGTATAAGCGGACAGATTGTATCTGCGGCTTGGGACCTTTAGACAAATATGTCTGGCACTGTAGGAAGAAATTGACTGTAACATGTTGTTGCCCTCCTTTCTTTTGATTTATCTTAGCCTGTTTTCCGGGAACGCGGAAAATGTTGTCCGCCAATTGGCGAAATTTGTCCACAAATAACATAAAACATGTTGTAAAGCAATATAATAATATGATATAATGTTGTATGAAAAAGGGGCAGACTTTGGATTGCATGAGGATAAGATAAATATGATAAGAATAGCGATAGCAGAAGATAATGAGGACTTTATTAAAAGCACAGAAAAAATAATCCGGCAGTTTTATCAAGGAAAAAACACACAAATATCTATAGAAATGTTCACAAATAGCGAAATGTTATATTTTGATTTAGATGAACATAAGAAATATGATTTATATCTACTTGATATCGACATGCCGAAGGTAAACGGGATGCAGCTGGCAAGAAAAATCAGGAGCTATGACATGGAGTCCCACATTATTTTTCTTACTTCCCATCTGAAATATTCGGTGATCGGATATGAATACCGTATCTTTCGGTATATACCCAAGCAGTCGGCGGAGGAAAAACTGATACCGGCGCTGGAATCGGTTACTCAGGAGATTATGCTGCGGGAGGGGGGCTCCTATGTGATTACTACCAATTCCAAATATATGAAAGTACCTTATGGGGAGATGGTCTATATTTATAAGGATGGAAAAAACTCTGTTCTTATTTGCGACACAAATACGTATAAGGTCAGGAAAAGCCTGAAACAAGTATATGATGAAATCGACAGCAAACAGTTTATTTTTGTCGAGCGGGGATATATCGTCAATATCATCAAGATATCTAAAATAATAGGGAGCGAGGTGTACCTGATTAACGGCGAGGTTCTGCATGTTGGCGGATCTTATTTGAAAGAAGTCAAGATGAAGATTTCGGAATTTTGGAGGTGACGCCGATGAGTATTTACTGGTTTTTTGAATACTTTATTACAGTATTTGAAATGTACCTCGGTTTTCAGTTCATGGCGCTGGTATTTGATAAAAAAGCTAAAACATATGCAGTGATGCTGGGCAGCATGGTTATAGCAGCGGTTATCTGTGTCATTAATCTTTATAGTCTTTTCACCCAGTATACCTTGTTTGCCGGGGTGTTTATGTCAGCTTATACGGGGGGGCGCCTGTTTCATATAAAAATACGGCTGTCTTTGGGCTGCAGCGTCTTTTACAGTATCAATTTCGTGGCTTTTATCGATGTCAGCTGCATCCTGCTGACCAGTTTCCTGACCGGCAATGAAGCAGTATGGAAAGTACTGTCGGAGAGTTTATCGCCGCTTCGTCTCTTGTTTATTATCGCCTGTAAAATAGTCTTGTATTTAGGTTTTTGTCTGTTTCGCAATCTTGTCAGGCTGCATCCGGCAAAACGGATCTTCAAGGAATATTGGTGGGGCGTTATTATCATCGGGGTTATCAGTTTTATTGGCTTGACTTATTTGAATACCTTTCTGATCTCGCGGATAAACAGTTCCCTGACGGGACGGTGGATATTTTTTATCAGTCTGGTGGTAATCATATTCATTGCCTTGATTTCGTATTATAATTACCGTATTGTAATAGAGACAAAGGATCGGATCGAGATGCGGAATAATATCCTGGAAGCCAATTATAATGCGTTGAAACTGGTTACCGATGCGGAGGAAAAGTCGGCCCATGATTTTAGGAATCATCTCAATATGCTGCATAAATACCTGACGGAAAAGAACGATCAGGCCGCCCTCGCTTATGTGGCATCTCTCAGTCAGCCTTTTGACAGCCTGAATCACGATGTCTGGACCGGCAACGAAGTCATGGATTTTATCCTGAACTTAAAAAGAGCCGAGGCAGAAGACAAAGGGATCTTGTTCCAGATCGACACCAAGCTTTACGACTTTCATATGAAAGATCAGGATCTGAACAGTATTTTGTCCAATGTCCTGGATAATGCCATTGAAGCCAGCCAGGGCATGACGGAAAATAAGCGGATCGACGTTTATATCCATACCCAGAACGAAATGTTGATCCTAAAAGTAAAAAATAACCATCAGAACAGCATTATGAAGCGAGGAAAAAGAATTATTACCAGTAAGGAGGATAAAAGAAAGCATGGACTGGGAATCTCGATCGTCAAGAAGACGATTGAGCGGTATGGGGGTTATATGGATATTAAATATGATGAAAGCACCTTCCAGATCCTGCTTACGATTCCTATGGGTGACGGAGAGTAATCGGATGACGGGTAATTTTTAAATAAGGGAGTCGAAGCGGGAAGCTATGTCCGCCAAACGGCAATTTGTGTCTGTTTCAGATACAAAAAGCCGATTGGCGGACATATTTTTTATATTCTAAGACAAATCCACGGAGATTTTTAGCAAAGTGATAAGATGAGACCATCAACAGAAACTAGATTTCAGGAGGTACGAAATATGTCTTATCAATGTGATAAATGTGGCTCTGTTCAAAATGAGCAAGAATTTAAAGATCATTATGGTGTGTGCCCGCAGTGCAGCAATTATGCAACCCTGAACTGTTATGAAAGGATCGGACTGGTTGCCGATGCGGGAAGTTTTATGGAAATATGGGGAAATGACGGATTTAAAGACCCCTTGGAATTTCCGGGATATCAGCAGAAATACCTTGCGGCAGTAGAAAAAACCGGCATGAAAGAAGCAGTAGTGGTCGGAGAAGCTAGGATCCAAGGAATCAGGGTGATGCTGGGAGTCATGGACTCACGCTTTGTCATGGCCAGTATGGGCAGCACGGTCGGCGAAAAAATCACCAAGGCATTTGAATATGCCGGCGACAAGCAACTGCCAGTAATTCTTTTCATTGCTTCTGGAGGAGCACGGATGCAGGAAGGCGTCGTGGCCTTGATGCAGATGGCCAAAACCGCCTCGTCCGTGTCGCAGTATAGCCAGAAGGGCGGTTTTTATGTCAGTATCCTGACCAATCCGACGACCGGCGGTGTCAGTGCCAGCTTTGCCATGCTGGGGGATATTATCATGGCAGAACCCAACGCCTTGATCGGCTTTGCCGGAAGAAGGGTCGTTGAGCAGACCTTATATGAAAAACTGCCGGATAATTTTCAGAGTGCCGAATATCTTTTGGAAAACGGTTTTCTTGATGCCATTATTACCCGGGAGGAAATGCGGGACGCCTTGAGTGAACTGCTTTACATGCACAAGAATACCGTAATTATCAGTAAAAGGGAGGAAAAAGCATATGCTTAGTTTATTAAAGAATAAACCCCAGCTTGAACCTTGGGAACGGGTCGTCAAAGCGAGGACAATGGGCCGTTTTACCAGCCAGGATGTCATAGAAAATATTTTTAATACCTTTTACGAACTTCACGGGGATCGCCATTATGGAGACGACAAGGCCATTTATGCCGGCTTAGGGAAACTGGGCGACACTCCTGTCACGGTGATCGCTCAGCAAAGGGGGCGGGATTATCCGGAAAAGATTGAAAGACGCAACGGTATGGTTTTGCCTGAAGGCTATCGCAAAGCCTTGCGGCTGATGAAACAGGCTGAAAAATTTTCCCGTCCCATCATATGTTTTATTGACACTCCGGGAGCTTTTTCCGGCATGGAGGCGGAAAAACGTGGGCAGGCTGAGGCAATAGCCAGAAATCTGTTTGAAATGTCACAGCTGACAGTTCCGGTTATTTCCGTGATCTTAAGCGAAGGAGGGAGCGGGGGGGCCCTGGCGCTGGGGGTTGCCAATGAAATCTACATGATGGAAAATGCCGTTTTCTCGGTTATCTCTCCGGAAGGATGCGCATCAATCCTTTGGAAAGATTCCAAACTGGCACCTCAGGCGGCAAAAGACTTAAAAATAACCGCAGCAGATTTATTGAGCCAGAAAATCATTGACAAAATCATTCCGGAAGAGGCTTCGCTGGAGCGGACCTGCCGAAACATTCAGAAATGCCTAAAGGAAGGCCTTTATAGAAACAGCAGGCTTTCGCCGACAGAAATCAGAGAGCAAAGGATACAGAAATTCAGAAGCATCGGATCCTAAGACATCGGCAGGGAATCAGACGGATTGTTTGCCGATCCTGCCGCTTCTGTAAAAGGAATGGAAAATACAAATGGAGAATACAATATGAAGCGCTTGCTAAAAAGACGTGAAGAAATAGCAGCAATCAAGATTATGCTGGCGTCGCTGGGATATCAGGAACTCTCGATATCGGAAACAATGAGATATGTAATTGGTTATTACTGCAGCCTGTTCAGGATGGATAATAACGAAAAATATTTACATAACGCTGTCTTGTATATTTATGCTTATCTGGAAATGGGTTTTGTGTATGGCGAGCATAAAGAGTTATTTGACCAAGTGTTCACTTTACTACAGGACAAAGCGGAGAATTACTTTACAGCGCAGTTACTGTCAGATAAAAATCAGAAGAAAACCAGCAGAAATGAAATTAAGAGCATGATTACCCGATGGTCATCTTCCAAATATCATTCCCTGTCCAAAGAAGAGCTGATAGATGATATCATAAATAAGATGAAACTCCACGATAAAGGGACATACTATTATCATAGCAATCAAAATCCCAATAAACCGGAGGCAGATGATGTCTATGAGTTGGTAATCAATGATGTAGAAACCTATCTGCATGATATCAGAAGAAGTAAATTCTACCGGTTACATAGTTGAATGCCGTACTGGCTGTAAGGCTGCTTTCAAGTCAGCCCGCAGCCGGGTTCAGGCATCTTCATTTTGGGTATCGTAGATCGGGCATTCTTTGCCCCACTGTCATAGTGCCGAAGCACGTCCGGCTCATCCAAGTCATTTTTCCGTCTTGCAGCCAGTCTGCGTCTGATCATGATTTTTTCCGGATCGTTTAAAAGTTATTAAGAACATCTTAATATGCCGCAAAAACATTCTCCACAAATATATTAGAAACAGAATTAATAGTCGCTAAAATAGGAATATACGTATGCCAACTTGTACTTTTTATACAAGCTTATGATCTTTTTATTGTATGAAATGTAAGAAAATTATGTCGATTATTTATAAAAACCGTAGAACAGACAAAAAATCTGTAGAATAGGCAAAAGGCCTTGTGAAGTTTTGGCTATAAAGTAAAATAAAATCATGGAATTTTACTTTATAATACAAAGGAGGAAGAGAATGAAAAAGAAAAGCAGGACAAAGGGTATGACAAGATTCATGTCAATAATTATGATGATGATATTTGTGTTATCGTCAGTCATACCGGCAGGGGCGGCCGGAAGCCCAGTGGAGTATGATCCGGATGCGGTTTCCTACCGTAACGTCATGTATTACGGAGACTGGACGATCTGGGGGGAAAGCTTTTATCCGACCGAGATTCCGGCCGATCAGATTACCCATCTGAACTTTGCATTTTTAGATTTTGACGCCAATGCCAATTTAGTACTGACGGACACAGATGCGGCCTTGAGTACATCTCTGGGTACTGCGGGGGTTACATGGGGTGAGGCCAATGCCGGAATCTTAATGAATCTCCAGCATTTAAGAGCCCTCAATCCTAATCTGCGGATCGGCGTTTCTATAGGTGGATGGACCAGGTCAGGTGATTTCTCGGTGGTAGCGGCGAATCCGACACTGCGTGCCAAACTGGTTCGGAACATAGTTAAGTTCGTAAAATATGCCAACATGGATTTTGCTGATATCGACTGGGAATATCCGGGTTCGGTACGGGCTCCTGAGTCAGACACTGACGAAGGAACACTCAACTCCACACCGGCCGACAAGGCCAATTATATCCTCCTTCTGCAAGAATTACGTGCTGCTCTGGATGAACAGGGCGAAGAGCTGGACAGGGTATATGAACTGTCGGTAGCGATTCCCGCTTCGGCGGCTCAGCTGAATACCTCGATAGATATTCCGGCGCTGTTCGACGTCGTTGATTTTGCCAATATCATGACATATGACATGGCGGGAACATGGAATCCGATCTCGGGCCATCATACCGCACTCTATACCAATCCGGAAGACCCTTATGCAAGCAGCGGGCTTTCCGTACATGACAGCGTGACCTATCTGTTGGGTAACGGCGCTATTGCATCGAAGATCAACGTCGGCTGTGCTTTTTATACCAGAGGGTTCCCTAATGTCGCTGACGACGGCGGCGTGGAAGATCTGCCGGGATTATTTGGGACAAATACCCCTTCCGGAAACTTCCTCAATGCCGGCAATTGGTCATACGGAAAATTTGACCAGCTTTATGCAGCATATCCGGGGCTTGAATATTACTGGGACAGCGTGGCCCATGCACCGTACTTATATGATGCGTCTACCGGTGCCTTTTTCTCCTTTGATGACGTCCGTTCCGTAACGGACAAAGCTGAATATGTAAAAGAACATAACCTTGGCGGGGTTATCAGCTGGCAGCAGTCGGACGACCGGGTAACAGTGCCGGGAACCGATGTCAGGGATGAGCTGACCAAAGCTTTGAAGGAAGGCCTGTTTGGCGATGCGGATCTTACCGATTATGTCATCCCCAATGATCCCAATAGCAACGTTTCGGTTTCGATAGCACCTTATTCTGCCAACAATCAGAACGGCTTTACCATTACCGTTAATAACCTTGCGGTTCTGGAAGAGAGCGACCAGGTGCTGAGAGCGTTGGAAGAAAAGGCAGAAACAGTGAAGCTGCCTAAAGTATATCTTTTTACCGACGAGGATGCGGCCTTTTCCACAGCACCCCAGTCACCGACGGTGACCGACGGGGATTGCTATTGCGTCGTGGATCTGGCGTCGCTTTACGCCAACCGTTTTATCCCCCAGAACAGTTCGATGAGCTTCAACGTACTGACGGACGGCTCGACGGATGTAGCGGAGATTGTAAGCGTGGAAATTTCTCAGCGGATCTCTACCGCCGGACCGGAAATCAGCCGTCAGGTGGTTTACGGCAGCGGTACTGCGGTTGACGCTAAGCCGGTTATTTCCGGAGCGGGCAATATATCGATCGAAGAAGGTACCGCTTTTAATGCCCTGCAAGGGGTAACGGCATCGGATCAGGAAGACGGCGATCTGACCCTCTCGATTCAGGTCAGCGGGACGGTTGATTCGGATACTCCCGGCATTTATACCCTGACCTATAGCGTCAGCGACTCAGTGCCCCAGACGACAACGGTGACCCGCGTTGTTACCGTGACTGGGGCAGGTGTTGCCGTCAATACGCCGCCGGTTATTTACGGGGTAACAAACAAAACGATTCAAGTCGGAGACAGCTTTGATCCGTTGCAGGGCGTAAGTGCCAGTGATGCGGAAGACGGCAACCTTACTTCTGCGATCGTGGTAACCGGCTCTGTCAATACGGCTATGGAAGGTACTTATCAACTGAGCTATTCGGCAACAGATTCCGACGCCGCAACCACGACGGCAGACTGCGTAATCACTGTTCTCGGCGTTAACGATGACCCTGATTCCGAGGAATATGATCCTGAAAAAATCTACTTTGCCGACGATACCGCAACCTATAACGGCGATACCTATAAAGCCAAATGGTGGGTTCAGGGCGGCGGAACGCCTGACATAAACCAGGCATGGGAAAAAATCGCTGATGGAGAAGGAGAAGAAGGGGAAATCGAAGAATATAATCCCGCTAAGGTCTATGTAGGCGGCGATCAGGTCACTTATCAAGGCGTTGTTTATGAAGCGCAATGGTGGACACAAGGCGACTTGCCCGGAAGCAACAGTGTCTGGGTGCCGGTTGGATGAGTAATTAAATAATCTAAATAGGATATAGGGCTGCGTACTACTTGACTGGTATGCAGTCCTATTTAGTTATTGCTAGAATTATCTTTGCAAAATCTGAGCTTAAATAATAGAATATTTATGGACCTGCTCCCCCTCGCGTCATTTTCCGAAGCTTGATGAGGGGGGGCAGGTCATTCCGATCAGGTTAAGGTAGTAAGATTCTCTTTGGGAACGCGGACTGGTGTGAACATATCGGATCTCTGGTGAAGTATCAGATTGCGGATTAAGAGGAAGCAGAATTGACTTCTTGAATATAGTAATAAAAAAAGAGGTTTACCGTATGCCAGACAGGGAAAAAATCTTATCTGACGATTACATGGATATTATTTCCGATGCTTCGGAGTTTTACAGTATGAATTATCCTCCGGAAGAGTACTACTATCAGCAAGTGGAGGGTGATTTTGGGATTTTTTACATTAATCGGTCAATTGTGCCGCCATTAAATCCCACTAACTTTACTTATCGAGCGATACCAAAGCTTTTTGCGCTCATGCAGACAGAAGAAGCGCAGCAGAACCGGACTGTATTTGATCCCAGTGCGTTGATTGAAAGCGGGATCTTGCAGGTGCAGCGGCCGCCGCTTTCTCTTCTGGGCAGTGGGGTGGTATTGGGGTTTATTGATACGGGAATCCGGTATACCGAGGATGTCTTCCGCTATGCGGACGGCTCTTCCCGAATTATTGCAATATGGGATCAGACTATTCAGACGGGAGTTCCGCCGGAAGGGATGAAATATGGCTCACAGTATACTAAGTCGATGATTGACCAGGCGTTACGAACGGAGAATCCGCGTAATTTTGTGCCTTCCTGGGATGATAATGGCCATGGGACTTCGGTAGCCAGTGTGGCCGCCGGCAGTTCCTTGGGGGAAGGGACGATATTTCAGGGAGCGGCACCGGACTGTCAGATCGTGGTGGTCAAGTGCAAGCAGGCCAAGCAATATCTGCGGGATTATTATTTTGTGCCGGAAGATGTCGATGCTTTTTCGGAAACAGATGTCATCATGGCGCTAAAATATATTGAAGAGTTCGGGATTGCTTACCGTCGTCCGGTGGTCATCTGTTTCGGTATGGGCAGCAATCTCGGCGGCCATGCCGGCGGCTCGCCTTTCTCCACGTTTATTAACCGGACTGCTGTCAGGCGCAGCCGAATCGTCGTGGCCGGCGGCGGGAACGAAGGAAGTACGGCCCATCATTATTCGGGAAGCGTGAGGAATATCAGTGACGATGACAATCACGATCAGGTGGAGATCCAGGTAAAAGAAGGGACACCCGGCTTTATCCTGGAACTGTGGGGCGGGCTACCAAATTCGCTTTCGGCCTCCATTCATTCACCGGGCGGGGAAAGGACAGAAGCTGTGGATTTCCGGACACAGGGCGGCCGGAGCTTCAGCTTTGTATATGAACAGACACAGGTAAGGGTCGATCATGTCCTGGTAGAGCAGAGCACGGGTGATGAATTGTTTGTCTTCCGCTTTACCAATCCCACCGCTGGGGTATGGGTTGTCGATGTGGGCAGTTCGTTCGGCGTAATGGGCAATGACGGCAGTTTTAATATGTGGATGCCGATTTCGGCTGGGGAGGATGTCGTGTTCCTGCGCCCCGATCCCTATATCACGCTGACCGGACCGGCCAATACGATGGAGATTTTGACCGTGACTACTTATAATCATGCCAACGGAAGCTTTTACGGGCGGTCGGGAAGAGGATTCACCAGAATCAATGAAATAAAACCGGACATCGCAGCCCCCGGCGTTGATATTGATACGATCCTAGGGAAAGTATCCGGTGCCAGCATGGCGGCGGCTATTACGGCCGGCGCGGCAGCCCAGTTCATGCAGTGGGCGGTGGTGCAGGGCAATAATAATCACGTGGAAAGTCAGGAACTCCGGAATTATTTTATCCTGGGAGCGAAACGTTCGTCGGAGCTGTCCTATCCAAATCGGGAATGGGGGTACGGGAAGCTGAATATCGCCGGGACGTTCGATATGTTGGCGGGGTTGTCGTAAAGGGATAATAGAATTATTTGGAATATGATGATGCGTTCCTGATTATTCTTATCAGGCGTCATTCCGGCATGAAACTGAAACGGTTCAAGGAAGAGCAGCTAAGCAAAGATACTGGGACTGCTACTCGTTCTGATTTCAAATGTTATTGAAACATTTAGCATAGTTTCATGCCGCTTTATTCCTAGTGTGGCTTGCTAATTGTTTTTATGTAAAATGCTTTACCAATTCTTTGCACTATGTTAAAATAAATTTACTCACGAATATTTTGTTTTGTTAATGCGGCACATATGCTTACATATACAGTAAAGAGGGTAAAATGATAAAAATTGCCATTTGTGACGATGAATTGGTTTTTATAAAACAAGTCCAAGTATTGCTTAATCATATTTTAAGCGATAAAAACATTATTTTTTCTGTTAATTACTTTTTGTCAGGAGAAGAATTATGTAAAAGTCTAGATAATGGATTTACTTATGATATTGTTTTTTTAGATATTCTTATGAGTGGTATAAACGGAATAGATGTTGGATTGAGATTGAACCAAAGTAATAACAAAAAATCTATATTGATCTATGTATCTTCTTATGATACTCGTGCGAAAGAGGTATTTTGTGTTAATGCACATCGTTTTCTTTCCAAACCGATTGAAATCCAACTGTTTGAAGAAGCCTTAATCAGTGCTTGTGAAATATTGGATAGATCGCTCAAGAAAGTGTTTTCCTTTATCTGTTCGGACGGACATGTTAAATTACCCCTGTATAATATTTTATATTTTGAAGTGGTTCAAAGCCATAGAGTCGATGTCATAACCCATAAAGATAATTATACTTTTTATGGTAAATTAGCTGATGTTCAGTCTGAATTGTTAGCTGATGATTTCCTGCGTATACATCAGTCCTACCTGATTAATTATGATTACATCAAAAATATCACTTATGAAAATGTAACTATGGAAAATGATGTGCTACTTTGGATCAGCGGACCAAGAAGAAAAGAAATACGTAAAATATATAAGGAAACAAAACAGCGGAGGAACAATAAATGGCAGTAATAATCACATATTTGATTATGAATATAGTCAGAACTTATGCCATTTATAGTTTTATAGACAATTTCTTGATAAAGAAACGGGCTTCTAATCTGATTGTTTTCTGTGGATATGGGAGCTATTATTTTATTACCGCTTTTATTTACTTTAAATCTTTTACTTTACTACATGATTTTATTATTAATTTGGTTATGGGATTTATCATATGTTTACTATACAAAACACGCTTTTTCAAGAAAATTTTTGCCGCAGTTTTTATATATATTTTGACAATAGTCAGTGTCGATTGTACGACAACCATTCTTGATCTTTTATATAATAATACAGATTCAACAGTAAACAATGTATCCAAGACTCTGATATTGGTCGGAATTATACTCTCTGCGGTATTACTGTTAGGTCTTGTAAAGTTGATAAATCCGATTTTTGTACACCAAATTGCCGAGATGCCACATACTTATTGGTTATCTGTTTTTTTTGCTCCTTCTGGTAGTATATATATCTTGCATGTTTTAACTATGAAAGCAGGAAATAGCCATAGATTATCTTTGATCGCAATGACTATTATAATACTCCTGGCAATTAATTTTCATGTATTTTATTTATACAGAAGATTATTACATGAAGAAGCTATTAAGTTTCAAAATATCATACTTCGTCGGCAGAACGAAGATTATAAAAATCAAGCATTACTCATTCAGAGTTACCAAAAAGAACTCCGTATTCAACAGCATGATATAAAAAATCACCTTACCTCAATCAAAGAATTGGCAAAAAATCAACAATCCTATCAATTATCAAAATACATAGATACCTTACTTGAAGATACAAAATCAATTGAAGCAGGTATTAATACAGGGAATACGATCATTGATGCTATGATTAACAGCAAATTATATCTAGCGACCTGTCAAAAAACACCATTTTATATGAAAATCAAGATATCTGAAGAGTTGAAAATCAATAGCACAGATTTGACGATCATTCTTGGCAACCTTTTAGATAATGCTTTGGAAGCATGTTCCAAACTTCCAGTCAATGAACGGGAAGTACAAATTGAGATTTGTTATGAGCACACTACGCTCACTATTAATATATCAAATCCTTTTAATCAATCGGAAATTAATATTCGAGAAGAAAAAGTCTATACTACAAAAAAGGATAAAACTTCACATGGTATTGGGATAAATCGCGTTCAGCAAATAGTGGAAAAATATGATGGTAGCATAATTGAATATGATATTTCACATCAGGATCGACGCACAATTTTTACGGTAAATGTTTTGCTTTACCTATGAATTCCCTCTTGATAACATTATTTTACAAAAAAGTAATCGGGAATAATAAAAAAGCAAAATTCATTTGCAGAAATATGAGAGAATATGTCTTAAAATACGAGTATTTGAAAACTATATTTACAAATATGTTAAATTGTTATATAACGAGATAGGCTCTTAGTGATTTAGTCTATTGTGATAGCTAAACTATATGAACGAGCGGCTGAGGAGTAAGACAAGACTCGATAAATCGCATAAATACTGAATTATTCAAGTTTTGTTCATGGCTAAATAATCAGATATGGAGGTGTGTAGGTGCTTGAGAGATTGCAAGAAATTATTCGTAACCATTCAGGTAATTTGGATACTGTTATAACAAAAGACTCGGTTTTGCTGACTGATGTTGATTTGAACTCGTTTGAATTGTTTAGTATGTTTTGCGAAGTTGAGGAAAGCTTTAACATAGAATTATCTAACCGTGCAATTACTCAATTAAAGACAGTGCAAGACGTACTTGATTATATCTCAGCTCATGTGGAGTAAAACTATGCAAGTGTATAATAGTATTTTAGAAACAATAGGCAATACACCTTTAATAAAACTTAATAGAATAAATCCCAATCCTAATGTGTTTCTATATGCAAAATTCGAAGGATTTAATCCAACAGGAAGTATAAAGGATCGCATTGCACTAAAAATGATTGAACAAGCAGAAAATGAAGGATCTCTTACAAAGAGCAAAACAATACTCGAAGCAACATCAGGGAACACGGGTATTGGACTTGCAATGATTGGTTGCGTGAAAGGGTATGATGTTGAAATAGTAATGAGTGAAGCAGTTTCAATTGAAAGACAAAAGATGATTCGGGCATTTGGTGGAAAGGTTACTTTAACTGCATCGGAATTAGGGACGGATGGTGCAATTATTAAGGCGAAAGAATTACTAAATAAATATCCAGATAAATATTTCAATACAGATCAATTCTCAAATATTTATAATAAGATTACTCACTATGAAACAACAGCTGAAGAGATTTGGGAACAAACAAGCGGTGAAATAACACATTTTCTTTCGCCATTAGGTACTTCGGGTACACTTATGGGAATTGGGAAACGTTTGAGGGAAAAAAATGAATTAATAAAAATTATTGAAGCACATCCTGTAAAATGCCACTATATACAAGGATTAAAGAACATGGAAGAGGCTATAATACCTGAGATATATGATCCTTCAATGATTGACCAAAGTATTTATGTTGAAACAGAAGATGCATATTCAATGGCAAGAGAAATCGTTTTGAAGGAGGGGATATTTGTTGGCATGAGCAGTGGAGCGGCTATGGTTGCTGCATTGAATGTTATCCATCAATTAGACCATGGTGTTATGGTTGTAATTTTTTCAGATAGAGGAGAAAAGTATCTCAGTACAGATTTGTTTAGTACTTAATGAATAAATTCCTCATTATCTTTCTCGTTTTATGGCAAATAATCACAAAAATCAGGAGGGGATGTAATTTTATATGTCAAGCAATGAAAGATATTTCTATGGGTTAACACATCCACAAAAAAGGATATGGTATGTAGAAAAATTAAACTCAGGCATTCCCATTCATAATATTGGTGGTTGTATGTTTATTGATGGGATGATTAAAATAGACATAATGAAAAAAACTCTTAACATTATAATTGAACATAATGAAGGGTTAAGATTAAGGTTTGTGGAGAAAGACGGCATTCCTGCCCAATATGTTGAGCCATATAAGAATCAGGATATAGATTTTATAGATTTTAGTAAATATGATGACCCAGAAGCAGCGCATAATATGTGGATTGAAAAAGTGTTTAGTAAGCATTTTGATATATTTGGAGATCAATTGTTCTATTTTCCCATATTCAAGATAGACAAACAAAAAAGCGGGATATTGATATTAGCTCATCATATTATTTCAGATGGGTGGAGCGAAATACTTCTACTTAATCAAATATGCGAAATATATAGCAAATTGATAAAAAATCAAGACTTATGTTTCGATAAAGATAATTCATATCTCAATTATTTAGAGGATGAACAAAAGTATTTGAATTCTAACAGTTTTATTAGGAATAAAAAGTTTTGGTTAAAAAAATACAACAATATACCTGAAGATTCTCTCTATAATTCGTCTATAGGCATAAAAGGGAACAGGATCAGTTATAATATTGATACGGTTTCTTTTGAGCTAATTAAAGACTGTTCTGTTGCCGCCAATTATCCCATAGTAGCAATGTTTATAGTAGCATTAGTTATATATCTATATAAAACGATGAATGAAAGAGATATAATTATTGGAATACCAATGTTTAACAGAGCCAACAGTAACCAAAAACGTATAGTTGGCATGTTTACAAGCACGATGCCAATACGTATTAAGTTTGATAAAGAAATTACTGTAAATGCGCTGGTTAATAAGATAGTGGAGGAATTGGAGCTATGTATATTTAATCAACGATATCCTTATGATCTATTAATTAGAGATTTGGAACTAAATAAAGCTGGCTTTAATAATATGTTCAAGATGTGTGTGAATTATCACAATGCCAAATTTGTAAATAAGATAGATGATATGAACGCTAGACTTATGGAGTATTATAACGGATATCAAGACTATTCGTTTCAAATGTCTGTGAAAGAATGGGAAAAAAATAGTATCATATTAGATATTGACTATAAAGTTCAAGAATATACTGATCAACAAATTCAAATTATGCAGAAGACATTTATATATATAATCAAACAATTTGCAGTAGCGGAAAACAGAGAGAT
>DBDJ01000046.1:0-13070 GCA_002293525.1 Lachnospiraceae bacterium UBA935
TAAGATAGTCTTCTTATCAGTTTCCTTCCCGGTAAGGCCATTGCCCCAGGCGCTCTCCGCCGTCCTTGTCCCCATGACCAGCTGGGTGAAAACTGCCCTGCTGGTGGTGAAAGGAATGGCGCCGGCAATTGCTTTTCCATGGTAATTCAGCACGCCGTTCTTAACGCTGGCATATACGGTTGCCTCGCCCATCATGGTAATCGCAAAGTCCTGCGGATATTGAATGGCCATGGGACCGATTACTCTGCTGGCCACATAATCAAAATACAGTTCATTGTCGATCGTGTTCAGAATCGCCGGATTAGCGGTGCCGGCCATATTCGCCAACGGACCGTTTTTAAGAAGCTCCGCCGCGCCGGTCAGATACATATCCCGCCAGGTTCCTGCTTCGCATGTGAAGCCCATCTGCTGATAGAGGCGCGACAGCAGCTCCCGGTTTAAGGTGCTGGGATTGCTGAAAACAAGGTGTTTGCCGATTTCTGCCGCAAAACGATAATCTTCCTCATATTGCTTAATGTCTTTCTGCAAAGTGGATTTGATGAGGCGATAGGCCTGATCTTCCCCGATCTCATCCATATATCGCCGCGCCGTTTGCTCGGGCGGCAGCGGATTGAGGTTGGCCGGGTTCATGTCATACCAGCCCAGATACTTCTGGTAGATGGCGCGCACGTCATGGCTGATTGTTCCGTAATAACCCCGGTTATGCCACTGTGCTTTTAAGAGGTCGGGCAGGAAATTTGCTTTGTCAAATTCAGCGGCAATCTCCAGCATCGTATAGCCTTTATTGATGAGCCTGACCGTCTGGTCGTGGAGATATTTATAAGTGTCGCGCTGCTGTTCCAGGAACTCCCGGCAGCGATTTTCACCGGGATAAGGCTTCCCGGCCTCGTCATTCACCCAGATCGGCCAGTGATGGGTGTTGCAGATGACCATGACACCCGGATGTTTAGCCAGCAGCTTGTCAATGGCCTTCCACCATAACCGGATGTCACGAACTTCCGCCCCGCGCGGTGTCAGGGCATTATGTAAGGTGTGGTTAAGTATCTCGGCACCGACCATGACTTCTTTGCCGTGAATATACACCGTCATTTCAGCCGGGGCTTCCGTATGCGGGCAGAGCATGAACTCAAACCTGATGCCACCGATGACTATTTCCTGCTCTTCGTATACAGTACCGCCAAGGTTTCGGTAATTCACCGGCACGACTGTCTGCGTCGGCTTGGCAAAGCCGACACTGCCGCCCTTTTCCAGCGCCTTCCCTAAACCGCTGTCCACATGGGAATCCACTTTGGGATTAAGAAAAGTACCGTACATATAAGTTGACCGCCGTGACATAGCATCACCTACGATGACGTTCTCCAGCGCCGCCTCGGTAGTAAAATTCTCCGGCGCATAGACCGGTATAGTACTGTCGCCGCCGGTAACGCCCTCAATTCCCCCATAATGATCCGTATGGGTGTGGGTAATCATGACAGCGGCGACCTTAAACGGTTTCTTAGTATAGTTACGGTAAAGCTCCAAAGCCTTTTCGGCAGTCTCTTTTACCGTAGTGCAGTCGATAACGACAACGCCGGCATCCGTCTCGATCAGCGTCAGGTTGGCCATGTCGTAGCCTCGGAACTGGTAAACACCGTCACATACCTTGAACCAGCCGCGGATGTTGTTGAGGCAGGCCTGCCGCCACAGGCTTTTGTCTACCGTATTCGGTGTCTTAGCCGGGTCGTAGACGTTCGGGATAAAACGATAATTATCACAATCCCATATCGTTACCACATTTTTTACATTGTTTTCGTTAATAACAATCTTGGTGATTTTGGAGGGATATTCCATATTTATGTAACCACGGTTGCAATAATCAAAATCCCTCTTATCATTGTAGTTCAGCATATCTTGATTCATATATTCTTCCTCCTTTTATATGTTTACTACTTATACATCATACCAATTATCCGACAAAGCAAACATTCTCTCTTATATTCGGTGTAATAATACTCAGTTTATGCGAGTACAGACTATACTATGAATTCACACAGGTTGTAAACTATTTCGCCATCTCAATCCGGTTATGTTCCGGATCGGAAACGCCGCCCTCATAAGAGTTCTTCACTCCTTATCAGTGAGTATGTTAAGTTTACTGTAGCATTTTCAATGATGTTGCACAATAGAGAGGCTTTTACTGGCAACTTTCTGGCTTTAAAAAGGCATTTTTGTTTTAGATGCACTTTAAATAGAACAAGAAAAAAACCGGAAATATGCAACTTTTAACGATAAAATTTCCAATTGTTTTGTAGTCTAATCGTGATATATACTTATAAAAGTAAAAGTGAGGATAAGTTTACGCAATAATTATGCCGAGATTATGCGGTCACTTGAACAGCACGATCACGACATAATTACTAACAATGGCGCAGGTGAATCTTTTTTAATTAATATTGACAACTAATTGTTAAAAGGATTGCTTTAAGTTATAACTGGCATTCAGCATCCTGCAGCAGGCTTCACCGCGTCCGCCGATCAGGTCATCCTGTGATTCCTCGGCGGCGGCCACGAACATGGCCGGACCGTCAAAATGCTTCGCCAGTAAAGTCTCCGATATCTCGGCCCGACCTCTTTTGCTGCCGCTCGATCTCCTCTCAACAATACATTTTCAGTTCGATTACACTCCCTTATATACGAACACTTTCTGATTAATTATCCATGCTATTTTCATTTAACAGAAATTCATAGACCCCTAGCACCAACACTCCCTCCTCCGTGTACCAAGATGCAGGTACATCTTTCATAATGATTATCTTCTTAAATGAATCATTAATGCGAAGTAATGAGTTCTGCTCCTGTTTCATTTTTTCACTGCTTGGGACAGCAAAGGCCGATTGAATATAATAACGTTTGGAGCCTTTATTACATACAAAATCAACTTCTAACTGCTTTCGTATATTTTCCATTTTTGTTTTGTTGATTTGCGATTACCACGCCGACATCTACATTATATCCTCGTACCAATAGCTCATTGAAAATGACATTTTCCATTGTATGCGTTTCTTCTATTTGGCGAAAATTGATTCTGGCATTACGAAGACCTATATCGGTAAAATAATACTTAAGCGGTGTATCTACGCTTCCTCAAACAGCTCCTCCATCTCCGCTGCCGATAACTTATTTTTCTCCATCAGTGCCGCAACCAAGCGGTCTATCCGCGGTTTGTTCTCATTTATGATCGCGACTGTTCTGTGCATTTCCTCGCTCAATATCTGGTTCATGCGTCTCCTGATCTCCTCGGATGCGGCGGCTTCCTGCTTGCTGATATAGCCGATTCCATATTCCTCATCCATGCCGTAATTGGTAATCATGGCCCGGATTATGGCCGTGGCGTTCTGCAGGTCGCCCGATGCCCCTGTGGAGATACCAGCTTTCTCGCCGTAATAGACGATTTCGGCCGCCCGGCCGCCCAGGCTGGTGCGGATCTGGTTCAACAGCTCATCTTTGGTCACCAGCGGATTCGATTCTTCCGCAGCGTGTTCCATGTAGCCGCCATGTGCGCCCCGTGCGACGATCGTCAGGTATGCCGGGGTATGCCCGCCCAGATAACACAGGAGCGCATGGCCGCTCTCGTGCCGGGCGACCCGCTCCAGGTATTCATAGCCCCACTCCTTCTTCTCGCCGTGCTTGGTGACTTCGTATGCTTCATCCAGAATCTCGTCGTCAAGCGACCGGCCGGCCCGGACGGCCATGCGGTTCGCCAGCTCGATAACGGCGGTCAGATTGGCCGGACTCATGCCGGTGGAACGGGCCGCGATGCGCGTCAGGATTCCCTCACTTACCGAATGGGTCTTGATGTTGGCCAGCAGCCGCAACAGCAGCTGTCCGCGCTCTTTGGCATCGGGCAGGCCGACCAGTACCTTGCGGTCGAAGCGCCGGGCGAGAGCGGCGTCGATGACCCCCATGCCTCCCTGGCCTTCTTCGATCTCGAAGTTGGTGGCGGCCAGGACAAATACCGGACGCTTGGGATCTACCGAGAACCCGTCCATCTCGGTCAGCAGGGCGTTGAGCGCCATTTCCTCGCCGTGAGCGGAATCGGCTCCGCCGCGCTTGCGGCCGATGGCGTCGATTTCGTCGATAAAAAGGATGGCCGGCGCATACCTTCTGGCTTTGCGGAACAAGTTACGCACCGCTTCCGGGCCGCTGCCCTGGTATTTCGTGACGAAGCTGCTGGCGGCGGCGGGAATAAACGCCACGTCCGATTCGCCCGCCATCGCTTTGGCCAGCATCGTCTTCCCCGTGCCGGGCGGGCCGTACAGCAGGATACCCTTGGGCGGTGTCAGGCCTTGCGCAGTGAACATCCTGGGATTTTTTAAGTAGTCGATGAAGAACCGGAGTTCATCCTTGGCTTCGCCGGCGCCGATGACATCGGCAAAGCGAACTTTCGGCTTTTCCACCTCTTCCAGCACGCTACCGGCATCGTCGGCATCCGTCGCTCGTTTCAGGGAAAGATCCCGGAGCCTGACGGTTATCTCGCGCCGGTCTTCGCTGATTCTGGGGGCGGTCTCAAAATACAATACCTTGCGTTCCGCCGCCAGTTTCGCTGCCACGCCCTGCACATAGAGGTCGCGGCAGACCGCTCCGAGCATGTCGTCAAACACGGCAAGGTTCTTGGCCGAGCCGTCCAGTTTCCCGCGGGCACCCAGACGCACGAAATTCATCAGAAGCTCCGGATCAATCGGGAACACCGGCGTCTCCAGAAGGAATAAGGGCAGCTCCGGCAGTCTGTCGCGCAGCGTGCGGAACAGGCGGCTGCCATCGCGCAGCAGGGCGGATGCCATCGGCGTAAAATCGAAGAGGCCGGCTGTCAGCAGCAGGGTTTCGTTGTCTTCTTCGTATATGGTCTGTATCAATGCCGCAGCGTCGTCTTCTTCAACCGAGGAACTGACCGGGATGTTCGGCGCTGCGATGTCGATAATCACTAGCTGGATATTCCTCTCACCAGCGATCTGCAGCGCCTCGTCGATATTTTGGGTGTCATGGATGACATAGCCCAGGAGGTATTCGCGGCATCTTTCCGCAAACAGGGGGCTGGCGTACAGTAAGATTTCCGTTTGTTGCATTGAAAAAAACAGCGCCTTCATATCTCCGGACAGATGAGCGGTATCCACCGCGAAACGTAAGACATCCAGTTCCGGAAGCGCCTCCTCAAAGCTTTCTTCACTGAACAGGCGGCAGACCTTGAAGATTTCATTCTTGAAGAACTGCTCCGTCTGAGTGCTGAGCGTCCGGGCATCCGCCTGTCCGCCTTCGGCCAATAACAAGGCTGTCGGAACGAGGCTGTCGGTCTCCGTTTTCAGATCATACTGCCTCTCAAACAGGGTGCAGCAGCGGCTGAATTCGTTGTGGCAGATCTTCTTTAGATGGTGCGCCTCTAAATGGTTAAATAAAAGCACCCGCCCGGTGGCCATGCGGCTGGTGATCGCGCGGGGGAAAAAGGGCTGGCCTGTCTGTGGGTTTACTTCTGTGTCAAGGGCATTGAGGATGGTTTTGCGCGGTATTCCCGCAGCGTTCCGCTTGGCATCGCCTTCATAAAGCGAACGCCCGGCATTGCTGGTAAAAATAATGACGGTATCCTTAAAAGAGATATCCTCTTCCAAATAGCGGTCGGCAAGCTGCCCCGCGTCAAGGATCTGCAGGAATAGGTGGATGGTATTGAGATGGGCCTTCTCTATTTCATCGAACAGCAGGATGCTATGCGGATTCTCTTTCACGAAACTGGTAAGCGTGCCGGACTTGGCCGCCTGATAGCTCTTTTCAAAACCCACCAGACCCAAGTGTGCCTGATGATCGGAGTAGCTGGACATGTCAAAACGCTTATAAGGAAGATCAAGCGCTACCGCGGCCTGCTCGGCGAGAAAGGTCTTGCCCACGCCGGGCGGACCGGCAAACACGAAAAGAGCACGCGACCGGCGGCGCTTTTCATCGCTTGCCGCCAGCAGCTCGGCGGCGAACATCCCTTCGGTAAAGGCATGGACCACATGGTCCTGTCCATGGACAGCGGACAGAAGCTGCGCCCGCATATCCCGGATCCGGCCGGTGAGAACCGGCAGGAAGCCGCGTGACATTTCGGCCGGCTGACCGTCCTCCGGTTTTTTATCGGTCTTATTATTTTCCTTTTTATCGGTTTTATTATTAGCCTTTTTATCGGTCTTAGCATCGGTCTTTTTATCAGTCTCTATTTCCGGCTCTTTCTTATCACTCTGAATGCTTTTGCGCGGCAGGAATTGTAAGATGGTGTCGGTAGGCGCTTCCAGTATCGCCGCCAGCACATCCTGTGCCCATACTTTATCCGCCTCGCGCTGCCTGGCATGCAGCGCAGCCTCGGCCAGGCAGTCGATCAGCGCTTTTTCGTCACTGGAGGAATGCCGTTCCGTCACCGCCACCCGCAGCAGCCCTCGCACACGTGTGGTATCCGTCCCCAGCTTCTGGAACTGTGACCGGACTGCCGCAATATCATCGTCAATTGCCTGCCTTCGGCGGGAAGTCGGCGCGAAATCTATGGCGGAAAGTTCCGCAAGCTTCAATATTCCCAGCAGTAGGAAGTCGGGCGACAGTCCCTCTGCTTTCGCGGCGGCGGCTTCTGCTTGTGCACGCATCATTACAAATGTCATTGATGTTGATGGGTTCATGATTACTGCCCTCCTATGTTATTTGTTTTCTTCTTTCTTAATAGGATAGTACTATTATATAGAGCAGATATATAAGTGTTTATAAGTAAAGTTACAGACATCCTCCGTTCGATTCTGAAGTACTTGCATCCTCCATTGCCTCTCGCCTTTTCCGTTAATAATCTACGAGCCCTTGCCAGCCCCATATTATCACATCCAATCATGCGTAAGCAATTATTCGTACACAAGATAGGCACAATAGAAAAACAGAAAACAGTAAACGCGATCGATCTTGATAAAAATGGGAACATGGGGCCTTTCGCCAAGGACGTCGCGGTCGGCTGGTCAAGTAGCGTCATTCTCGACCCCGTTGATGTGTTCTACCACGGCAACACTTACGCTATTATGCAACCCCGTAATAGCCGCTGGCCCGGCCAAGTTATCTTAACCGAAATAGTCAGGCTTTCCCGTAGCCGTCGCTTGGGAAAAGGCTTGGACGACTACTGCTTCGTAGCCTGTTTCGACACGGATGTCATGGAAGAAGCACAACGGAGGCCGGATGCGAATCCAGACGGTCTCGCCTCTATTGATTTGGAAAAAGCTCGAACAATTGAAGCGATCGAAGCTGAAGTCGGCAACCTCACCGACGATAAGAACACCCATATGCTTTTTGTGCATAATAGGATGTAGTCATTATTTTTAAGGGTATTATTTATCTTTATACCGTTCGGCTGTCTTGCCATCAGGGCTGAAGCAGACTGAATATACTGGTTCCGCAGACTCTTCAAAGGTACGAAGGCATTGCTCAGTCATGATATCCCATAACTTGAGGTTTTTTACAGTACGGGCAACGATCGTTTTCCCATCCGGACTTGAACAAACCGCACTGACTGTTTGATCCTCATCAGAATATTTATCAACTAGTAATTTGAATGCGCGATCATCACCTGATACGATGCCAAGTAATCTAACTCCACCATAACTTCCGTAAATCACCCACTTCCCGTCAGAGCTGAAACATAAATCACGGTACATATTTGAAAGACAACAACTGAATATCTTATCTTCACTTTCAATATCAAATAATTCAATACTTTTATCCCAAATTAATTCTCTATCTTCTTTTTTTACTATTGCGTATACCTTCCGGATAGGATCAAAATAAAATTCAGCATCACTTCTATAATCAAAATCATCAATATCCAGATAACCTATAAATTCTCCATTTTTATAACATCGATATTCTATATAATGTACTATTTCTTCTCCCTCATGTTCTTTATATGGTTCTGTGCAGATTAATAACGTTCCGTCAGAACTGATGCCTGCCACATCATAATTGTTATCAGTCGGATAAATAACAATGCTATTGTTAATCAATTCATTACAAATGCAATGACGCTGAATGTTTAACCGAATCGTATCATATATCAAACTTTTTCCAAATTGTCGTAAGTCGTTTAGTTTTGATAAAAGAACCAGTGCTGATGCAATGTCACCGTTTTGTATCAGAGTATTTGCTCCCGCTGCTGTGGCATTAAAAAGCAACTGCCTTGATAAGATGTCATTTGTCTCACCAAACTTGTTGAGGATCATCTCACAAGGACTTATTTGAGGCAAAGGTACTCTATATATCTTTAAAGTCCTTCTTTATCACGACGAGACACGCTTATTGTCTTCGCATCAGGACTAAAACCAAAAGAAAGAAACGCCCTTGTGAATATAGTATCTTTATATGGAAAATAATCTATCAAATTTAAAGCGCACACACACTCTTTAGTCGTAATATTCCATAGCATAATGCTATTGTTTCTTTCTGTAATCACAGTCTTACCATCAAGGCTTATACGGATTTTTTTTGTAAATGACTTAACTGTGCGGATACATTTTCCTGAAATAACATCCCAGAATTTAAGAGTATCATTATTATCTCCGGAAATTATCATATCACCATCTGAACTGAAGCATACTGAACAAACCTCAGATTCATGTGCATCAAAATCACGAATATGCTCACCAGATTCAAGATTCCACAGTTTGAGGCATTTATTTTCTGCTACAATCTGCATTTTACCATCAAGGCTGATACCGGACGGTTGAAAGACAAACACCCCGCATTCAGTGGTTACCAATTCCCCTGATTCAACATTCCAATTTCCAATCTTATGCACAAATTGTCTGATTTCAAATTTTCTTTTTTCTATCTGGCAAGCTCTTCGCATAAGACGACTACCCCATAGATCCCCCTCCTGCTTACATGCCAGCATTATTTTGCCGTCAGGACCTAACCAGATATTATTATTGTTATAATAATCATGATCGCTCTCAATTTCAGAGATGCAGCGCCTAGACTCAATATCCCACAGCTTATAGTAACTGTAATAATCTGAAATCACCATTTTCCCCTCAGCAAAGCACACCTTATTCATATACTCTTTATAGATGCAAATACCTGTTAAAGCATCCCAAAGCTTTACACCTACCTTACCCTTAAAAATAATTACCCCATCAGGACTAAAGCAGTATATACACTCTTTATCCATTTCCATTTCGTGTGTCAAGATCGTATTTTCATTTTTTTTCTTAATTATTTGTTGTGCTTTGGCGAGCATTACATTTTTATCTATTAATTGGTCATCCTCCAGTTCCGCCCGGTTTAAGTCTCTAAGTACGCTTTCTGCATCCCCTAGCGCAATCTGGAATTTGGCACGGTAATAAGCCGGATTTTTTATCTTTATACTTAAAATACGCAGTGCCTCCCAAGGATCGATTTCTCCGCATCTCCACTGCCATATGGTCTGATTAAAAATCGTTTCGACATGATCCGGCATGATGTTTAGAACCTGCTCCCAACAATTCCTCGCCTCCTCTTCCATCCCCAAGTCAAGATAGGAAAGCGCCTTATTATTTAACGAATCTGCCATGTGTTCTGCAGCCTTGCTCGCCGCCCGCGGATATTTACTTTCGGTTTCCGCTTCATAAAGCTCAAGAAGTTTTTCTTCAATAAAGCCGAAATGATTGGGACGGTTTCTTTGATCGCTGCTAAGACATTGTTTAAGCAGACCTTTCAACGCCTCCGGCACGGGAACCCGTGTACTTGCCAAGATTTCATCACAGTTCAGACCCGCAACGACACCGTTGACCCAGGATCGCGAGCCAGCGTACATTTCCATCACAGACACGGCCCATGAGTAAATATCGGACCGCCGGGTGAGCGTTTTCCCTTCCATCTGTTCCATTGAACAGTAAGCCGGCGTGTACCCGCCGGATATGGCAAACATCGTCTTACCCGAATCCGATGATCTGCCGGGACCTCGGCAGAGCGTTCCGGCAAGGTCAGTAAAGCACGGGCACTAGCCAGCCCGAAGTCCGATATTTTCACTACGCCGTCAGAAGATAATAATACATTGGCAGGCTTGACGTCCTGATGTATGATGCCCATGTTCTCCCCATTATCGTTTTTCCGCTCATGAGCATAGTGAAGGCCCCGCGCAAACTGGATCGCCATATCCAGTATCCGCACCTGCTGTTCCGCTTCCGAACCTTCGTAGAGCTTTCCGGATCTTATCCACTCTTCCAGAGTTCCGCCCTCCATCCACTCGGCAAAAATCGTGGGGGTTCCGTCAATATCCCGGACGTAATGACAGGACACAATGTGAGGATGCAGGCCAAGCTCGATCCACACTTGACATTCCTCAATGAATTTCTCTTTCTGCTCGTCCGAAACAAAAGATTCGGGCCGTGGCTGTTTCATGGCCAGGTCGGTATTCCACCCGGTGTGGTGGACACGCCAGACCCGTCCCATGCCGCCGCTTTCAATGGCATCACTTTCGATGCGATATATGCTAAGCAAGGTCGTGCCTTTTACGTAACCGACATCTTTTAGCGCAACGTCAGTTCCGCCGCCTTCCGGCACAGCTGCTGCGGAAGACGGTACGGTAAGTATTGCTGATTTGACAACGGTTTTATCATCCTCATATACCGTCGCATCGGAATCATATGGGAATTTTTCGTCAGCTGACATAATCATCATTCCTCTTCGTATCTGATATAATCAACAGGCGCCGCCGCCTGTTCCGCCGGTGTCAGGCTGCCTTGGCCGTAGGGGCGCCCGACGCAGTAATCGCAGGTCGCAAAATTGATTTTATCAAAGATAAAGCCGCGCATCACTGCCGTTCGCTCCTCTTGGGGCCGCTTTCTGATGTCAGAAAGCGGCAGGTAATCCTCTCCGCAAGGCGGTACCGCCCCCAGGTTCATCGCATTGGCCATGAACGGGCAATGGTACAGCTTGCCGTCCAAGAGCGTCAGCAGGTTTTTGGCACAGCAGCCGAGGAAGACCGCATCCAGAGCCTCGGGCGTCCGGCCATGCTTCGCAAGAGAGGAACAGGGACTCCATCGGTCGATCCGGGACGTGTCATAGGCGATGCCCTCCTGACGCAGAGCCTCCTCCAGCCGGGATAGATTACGGGAGAGTGTTCCGTAATCGGTGATCCGGAAGACGACTTTTTCCTGGCGGATATGTGCCCAGGCCTCCTGCGGCGGTACGATGGTTCCGTTGGTGAAAATGACCAGACGGCGAACCCTCTCGTCCTGCGCCAGCATGTCGATCAGCGGATAGACTGCCTTGTTCATCAATGGCTCGCCGCCGATGATCCGCAGTTCATAGAGTCCGTCCACACAGTCAAGCAAAGCTTCGACTGCCTCGAGAAGCTCTTCCGCCCGGTAATCTCTGGGTGCATGATAATACTGCATGAGGTTGGAGCACTCCCGACAGCGCAGGGAACAGCGCTCGGTTACAACCAGATCCACGCTGCGGATATAGACGCCGTCCCCCATGTGGCGGTGCAGGTTCACGCATTGTTCTACTTCATCGACCGCGATCCGGGCTTCCTTGGCGTAAGAGAACTTCGTATAATCAATTCCTTCCAGGGCTTCATGCGCCAGAATCACCCGGCCCGCCTGGCCTGACGGCAGCCGGTTCAGGATATGGTGCGCACTGGGAATGGCGACCAGATATTCCGCTTCGCTGCCATAACATTCCGCCGCTTCATCTATCCCGATCACCGGTAAGCCGAACATGGTTTTCCCGCGCTGTTCATCATCGCCGAAACAGGTGATCCGGTCTTTGTTGGCCCAGAAAATCGCTTCTGCAGCAGAGCCGCTGCCTATTATGACTCTTTTTCTTATACTTTCTTCCATACCTTCTTCTCCTTAGGCCGTCTCCGACGCGACGGTAAGATAGATTGTCTTCGCCTGCTCTTCCTTGATCCGTTTTCTTCGCATGATATTGCGGCGGTACACCAGGATCAGTTCCAAGATCCGCTTCCCGGGAATCAGCTTCTTCACTTGTCGGTTAAGATCGTTTTCGCCGGGGTCATAGCCGGCAATACAGTCCTGCAGCACGGCATCGTTAACCAACGTACTAATATAGAAAAACAATTCCTGGGACAGCTTCATCCGATAAACACAGTTAAACATCATCCGCAAAGCGCATTCGCTGTATGCATGGCGGAATAAGGCGTCAATATCCCGAGGACAGCTGTCTGACCGAACGATTTCCCGTGCTTTATAGACGGTATGGACGAAATCCATATAGCCTTTATACGTGACCGCACTGCCATGGTTATCTTGGTTGTGATAATAATAATATAACTGTTTCTGTTCATAATAAGCACTGCTGGTGTATTCCAAGTAACACATGACGAAGAGGATATCTTCCCAAGCTATGATGCTTTCGTCAAAGGAAATACTGTTATTACGGATAATATCCGTCCGGTACAGCTTGCCCCAGGCACTGCCAAAGACACGGTACCGGTTAAACTCCTGCATCCAGCCCGCAACCAGGCCGACGACATCGCTGCGGGTCGGGATCAGACGTGAAGGTCCGCTCCAATCCTCCGATTCTTGGCCGAAGAAATCAATCCGCTTTACGTTTCCCATGACCAGATCCACGCCACATTGCAAAAAGTGTCCGAGCAGGATTTCAATGGCGCAGGGATCAAGGTCATCATCCGAATCCATAAAATAAACATATTCGCCGGTCATGCTCTGTATGCCCCGGTTGCGGCCGGCGGCCGGTCCCATATTCATTTCATTGTGCAATAATACAATCCGGGCGTCCCTTTCCGCGTAGGTTTCGCAAATCTGCCGGCTGGTATCGCCGGAGCAGTCGTCTATTAAGATAATCTCCAGATTACGGTAGCTCTGGCCGGTCACTGCGGCCAAGCAGCGCGGTAAATATTGTTCGCAGTTATATACAGGGATGACTATCGATACTTTAGGATAATTGTGGGTTAACATCATAATCGCCTCCTTTTCATGATGGTGATTGGTTATTAGTGGTAATGTCTATGTTCTTATCATAAGACATCCACGGAGGCTGATTTATAACTAAAGTTTCAGTAACTGTTCAGTACCTTC
>DBDJ01000046.1:13079-13215 GCA_002293525.1 Lachnospiraceae bacterium UBA935
CTGGTGAAAATCCATTAAAATCACCTTCGGTGATGGGATTTTCACGTGTCCACCACGTTTTCTTACGATCTGCGCAGTAAATGCGCAGATCTACTTAACAGTTGTTACTAAGCTTCAGTAACTGTTCAGTACCTTC
>DBDJ01000046.1:13261-18699 GCA_002293525.1 Lachnospiraceae bacterium UBA935
CTGGTGAAAATCCATTAAAATCAAGGGAATATTTTAATATAAACTGCCGCGATATTGTCCCGGCCGCCGTGTTGATTGGCACGGCTGATTAAGCGGTCACATATGCGGTCCGGGCTTTTGCTGGAGCGCAGCAAGCACACGATGGCATCGTCTTCCACCATGCCGAACAGCCCGTCGCTGCATAGGAGCAGCCGGTCGCCCGGCTTTACATCCATGATGTAGAGCTCCGGCGTCGCGGGAACGGGCATCCCGACAAAAGCCGTCAGCCGCGAGCTCGACGGGTGGTACTTCGCGTCTGACTCGGTAAGCTCGCCGTTTTTCACCAGGATAGCCGCCATATTCTGATCTTCCGTTATCTGGCACAGCTGTTTCTTGTATTTGGGCAGCATATACCCGCGGCTGTCCCCGAGGCAGCCGAAGATAGCCTTATTCTGGACGAGCCAGACCCCGACAAAGGTCGCACCGAAGGTGAACCGGTTGTCCGCATTGCCGGCTTCGTAAAGGTTGTTGCTCATCAGGCGGAGAGAATCCACAAATGCCGTCGCCGCCTTGTTGACATCCTGATGGTCGGCATATTCATCCATGCTTATTTTCATCAGACCGGGGGCTGTCTTGCTGACAAATTCTGCGGCCAGCTTCCCGTTTGCCAGCCCTCCCATCCCGTCGGACACGGCGAAAAATCCCAGCTCCGGACACAGCACCGCCTCATCCTGGTTGCTGCTCCTGCGTCTTCCGATATCCGTTTTTCCCGCAGCGCGGAAAGAAAAATCAAAGAATTCTGTGACTGTTCTCAATTAAATAACCTCCTTGACCGCACTTCTCACGTGGCTGGGAAGGGCGGACACGATATCTTCCCGGAGCGATGCCGCGACTGTGTAGCCGATCACCGGCTGTTCCTGAAGCGCTTGATCGATCACTTCGGCAAGCTTGCCGGGGATATTGCCGTTACGCTTGAGAATCGGAACCGCGCTTTCGGTAACAATGATTTCCCAGACATTTTTACCCCGCCGGAAGTTCTTGGGGAATTTGCCCGTAAGCATGTTATAATAGGTCGCAGCCGCCGCCCATACATCTACCTCCGGCTTGGCGTACTTAAAATTGATCGCCTGCTGCCGTGGCATGAAGACCGGTGTTCCCATAACCGTTCCGGTTTGAGTAGCCCGTGACAAGCCGGCTGTGTCAAAGGCTTTCGCCATGCCCAGATCCGCTATCTTCACTACTGCTTTTTCAGACCGATCGGACAGAAAGATATTCCCCGGCTTCAGATCCCTGTGAACGATGCCGTGCACATCCTTCGTTCCTTTCCACAGGCCGGCCTGGATGCCGGTTCCGATGGATGCGCTGTGAACGTAGCTGAGCCCGGAAAGCAGCTGTAAGACAATGCGTGTTGCCGTTTCCAGCGGAAGCTTTCCGCCGTTTTGATCCATCAGATCCTCCACGCTGCCGCCTTCGCACAAATCCATCAGGATATAGAAAATACCGTTGCTGCAGCCAGTCTGGTAAGTGGCAATGACGTTCTGGTGGTCTAGATATTTTCCGATCTCCGCCTCGCGTAAAAAAAGGGCTTTCATAGTGTCATTGGCTTTTACCTCCGGAAGCATCGTCTTAAGGGCATAATACGTTCCGGAGCTTATTTCTTTCACTTTCCAGACTTCACCCATGGCGCCTTTCCCGAGCAGCTTGATTTTCTCGAAGCCTTCGATCGGGGAGCCTGAGCGGGCTTCGCCCGGTCTTGTCCCGAGCATTCCGCCGAGCATATCCCGAAGCACGGCATCAACCATTTTGGCGCGGTCCGCAAGACAGTCGGGGCAGAGATTATTGTCGTCGTCTGCGGGCGTGAACTTTTTCCCGCACCCGGCACAGTCTTTCGTTCGATTCTGTTTTATTTTCAGTTCAAATTCTTCCGCGAATTGCCGGGCCATACGCTCGGCCTCGGCACGTTCGGCGACTTTCTTGACTTTCTTTTGCGCCGCCTCTCTTTCCATCTCAGCTTGCCTTTCGTTCTGGAAGCAGCTCTCACAGATCCGATCCCTTTGGGAGTTAAGCCGCACCAGCCCGGCATCTTCGGGCACGGTCGCACCGTCTTCGCCGTCAGGCGCAAGCTCGGCATTGCATATGGCACACCGCAACGTTACCGCTGTCTCAATACCCAGCTTTAACTCACACCGGCTGCCAAGCCCTAAGACATCGCCGTCATGTAGAATATACTCTTCTCGCCCTTCTATTTCTCGTCCTTCTATATTGACATCTTCCGGTTCTCGCCCGCGTTCGCGCTGACCGATCTTTTTCCCGTTCAAGAACGTGCCGTTGAGGCTGCCGAAATCCTGAAGCTTTACCTCCGGCGGTGTGATTTCAAGTATGCAATGATAGCGCGACACGGTATTTTCGGGCAGGACAATCCCACAGTCACCCTGTCGCCCGATAAAGATCCGCGTCTTTTCTTCATATTCATAGACTTTGCCAGCCAGCAAGCCTTTTGTAACTTTAATAGTGATCTTCCCGGGCATTATATCTTATCCTCCCTGATTCCTTTTATTTGTGCAATAGTCGTAATCAACCACAAACTGCCGTACATGCTCAGCAAGACTATGGTTCCTGTCTGCATAGGAAACCATACAAATATCCAATGTAGATAAAACGCCAGCCCCGGCAGAAATAGCATAACAAACTGGTCTGATAAAAATTTGAAGATTTTGTACCCTTTACGGGCATCTGACTGTTGTGCGCTGGTAAGTTTTAATTGTATTGCCTGATAGATAGTATGCCAAAAATACAGATACCCGGCAATATACAGTATTTTCTCGATCCACGTTATCATTGTAAGTCCGGGTATAAAAAATACCGCGAAAACAAGCAGGGGCAGAGCAAGCTTCGTCGTCACATAACGCCAGATGATAAGCCCGGTTATTGTATCAAGACTATCTTTATTATCTTCAAGCTTAAGAAAGGCAGACCTTTGGCTTATGACCACGTACAATGAGACAGCACACAATAAAATCCGACCCATGATGTTCTGCTCTATCACTGTGTTGATGTACCAATAACCGGCAAATAATAAAGAAATACTACCCAGCAAAAAGAAAAACAGGCCAAATCCTTTAGAATAAATGCTGATAAGTAAACGTATACAGTTTATCAAAAGAATTGCCCCAAGTAATACTATTAAAACTTTAAAACCAAATGCCAATGGTGTTTGCGGGTCGATAATAAGACCAATAATCAGAAATGGGGCTTTCGGGTCGATAATAAAACCAAGAAGCAGAATAAGTAGTGAAGGAGTTACAAAAGTGGCAAGTACCGCAATAGCAAAATCCGCCAGCCATTTTTTAGTAACAGCTTTTTTTTGATTAAGAGTTGCCGGCTGATGCTGTGACTCTGCCAGGATATCTAGCTCTCTCTGAACATACTGCGCCATATTGATAAGCTTTTGGTACTGCGAAGCCGTCATGTAGTCCTGCCCTTTATCGTCTGCCGGCGGCGGCTTTGGCGGTGATTTATAAAGAGCTTTAATCGCTTGGGTAGGCTCCTGTTTAAATGCCATCAACAAACTTAGCGCATCAATTTCACTTTTACCGTCCAAATCGGCTATTTCCGCGGCCTTTTCAATGTATTGGTCAGCATTCACAACCGTATCGTTCGGTGCTTCCATAGCTGCTTTAAGCTTTTCCGCTGCTACATCAATATCATCTATTATTGCCGTTACTTCAGCCGCTACGGCATCGCCTTCCGTTCTGAAGCCTGCGTTGCTGATCGGCGGTTCGGCACACTTTGACAGCATCAGCAGCCCATAAAAAAGCTGTTCCGCAGATAATGTTTTATCTGCTGTGTCGGAAGCAAGCCTCAGCATATAACCTTGAGCAGCACATTCTGTCACCGCCTCTGATAATCGCATAATTAACTCCTTCCTTTACTCCGGTAGATCTGCGTCAACGGTATATATTCACCTGTCTCCTGCTCAGACAGTACGCCGGCTTTATTCAGAAGCTCGAAAACATCTATGACATACTGCAGGATACCGCTGTCGTTATAGCTGCTGTATGTTTCCTCAAACAAGCGTTCCACTTCGCTTTTCCGCCCTTCCGCCTCATAATACCTGACGCAGTCGGACGCCCGGCGCTCTTTTTCCTGATAAAACGCATACAGACCGTCCTGAACGTCGAGACCGCCCAGTATGTCTGCCACATTATGGTATTCAAAGTAGGGGTAGCGCTCGTGGGCACAGCGAAGTGACGTAAGCAGTGCGTGATCAATCCGGGTAACCGGCTCGGACAGCAGTCCGAAGCCGGCCAGTTCCAGCATGATGTCAATTTCGTCCTCCGTCATATTCTTATAAAGCCCGAACACGATCAGTTTTGCCCGCAGCCCCTTGACCGTTATCTCCCGGTCCGCGATAAGGGGGTATAACAGATTACGGACGGCCACCGGCATCTCGCCGGCGACATACATATCGTTGATGCTCTGCTCGCCGATGTGGAACAGGATAAAGCGGATCAATTCCGTATGGGGGATATAGTTTTTGTCATAGGCTTTGAAGTAGTTATCATGTTCCAAGAGCCACTTCTCAAAACTGGCGACCGACTTTACCCGGGCAAAATCAAGGCTCAGATAGTTGGTTTTGATTTCTTCGGGTTCATCTGTCAGGATATAATCGTCAAGCTTGTATGATTTTATCATGTCACGGTACTTTTCAATAATGTCTCCACTTCCGGAAAACGCATCAAGGATAAAGCGGCATACGATATCAAGCGGATTCTTGACATAGAGCCGCGGATAACAGTTGCGGCACAAGAAATCGTTAAGCTCCTCTACATTCATGCCCAGTGCCATGCCAAGTTCCTTGAAGCGTTCCTTGCCATGAGGCCTGGCTCCTTTATTGAGCCATTTGCTTACCATGGTATGGGAAACATAAACCCGCTTGGCAAGCTCGCTGAGCGTCAGTCCGCGTGCCGCCATGCGGCCGGCTATGTCCTTGGAGAACTCATATCCTTCAAAAGATTCCAGCTGCTGCTTGATATGCTCAATATCATCTGCGAGAATATAATTATTTTTCATAATCCCACTTCCTCTCCTAACAGAATTATACACCAGACGGTCTTAACATTCTACTATTACCATGAGAAATCAAACAAGGTCACCGGATCCTTCATCAATTAGAATAGTTCTTGGTAAGTGTTTGACCTTCATCATTGTCTGCCCTTCTTTCTTATATTAGGATAATACTATTATATAGAGCAGTTATATGAGTGTTTATAAGCAAAGTTACAGGCATCCTCAATTCGATTTTAAAGTACTTGCCCTCCTCCATTGCCTCTTGTCTTTTCCGATAAAATATTATTATTCAGCAGTATATAAATATAGATAAGTATAGATACGCATTCACCAAATTAATCTTATTGTGTTTCCCGCATAATAGTCTTATAATCCTGTCTTTGACAGTT
>DBDJ01000033.1 GCA_002293525.1 Lachnospiraceae bacterium UBA935
ATAATACTTAATTATCCTTTATTAATATCCATAAGATTACGGGGATGCTTATTGAATAAAATCTCCTTCTGCTTAATATTCGATACGTGTGTATATATTTCAGTCGTGCTGATTGAGGCATGCCCAAGCATTTTCTGAATATATCGTATATCCACATCCTGCTCCAGTAAAAGAGTAGCGAATGAATGGCGGAACATATGCGGTGTTATATGCTGATTTATGCCAGCCAGTCTAGTGTAATTATTTATCATATAGCGAACTGACTGATCTGATAATTTATTCTGAAGACGGTTGACGAAAAAATAACCGCAAGCAGCAATATCTTCTTCAAATGTTTCCTTATACAAAGTTAGCGCAGACAATACATCAGGATTGCCGATCTCTAAGATCCTTTCTTTGGCACCCTTCCCATATATCAATACATTTTTGCTCTGAAAGTTGATATCAGTTGATTTTAATGAACATAATTCAGAGATTCGCATGCCGGTTGCAAATAGCAATTCGATAACGGCAATATCCCTGATACAGCAACGATGCTGATAATCAGATTGAGCGTTCTCTTTTTGACTGTAAAGAACAGAAATAAATTCCTGAAGAGAATAGAAAGTGATTATTCTTGGCAACAGTTTGGCTTCACGAAAGCGGGTATCCAATTTATCAAAGGGATTTTCGGTTATTATTTCTTTATATTCCAGATAATGAAAGAACGCTTTAATGGTTGCTATCTTACGCTTTATGGTTTTGGGCTTGTATGTCTTATGTAAATGAGTTATAAAAGTATCCAGGGTATTTCTAGATAAACAATCGTTTAAGTTTTGTGAGAAGTCCCTATACTGACTCAAATCAATTTTATAGGCTTTTACTGTTTTGGGATCTAGCCGCTTTCGATATTTACAGTATTCCATGTATTCGGTAATATATTTGTGTAAGGTATACATATAAGTCACTCTCCTTGTTTTTAACCATTATGAGTATATTTTATTGAAATGTCTATAATATATAAATATTAATTGCGAATACTAATATAAATATTATAAATACAGCACAATATTGTGTGAAAATTGGCAGGAAATTGGCACACTATTGCTTTTTTCACGTAAATCAGATGCAGTTAAGTCAAATCAAAACGATAGGGAGGAAAAGAATTGAATAAACATAATACATTCAAGCTTCGGCAGCAACAATCTTGATTTCGTCGATAACATCCTTTTGACCTATCATCAGCTAAAAGGCATTACCATCTATACTTACGACCGGAAACTAATGAATGCGATCAGCCGCAGCGGTTCTGGCAAGCAACAATAAAATTAAATAAGAATTAGGCAGACAGCCGTCGCTTGGATAAGTGGCGGCTTTTTGATGAGTTAACAAAGAAGGAGTGTAATTCCTATTGATAGGAAAATTTTGAATGTGCGAAGTCATATTTCTCTGGAAGAAAGAAACTTTACTTATAAATTCTACACAGCTATCTGTTATAATTGAATTATTCTTAATCGGCAAAGAGCTTCTGCTCCTGAATGAACACAAGCCTGATGGAATAAGTACTTCAGAACGACGCTAATGGCCGGCTGTGTCAGAAGTTTATTAATAAGTAATATTTAAATTGCAGGTTGGCTGGTTTATAATTCTATTAAAGACCGAGGAGGCAAATGTATGGCAGACGAAAGTAAACTTAGCAAAGAAGGACTCACAGTGTTTGATGCAGGAATCACCACTATAGCCGAGAGCGGGCTTACAACGATGTATGAGGCAACCGCTTTCGACGCAGAGCAAAATCCATACCAACAAGCGCAGTCAGCCCCAGAAACAGTAGAACCGGGTGCGGAACTGCTGGACCTTTACCGGGTGGAGAGCGAGCCGTTTGCGGGCGGCATGGGCAAGGTGTGGCGGGTGCGGCACACGGGCTGGCATGTTGACCTCGCCATGAAGCAGCCCCACGCGGAGCTGTTTCAGAGGACGTCTCACAAGCAAAGCTTTACCCGCGAGTGCGAAGCCTGGATTAACCTTGGCCTCCATCCCCACACTGTGAGCTGCTATTATGTCCGTGAAATAAACGGTATCCCCTCAATCTTTGCTGAGTGGATGGACGGCGGCAGCCTGAAACACTGGCTCCAGGACGGCAGGCTGTACGAGGGCGAAGCGTTGAAGCGTGTGCTGGACATCGCCATCCAGTTCGGGCGCGGGCTGCAATACGCCCATTCCTACGGAATGATTCACCAAGACGTAAAGCCGGACAATGTCATGATGACGCAAATCGGCGAAGCCAAGGTCTCCGATTTTGGCCTTGCCCAGGCCACGTCCACAGGATCGTACACCCCGGCATACTGCTCCCCGGAACAGGCTAACGGAGCCCCCCTCACCCTCGCCACCGACATCTACAGCTGGGCCGTCTCCGTGCTGGAAATGTTCCTGGGCGATCGGATGTGGATGCAAGGCAGCATAGTGGGCGAAGAACTTGATTACTATCTGAAAAAAGAAATGTGCGTAACCATGCCCAAGGCCATGCAAAAGCTCCTGCGCCGCTGCCTGAATCGCGAGGCAACAGCCAGACCCGCGAGTTTTACGGAAATAGATCCGGAGCTGCTGACAATCTATGAAAGCGTGACAGGAAATCCCTACCCCCGCGAACAACCCAAAGCTGTCACCGATACCGCCGACAGCCTCAACAACCGTGCGTTAAGCTACCTGGACTTGGGCAAGGCAGAGGAAGCGGAGCAGTGCTGGGTACGCGCCCTGGAAATCAATCCCAAGCATCTGGCTTCCACCTACAACCAGAGCCTGCATTTGTGGAACAAAGGCCAGCTTAAGGATGGGCAGGCGGTTTCCGCGCTGGACGACAACCCTTCCGACATGGCTGAAATGTACCGTGCCAAGCTATGTAAGGCAAACGGGGACTACGAACAGGCACTCATGCACCTGCTGCCGGCCGATGAAAAATACCAGAATCGGGCCGACATCAAAAAGGAAATATGGGACGCAGCTCAGAAGTTCATCGCCGACGGGCAGTACGGCGGGTTTGATAAAATAAGCGAAGATAATCTTAAAAAGGCCGGTATAGAATTAATCTGCTTCAACCACGACGCCACGGGCGTGCTGACCTTGGGTAAGGGGGAGAACGCCTTTCAATACATGAGCCTTAGCACCGGTGAATCCACTGCGCCGTTTGAAGAGTCGGGCACTTTTACCCTCCGCGACGCCAACGCCCCGGAGGGTGTGCATAAGGCATATTTCAGCCCGGACGGCTCCAAGGTGGCCATAGGCGCTTACGAACAGGTATGTGTCTGGGATATGCGAAGCGGCAAAGTAACCAACCGGTACAAGCTGCCCTTTACAGGCCCGGCAGATCCCAAATACCGGTTCCTGCGCTCCATGCTGTTCAGCCCGGACGGCGGCAAGCTGCTTACGATAACCCAGTCATCGCGGCTGATATCAATTATGGCGGCGAAAACCCAGCACTCCGGCACGGGCGAGGAAGATCTCTCCTGGGGTGGCGACGTGTGGCTTTACAGCCTAGAGACCGATACAGATATGCAGATCAAGCTCGTAAAGCATGTTCTGGCCGCACATTTTATCTCGGATACGGAGCTGCTGACGGCGGACGACGATGACCCGTCGAAGATAGCGTTCAGGCGCTGGGATCTGGTCTCGGGCAAGAACACCGGTACCGTGTGTGCCGAAAAGGACCGGGCCAGTAAGGTTAACGCCTATTGTTTCAATAAGGACGCCTCGTTGTTCTATGTGAACTTTGTGCCACAGAATATGCAATATTCAGGGAATGAGATAACAGCTCTTGATGTAAAAACCGGCCATGTGACAGGGAAGACACCCTGTCAGACTAGCTTCGCTATGAAGGTTGACGACCCGCACAATATTATGATGCTCCTAATAGCGGGCAAAGTGGACGAAGCAGCAAAGTATCTTTCGGTGCAGGAAGACTCAAACAGCCTGATGGATTTTGCCCGCGCAGACAGAATCAAAGTTACGCAGGGCTATTCTGACGGAATCATCAGCGCAAGTGACGACGGCGTAATGCTGGGCTGCGTCTTTTCCGCCGTCTTACAGCCGTCGCAGGCCTACCTGTGGAACACCCGCACAGGGGTTTGCATCAAGACCTTTAACCGGCACGCGGTGTCTTCCGTGCGCTTTACCCCTGACGGCAACAGGATGATGATAAACGGCTGGCACGCCAAGCCGATGCTGTGTACCGTGCAGAAAGAATTACACTGCGAGTGGATGCTAAACAGGATTACGGCTACCGGAAGCGTCAACGAGTACAAGGCGGAATTTGACATCCTGCACCGCACGGTAGAAGAGCATGTGACGGCGGGACGCATAGACCGCGCTCTGCAGGTGCTGCCCCGGATGAAGGGTGTTCCCCTGTTCGGGGATTCCGCGGAGGTTACGGATGCCAAAAAGAGCGTGGCCCGCTACTGCAAAAGAAGCCAGCTGCGGATAGGCGAGAGCCAGACATACCCGGTAAGCTATAACAATGCCAGTTTTACTGCGGATAACAAGCATGTCCTGTGTATACAGTCAGGCGCGGCAAGGCTCTGGGATATAAAACAGAGGCGTTTTAGCCATACCTTGGGAGTGGAGTGTAAACAGGATTGGCTCAGCGTATGCGCAAGCCCAAACGGTATCGTCGCAACGGTGTCCGAAAACATGCTGGCTCTGTGGGACGGCGAAAAACTCCTGCGCAGCCTTGATTTTGAACAGAATTTGTATAAGTGTTTAAACTTATGCTTTTCCCCCGACGGCTCTCTTTTGGCTTTAAACTGTCTGCACTTTGTATATCTCTACGAAACCAAGACCCTTACGCTTGTAAAGCTGCTAAAGCGCCGCCCCAGTAAGTTAAACGCAGACGAAAATACCACCAGGAATGTCGGGCCGGTATTTTCCCCGGACGGCATGTATCTGGCCCTCGCGGGTGACACGACCTTCTATCCGGAGTACACGTCGCTGATGATCTGGAACGTGTCCGATGGAAGCGAGGCCGCAGTGATACGCAAGAGTATAAATGAAATGTTTTTCGCACCGGACAGCAGAGCTCTGTATTATTTTTCTGAAAAAGAACTGCACAGCTTCAGCCCGGAAACAGACGTGGATGAAAAAATAGCAGAGTTTGAGGGGACACCACAGAAAGCAATCCTCATGCCGGATGGCGTCAGATGCATTATTTGCCAGATGATGGTTCAAAAAGGGATTAAATATGATACAGCCCTGTTAGACCTTCATACCGGCGAACGCGTCAGAACGCTGTTTTCCGGTGGAGTGACGGAGTTCATCTTAAGCGCCGACGGTTTTCAGCTGGTCTGCGTCCACAGTGGCACCGTGACCGTGCACGAGCTGGACTGCGAGCTTTCCTTCCCTGGCTGGCAGAACTGGGACGACGGTGCCTTGCCATATGTGGAGCTCTCCCTTGCCCGGCATCCCGACTACCAGGAGGAGGATTTTGACAATCTGATAACGGAGCTGCAAAACCGCGGGTACGGCTGGCTGCATCCGCAGGGGGTACTGGCCAAGCTTACGGAAATAGCAGGCAGGCCACTGAACATAAAGCTCTCCGAACAGCAGTTGACCGAAACAGTGGCGGAGCAACCGGAGAATGAACTGCTGGGGGTGGGGAAAACCAGACTTTGGAGCATGTTACAAAGGAGCAAAAAATAACCGATAAACTGAATTATTATTATGCAGCTTGCATACAAATTTGACTCATTTTCATGATATTATTAAATACTACCTTTTCAAGGTTTTGATTTTGAAGTTACTGTTCACTGGTAGTATTCCGCGAGGTGTTTTGCGATGTTTTTTCGCAAAATCCCGAGTTGTGCAAGCGCCAAATCGCACGTTATTTGCGATTTGTGTGCATAAATGTTACCGTGGGGTGCCATTTGAGAACAATTTCGGCCAGGGTCTGAACAGTAACATTTTGAATAATACGTAAGCCGAATAAAGGTTGGGTCTATTGACTAGCGAAATGAACCATGTTAAATTTATTAAGAAATCTAAGGAAGTGGGAAAAGAAATGAAATTTCATTCCAAACCGGACATTGATAAAAGCCGCCCATCTGAAGTGTTCGCGCCGGATGCTCCGGTGCTGCGTGACGGGCTGCTGATTCGACCGACAATATCTTTTCGTAGTCCCAGCATCCCCTATTTCTCCGGTGCTCATGTCATGCATGAAGAAACTCACGTGATAACAGTCAATGAAATCGGCAGGGAGCTTCTGGACATGGCAGATGGAACCAATACATTAAACGATATGGTGGAACTGCTTGGACTGGAAAAGAATGCATCTGAGGTTGGACTGTTTTTTGTAGCCTTGGGAGAAGCCGGGTATTTGAAAAACCGTATTGAGATAACCCTTTATGAAAATAAAAGATATGTGGAGGAATGCCTGTGAAGCCAGAAATATTTTTACTCCCCTATGCCGATGATTATATACTGTATGCGCCATTAAAAAAATTTCTGGCGGTGGTCAACAGCGATGCCAGGGATGCCGTTATTAAACGGCTGGAGGAGCTGCCGCTGTGTGAAGCGGAAGAGACCGCGCTGACGGCCCTGGATAAACACGGCGTATTCAGCGAAGACTTTCAATATCCCAAGGTAGATGAAGAGTTCGCACCGACACGTGTGACCTTGTTCCCGACCGACCGCTGCAATCTCCGCTGCCGGTATTGTTATGCCTCGGCAGAAGACGGGGGCCATAAGCTTTCCATGTCCGCTGCCCGTGCCGCGATTGACCTGGTCGCCCGCAACAGTAAACGCAAACACTTTGAACAGTTTGCGGTAGGATTTCATGGCAACGGGGAGCCGTTTGCGGCATTTGACGTCGTCCAGGAATGCTGTGAGTATGTGAGCGAAGCGGCAGAGCGCGAGGGTTTAAAATATAGAATCAGTACAGCGACCAACGGCGTCCTGTCCGAAGAACGCTTGGATTATTTGGTGGCATGGATTTCCGATGTCAATGTTTCATCGGATATTTTGCCCGACGTACAGAACAGTCAGCGCCCTCTGGCCAATGGTCAGGGATCTTTTGAATATGTTGACCATACACTGAAGAGGCTTGACAAGGCAGGGATCCAGTATGGAATCCGGGCTACCGTCACCAGCGAAAGCGTGGGAAGGCTGCGGGAAATGGCGGCCTTCGTCAAACAACACTATCCCCGCTGCAATCTGCTGCATTTTGAGCCCGTCTTTGAGGTGGGCCGGGCCTTGGCGAATCACTTCATGACCCCTGAGCCGCAGGTCTTTGTCAAGGAGTACATAAAGGCCCAGGAAGAGCTGAGCGGAACCGGGATCCGCCTTGTTTATTCAGGAGAAAGAGCTAACACCTACTGCCAGTGCTTTTGCGGCGTCTGCAGTAACGGGTTTACCTTGACGGCGGAAGGTAACGTAACTTCTTGTTATGAGATCTGTACCTACCAGGATGCCAGGGCCGGCCGGTATATTTACGGAAGATATAACGAAGAGACCGGGCAGTTTGAGTTTGATAAAGAGGTCATTAGCAAACTGCTGCAATTGCAGGTCAAGAATATCCCCTTTTGCCGGGACTGTTTCTGTAAATGGCATTGCGGAGGGGACTGCGCCGCCAAGTTATTGGGCGACAAGCCGCTGTCGGCACATGCCGGAAGCGAACGCTGCGTCATTACCAGAGCTTTGATATACCGTCAGCTGTTACAGAAAATAGGCGTTGACGTAACGAATAAAGAACCGGTCATTATCTGAACCGGTCATTATCTATGGAAACGCTAATCAGCGCGTTCCTAGATGTATAACAACAGGGAGGTTGATAGTATGATGGAAGTTCCGTATAACGACAGAGCCCAGGCCGAGGTGTGGCCGATGGCCAGTCAAGTGGATTCACAGACCGAAGAAAGGAATGATGGCTCAGCTAAGATTCCCCAGCCGGAGATCAGCATTATTGTTGATGGAAATCAGATCTATAAGCCCGGCATGAAGAGTATCTTTATTGAAAACAGCGAAGAGGTCACGGTCAGCAGCCATAATGACACACAAATTGAGAGCGGATACTGTTCTTGCAATGCCGTGACTTTCTGTACATGTAATACGGTCTGCACCTGCGAGGGTGTATGTACTTGCGAATCAGTCTGCAGCTGCGTGGGACACTGTAGCTGTAACCAAGTCTGTACTTGTGACAATCACTGCAGCTGCGATCAGGTCTGCACCTGCAACAGCGAATGTACCTGCCTGTCAAGAAGCGACGGAACCGGCTGTTCCTGTGCGCCGGTGCATTAGCAGGATATTATTCCATATTGTTATATTTTCATGTAGGTTTTATTCGATGGAAAGGAGACTTTTGCGGTGTTTAACAAAACAAGATTATGGGCAGTTCTTGGCATACTTTTTATCAGTCTGACTCTTTTTGCCTGTGGGAATGAAAATCCAGAAGAACCGCTGCCCGATGCAGAACCCGATACCGGACGTACAACGATCACGTCGCAAAATACCGATAGTCCGGAATTGCCGTCTGATCCTGAGCTTTCGGAGATACCGCCCCAAGGGACACAGGTCCAGGAAGAGATACCGGCTGATACCCGGTTCAGGGCGATGACACCTCAAGATCCCGATTTCTTGGCAGACGCCATGACGTGGGCCATAACGGAATATGACTTCATCAATGCGGTCATGTCCACCGTGACAGAAGAAACGGATGTAAGCTTATATGATGCTGCGTTTGATGTGGCAAATGCCTTGTATAAGTCAGAGGATTATGAAGGAGCCGAAGCGGCTTATCTAGAAATATTGGAAGAATATCCGATTCATATGGGTGCGAGAAATAATCTCGGGCTCACCTTGGTTCAGCAGCAGGAATATGAATCGGCGCTGGAGCATTTCCTGCTTCTTTATCTGTTACATCCCAGTTATGAAGGGAATCGGGTCAATATTTACATTCCGCTGTATGCGCTGGGTTATACCGACGAAGAATATTATTATTCTATTTTGGATGAATATGGCTTGGATTATGGCAGCCTCGAGGATGCATGGAGTTATATGGATTTTTATGATGAGATAGCCGAAGCCTATGCCTATAACCGTGCCTATACGGAAATGGAAGGAGAAATCAATGAAGAAGAATTAGAGGAGAAGCTCCTGCATCTGGAGTATGTCTTAATGACATTAGAGGAAGATGTTTCTCCTGATGATGCGGATTATGCCGAACTTTTGGAGTATTATCTTAATCTCAAAAAGATCAGGACGGAATAATGGAGACGGCTATGGATTCAGGAACGCCTTTTCGCGTCGCACTGGTAAGGACTTTTTCACAGTTTAATTATGAAGAACCCGGAGAACCGATGGGGATCGAAGCTTTAGCAGCGATCCTGCTAAAAAATAATATTGAATGCCGGTTATTTGACAGAGAGCGGGATTCGCTGGACACCGTAGCCCAGGCCATCATGGACTATAATCCGTCATTGCTGGGTCTGTCGGTTCTTCTGGAAGACAATGCGTTTGATGCCTTAAAGCTTTTATTAAAGATAAATAAAATAAGGATCAATAAAAATGTTCAGATCCCTTGTGTCATCGGCGGCCTTTTCGTTACGACAGATTACCAGAAGGCGCAAGCGATCTTCCCCAGTCACTGCCGGCTGGTTGCGGGTGAAGGGGAGACGGCGATCCTGCGGATCTGTTCAGAATTAACCGGCATCGTTTATCCCGATATGGAAAGGGCTTTTCTACAGCCTGATGAATGGCCCTGGCTCCATCGGCCTGATCTGCAGGAATATCTGGATATGGGTGCGCCCATCAGCATGAAGTCGTCACGGGGCTGCCCCGGTCAATGCAGTTTCTGCATTACCCCTTCACTGCCCAATGGACTGAACAAGTGGCGCGGCCGGAAAATCAGCGATGTGGCAGATGAAATGGAATATCTGAGCAAACGTTATGATCCCCCTGCCTTTAATTTTATTGACGATGACTTCGGCCCGCTTTCCCGCTTAGTGGAGCTGACCGGCGAACTGAAGAAAAGAAAGGTTCACTGTGCTATTTCTCTGCAGCTTAGGGCGAAAGCTATTTACGATACGCCCAATTACGAACAGATCCTGCTCACCTTAAAAGAAAGCGGCGTTTATTTTATTTTTGTCGGTCTTGAAAGCTTGAACAGGGAGACTCTTTCGTATTTTAATAAACATATAGATCCGATGAAAGCATTGAAGGTTGTTCAGACAATCCGTGATTGCGGTATTGCCGTCAATGCCGGTTATATCCTATGGCATCCGTTGGCTACGGAGTCCAGTGTCAGAGATGAAGCGGTTATGTTACATGATGCCGGTCTTTTTACTGCGAAAGCTTGTATATCGAACATGGGGCTGTTTCCCGGCTGCCAGCTGTATGAAGAAAGATCCGTCAAGAATCATCACATGCCGCTTGATTATTGGTTTGAAAAGATCAAAGCTGCCAACGCGCCACTGTATGACACATGGCTCATCAGTGCCTTGAAGATTCCCAGATACTATGCGCTGGCCGCGCTTGCGCCCGACAGCAAGATTTCCCTTGGTATCGCGGCTATTGAAGAAGAGCTGGCACGGGTGAACGAACTATCTTTTAAAGTATTAATGGATTATGACAATACCGCTGCTGAGGATATCGCCAGAACGGCAGCGGAGGTGAAGGAGCGGTTCCATGAAATTAGCAGTGCCTTTGACCGTACCCGGTGAAGCGGCTATTTTGTCTGCTGCCGGAGCTACGGAATTTTACTGTGGCCTTCAGACGGCACAGTGGCAAGAGGCGTTCGGGGATCATGACAGTATCTCGCGCCGTCAGGGTGTGGCGAACCTGGCCACACTGGACGAACTGCGCCTTGTGCTGGATGAGACGGCAGGACTGGGCGCACCGCTTTTTCTAACAGTAAACAGTAATTATTCGGAAGAACAATTGCCGTCGGTGTTATCACTCATTGAGTCCTTTGAGGAAATGGGCGGTACCGGTGTCATGATTACGGATATTGCCCTATTGTCCTTGCTATACAAAAGAGGCAGCAGATTAATCCGGGGCTTGTCTCTTCTTGCTGCTGTCAGCAGCTTGTCGGCGGTGAAGTTTTATAGGGAGCTTGGCGTCACCCGGATCGTTTTTCCGCGCTTCTTAGATTTCAAACAGATCAGTGCTATTACAAGTCATTTTCCCGAGATTCAGACCGAATGCATAGTCTGGCTGGATAAATGCCGGTTTATTGACGGGTATTGCCGATTTATGCATTCGGTCGGCTATCAAGGATACAGCAGCGGGGATCAGGACGGCAGCCATTCATGCAGCGGCGGGGATCAGGGCGGCAGTCAGGGATGCAACGGCGGGGATCAAACCGGCATGCCGATGCGTACCATTTCGGCCTATGATATGGATTATTGTCGGCCTGCCTGTTTTGAACTGCTGGGAAATCCCCCGATTCATCCGGCCTGTGCGGCCTGTGACTTAGTAGCACTGGAAAAAGCTGGGGTATCCATATTTAAGCTTGGCGGCCGGGGTCGTCCTTTGGAACTCCGCCTGTCCGGAGTTCGTTTTTTGACGGCGGCATACGGCGAAGGCAGTCAAGAGGGACATGGAATAGCCATAAAGGAGTTGTACCGCCAGATATTTGGTGAGCCTTGTAGCGTAGAAGCTTGTTATTATGGCAAGCGAAGTGCTGGCAATGAGGCTATATGAGAGGCTGTATGAAGCGATATGTTTGGGTAAGCTCTTCGGAAAAAATAGCAGTGCCGCAATGCGACGGAATATGGATCGGAAGTGAAGTGTGTGACGAGTTCCTGTCATCCCCCGATTTGCTTAAAAGGATGGATTTTTATGCTTCGGCAGGCTATCAGGCAGGGATTATTATGCCATACCTTACCCCTGAGCGAGAAGAGCTGTTTATTTCTTTATTAAATCGTCTGAGCCAGCCGACGGAAATTGTGGTAAATGATGTCGGTGCCTTGTTTTTAACGCAAGAGAGTATCCACATACCGGTAATAGGGCGTCTGATGATGCGCCAGATGAGTGATCCGGCGATTCTTTCCTTTTATCATAATCAGTCAGAACGTCTGATCAACGATGGAAGCGGGGTGTCCAAACTGGTTCATGTCGATCCGCCGCCGCCGTTGACCAGGCATTTGGTCGATTCCCCCCTGTTTTCAGAGGAAGCGGCCGCCATTCTTTTATCAGTTCGCACCGAAGTGACGGTGATGATGGACTGGCTTCCACATGGCATGCCGGTCAGGATCCCAGATCATATCCGGGTGATGCTGAATACAGAAGACATCCTGGTGTCTGTCCTGCCATGTACGGATTGTAGAACCTGCCCGGCAGCAGAAACGCTAGTAGGAAAGACCCGCGGATTGTATAACATCTATAGAAAGAAAAATATTTGTTATTATAAGAGATGTGAAATAAGCGTATCAGATAATGAAGCACTACCGTCCTACGTATCAAATGTAATAATAAGCAATCCTGACGCTATGACAGAATAGCGGAGCATCATTTTTTATTCTATAGGAAAGTGCTCCTGCAAGAGTGAATAAAGCGAGCTTGCTCGCTTTATTATTCTTCAATCAGAACAATTCCCTCCATCCCTCTTACTTGCTCAAGGACTTCGTCATCCATCCCGAAACAGCGCACCGTCACAGGATGTTCCGGACGGACGAGCGGTTTCAGATCCGTTACGAGGGTATTGCTTAGGTCTACTTCAGTCAGATTCGGAAGCTGTGCTAAGACACTGATATCGGTTATGTTGCAGTAATTAAGGTTCAATGCTTCCAGCTTGGTCAGCTTAGCCAATGGCTTAAGATCTGTTACCTGGGTATGGCTGATATCCAGATATTCCAAGGCAAATAACTCGGATATCGGGGTCAGATCCTGCAGCGGATTCTGGCACAGATCCAGCATCCGCAGGGTAGCCATATCTTTTAGAGGTAGCAGGTTGCCGATAAAATTGTCGCACAGCACGATTTTCTCCAGCTTCATCCCGGCCAGCGGTGTCAGATCGGCAATGGACTGGGAGGTCAGGGTCAAGTCCCGTAAGTAATAAGCATGGGGCAGGTCTTCCAGGGAGACGATGTCGCCTCTGGGAAAGACCCGTAAGCCCTGTCCCGTCCAGTAAGCCACCGCACCCTCGCCAAGGTGCTTTTTGATCGGATCCAGAGAAACATCAGGGGTTACGATGCTGGTGCCGAATATCTGCAGTGTGCCGACATAGGACATGACCTCGCCGCGGTAGATCGGGCTTTCCATATCTTTATTCAGGATGCTCCGCACTGCAGTCTCAATCATCCATTCTTTGAAAACAAGGGTCTCGATCTGTTCTTCGTAGGTGGGCATCCGGTTCTTGACTGTCGGTGTTGACAGAATCGCCGTGATTCCTTCTTGGTAGCCGTACCCTTGGCCGACATAGAACCCGGCTGCGGCTGCGGCGGCAATCACCAAGAGGTTTATGGCTGACACAAGGATTTTCCGCGTCATCCGGTGCTGTTTCCACAGTATCTTACGTTTCAGATGGGCGGCAGTCGCAAAGCGCTGCTCCCGGTCTTTCCGAAGGCATCTTCGGATGACCGCAGTCAGTTCTTTGTAGGGATAAGCCGCAGGCAGGTTCCGGTGATCCGGGCTGCCGAGCGCCATGTATACCATGACCATACCCAGCGAATAGAGGTCGGCACGGTGATCGGTCTGTGCACTGCCAAATTGCTCAGGAGCCATATACAGTCTTTTCCCGGCGATTTCCGTATCGCTTTCCGCTTCCGGCCGGTAACGGCGGGCTATGCCGAAGTCAATCAGTTTGACCTGATTCCGACCGGACAGGATGATGTTTTCCGGCGTGATGTCCCGATGGATGACGGCGGGGCTTTGGCCATGAATATAGCTCAGGATGTCGCACAGCTGTACGGTGATCGCGGTCAGCAGCTCCCGGTTCAGCACTCCGTGCCTGCGGACATAGGCATGCAGATCTTCGCCGTCAAAATACTCGCGCACGATAAAATGGCGTCCGTTATGCTCCCATTCAGCCAGCACCTTTGGGATGGCAGGGTGGCTGAGCTTGGCCAGTATCGCGCTTTCAGATCCGGCGTTTTCACCGCTGTCCACTGCCGTGATCCGTAGCACGGCCTGTTGTCCGTCCGCTTGGCGGGTTATGAAATACACTTCCCGGTCATCATGCTTCTTTACGCAGCAGTCAAATGTAAACTCCTCAGTCAGCGCGGCCGGCATGTCGGAGGACAGGACGTTCTGATTCAGTTTATTATTGTATTCATTAAGAAAGTCTGATTTGGCAGACAAGATAGCTTCTCCCTTTTGGCTGATAATCAGCATAATGATTTGCCTAACCTGGGATTCTTATTCGATAAAATCCCAATAGCCTTCAAAGTTATCGGATGTAATGGAACTTGACTGGGCGTAAAGCTGCTTGCCTTTGGCATTGTCCAGCATGGCATTATATACGCTCTCGTTTGCGTAAGTTGCATAGGTAGTAAGGTTCCCCGTGCTGATGCTATCGCCGGTTACCATGTTATAAAGCTCTGCCGTGGTGGTGCCGTGATATTGTACAACGCTGGTTCCGTCGTCGAAGCTGAATGTTCCGGTATGGTCGTAAGCAAAGTCTATTATCAGCGCGTATGTCGCGAGATCCGGATCATCCGTCAGGATCAGTCCTCCGTCACTTAAGTTTCCTGACTGGAAAAGAACGTCGTTGCGATCAACAGGCTCGTGCCGGGTGTAATTAAACTCGTAACCGCCCATGGATTCCTGACCTGTTACGGGGTCGATCACGGATTCTGCACAAACAATATAATGTCTTGCCATGGGACTGGCCGGCTCGAAATTGTAGACCCCGCCGGGCAAATCGTCTATCCAGTTTTCCAGCAGTTCATAAGAAAAGCTCGTTTCTCCGTAGTCGGACTCGGAAGAACGGTCATCTGATGCCGGCTCCGGAGCATGGAAATCATCGGGGGCGACGTCCGTACTAAGGTCGCCGTAACTGGTATCAATCGGGATTTCGATCGGAATGCCGCTGTAGGAATTGGAGCTGTAATAGACGTAATCCAGTTCCATATACGCGGTATCCCCATCAAAATACAGGTAACGGATGGTGCTGTTTCCGACAGGAATATCATAATTGTCGCCATCAAAATCGATATCGAATTCTCCGTTTAAGGTTTCCGTCATGCTACTGGCCTCGACGGTCGTCGTTTCGTCTCCGTTTTGAATGGATGCGTTGAAATTGGTTAATTCCATTTTAAAGTCATGGATGTAGCTCAAGTCTTCGGACAGGATGAAGCTGACCCGGAATCCCTCTGCCTGAGGACAGTACAGAGACCCGGTATATAAGAATTCGCCATCCTGTAGAGCATCGTTTTCCATAGCTTCCAAGGTGTCGGCGGATGCGGGCGGGGAGGAAGATGCGGGTGCAGACGAAAGGTCGGGTGCCGTAGCGGCCACCAAAGAATCCGGAAGCGAGTCCAGTTGCAGCTGTATCCGCTCGCTGGCGGTTCGGTCATAGCCGTCTAGCAGAATAGCGGCGGCCTGATCGCTGTCGTTCATGCCGATATACGCTTCTGCTGCGTACAGATATCCGAATTCATCGTCCGGTTCCAGGCCGATGTAACGCTGGAACTGCTCAAGAGCCGCCTCATAATCGCCACTGTCCAGATAATCTTCGCCAAGACCAATCGTAATTTCCGGCCCAGACCCCAACTCTCTGTTGCAGGCGGTCATCCCCCCAAATATAACCATACATAGTAAAAGCGAAAGCATTCTTTTCATGGTGATTCCTCCTTACTGTTCACTGCTAGGGAAACACGGGTGCATCAGCGCTTCCGTAATATTGTATCGCATAATCAGTTCAAAACCTGCCAGCCCGTGCCGTCGGTACGGATCTTGTTGTAATACAACCAGTAATCCTCGTCCATGCTTAAATAATAGATCCATTCTCCCACAATGCTCGGAGAGAAGACCCGGTCATTTATCAGTTGTGTATTCTCCGAGCCGTCCGGGCGTATTTTGTACAGACCGATATCACTGCTGTAATCTTCCGAAAAGTCATAATTACTGTAATACAACCAGTCCTCCGTTACGTTGAGGATGTCGCCATCCGTGATATATTCGCTGTTCGTTCCGTCCTTCTGCATGCGGTAAATGCCGCCGTCATAATAATTGACATAGTAAATCCAGTCTCCCGACACATTGAGATATTCACAGTATTCATCAAGAAGCTGTCTTTCATCACTGCCGTCCGTGCGGATTTGCCATATGCGATTATCAATATCAAGGTAGTAGAGAATGTCTCCGTCTATATTCAGACCGTGGCAGATGAAGGGAGTCAATTGCGTCCGCTCCGACCCGTCCGTGCGGATCTTATAGATGCCGTATTCTCCGAGAGCCATTGAAATATCCTCTGTCTCCTCCCGATTCTCGTAGCCTTCATAAGGCTGAACCGTCCCATAATAAATCCAGTCCCCGGCGACTGCGAAGGTGTATGGCACAAAATCCTCGCTGATCCGCGTTTCTTCCGATCCGTCCGTCTTGATCTTATACATATTGTCATTCTTTAAGAAGTAAATCCAATCTCCTACGACATTGACACCGTAAGCTTCGTCGGCCAGATAGGTTTCTTCCGATCCGTCCGCTTTGGCTTTGTAAATTACATCTTCATTAATATAGAAAACCCATTCCCCTTGAACCGCCGCCAGAGCGCCGTTGGTAATGTTTCCGTTGGTATTTCCGTAATTACTCGCAGGCTCCGCCGCCGTGAACGTTTCGGCCAGCTCATCGAGCTTTCGCTGTATGCTGCCGCTGCCGGTATTCCGATAGCCCTTTTCCAATATTCTGACTGCCCGATCCGGCCGCTCCAGGCCAAGATAGGCGTCCGCCGCGCCGATATAAGGAGCTTCCGATGTCTCGGGATCAGCATCAATCACGGACCGGAATTGCTCCAGTGCCTCATGGTATTGTCCGTCATCGAGGTATACGAATCCGTTTCCGAGCAGCTGCGCAGTGTCAACGGCAGGCCGGCGCGTCAGCAATGTCAGGATGGTTACGGGAATCATGAAAATGACGGCAACGGCGGCAACGACGATGGCAACGATCAGGGCAACCTTCTTTTTTCTATGTGGTGCTGCGGTGTTCTTCTGATTTTGCCCGTTGTTGCCCGGCGAAGCTGGGCTTTGCGGAATGCTGCCGGCCGCGCTTGGCATCTGGGGGAAAGCTGCCGGAGTTGCCGGTGGTGGCGTCGGAGTTGCCGGAGTTGCCGGAGAAGCCGGAGAAGCCGGAGTTGCCGGTGGCGTCGGAGGTATATTGCTGACCGGCGGGTGTGCCGGAACCGGCGTTTCAAACATGTGAAGGCAGTTTTCGCACACCGCCGATCCGGGTGAGCGGTCCTCCGCGTGCATCTGAACAAACATCGAATCAGGGATCGGCTGCCCGGTCAGTCTTCTCATTAACTGCCGGTAATGCTCCCGGTATTTCGGCGAGCTGTAGAATACGTCGTTCGGGACGATATAAGCGTTTCTGCCGCCTAGCGGCGCATTGCATACATCGCAGACGCCGTCACCTGTAAAAGGCGCGAATTGCCTGGCATTGTTCTCTATTCCTGTCATTGTGCTACCCTCCATTTTGATCCGATCGTGTTGCCTTTCATTCTTGCCTTTCATTCTTGTCTGTTATTCTTGCTTTTTATCTGAAGGCTCACTTTCTGCATGATCATCGGCGACCGCCTTACCTGTAACAAGACCCACGATCCCGTGCCATATGCCAACAACTAATGGCTTCAATATATACCACATAATAGCTAAAACTAATATTCCGCCTAATCCTTCCATCCTGCGTCCTCCTTATCATTTATAGGTTATGTTTCTATAGTAACCTATAAAAGTACGGCGGTTGTATGCAGGCCGCATAAAATTATGGTTTTTAATCAGACCTCATCTTCGAGGCCTGTATCCAGCGGGTCAACCCCAACTTCACACATGAAATCGTAGGTCTGCTCAAGGTCATATTGATGGTTAATGGCAAAGATGACCGCTGCGTCCCGTTTGACCAGAGGGTGCAGACTCCCTTTTTTCGTTACGGCCAGCATTCGCTGGGTAGTACTTAGGTCAAGTGACATGGCAAGGGCAATGGCCAGAAAAAAGTCACGCTTACCGGGCCGTGTGCCATCCATGATTTGATATCCGGTGCTGCGTGAAAGATTGGCTTTCATGATAATGCTGCTTTTACGTAGGCCGGTCTGATGAAACAGTTCGGTAAAAAAGTCGCGGACGCTTTCGTCGAGGTAATTGTCCCAGCTGTCCGGGAACAAATCGCCTTTTAGCTTATTCTGCATTACAGTTGTATCAAGCTTCTTTGCTTTCTTCTTATTAACATAGTTTTTATTCACAAAAAAATACACTCCCTCGTTCTTTACGGGCCATCAACCACCGGGGCTGACATGAAGGTATTAAGCATATTTGCAGCCGTCACACTATCGTGTGCTGGTATCGCGGGTCTTGCCGCAATCCCGGCAGGTACACCCTTGCCACCGGTGAGTGAATTTGAACAACAGAATACCCGCTACTATCAGTAGCGCACTAGGTTCAGACGACAACTTTCACCAGTGTCTTATCTCCGCATTGGATTTCTTTTATTCCTGGGATTTTATTCTTATTGAAGTTAACGCTGAGGAGCCATCCTTTTTTGGCCTCGTACAGATCCAGATAATCGGCAAGCTGTTGTTCTCCGCGCTTGTTATATTCCTCTCCTCGCCATATCTTGATCTCGATCACATATTCTGCCCCATGGTAATTCACGATAATATCTGTCCGCCGGTTATCCCTTGTCCGTGCTTCTACATAGTAATTCCCGGTACCGTTAATAATCGGTTTGTAAAAGCGCGTTTGCCGGCGTACCGGTTTTTTTCGATTTTTTTTGATCCCGTTGCGTTTGTAAACATCTGGTCAGCACCTCCATATACCGTAAAACAATGTCCCGGATTCTGAACATAGCAGCATAATCAAGCTTTAAAATGCTATATGCTGGAGCGGTTTCTGGAGCGTGTGTCACTCTCTCCATACCGTAATAACATGATTCTCAAAGGCGGGTTCTTGATCGCATCAATGGTCGGTGTGGACAAGCGCAGTACGATGGATATGGATACTGCCATCAAAGGCGTGTTACCCGCGAGACGATTGAGGATATGCTGAACGATATCATTTCTATGCCGGAAACCGGACACTTGATGCACTGATGAAACTAACATCGCTGGATCTGGACAGACTTCATTATAAGCTAAGAATCATATGGTTTGAGTGGTTTGTCCTACTTGGGTTCCGGGTTCTCTTTCCAAAATCACTTTCAAGATCTGCAAAAAAAATTCTACAAACATACCATCTTTACACACTATATTTTTTTCTCCTTTGTTATCCATCAACTCTAATTCTATTGCATAATCCTTCAGTGGTTCATCCGATTTCGCACCCCACATAGAATCCAAATCTTTTATTACCTGATACAATATCAGCTTGTCTATATACCTAAAATTACTGCTTTCATTATTCCACCGAAGAATCTGATTTTCAAAGTCGATGCTACCGTCTATTACTTGCGTATGACACACACCATTGAACTTGACTATTTGAATGTTTTCTTCCGTCAATTGATTTATATACGTATTTGTCGAACTTTCTGCTTTCCTGTCAAGATGAAAACCATATAACATTAATATGACTTCTTCTTTTGTTTGCATAAACAGATCATCCCTTGATACTTCAAAAAAATCCAAAAACTCCACTACTTCAAATTCTCGTATCTCTGATTTGTCAATATTATAATAATCTAAGAATTCATCTGATGTAATTTGCGGTTTTCTGTTTTTGGATAAAACACTGTATGCTTGCCACATGTCACTTTCTTCCTTCCATATAAAAATAACTAGACTTAAAGAATTGTATTATTTTTTCTTTTCTCATGATGATGGTACTATGGTACTGCATAGTACTATAATACTATACATAATAGTATGATTAGTAAGAAAAATCAACTGAGTTTTATAAATTATACATATTGTTCAATTTATAATACGTATAACCTATATAATTTATGTCAAAATCAATAATGATTTTCAATACCTGTCTGATAATCTATTATTTTATAATTCAAGTCATTAACAGTAAAAAGTAATTAGGATTAAACCCAAAACGATTTATGCCTTCAACAGTCATCTATATCAGCCCACAGCTTAAGACATACCGGCTGTACCCGGATGGCTGAAAAGGGAATGGATCTGATAGTGCTCCAATATATCATGGGCCATTCCGACATTTCGATCACGATGGAGATCTACAACCACATAACAGGGAAGCATAGAGTGGAAAAAGAGATAAAGAAAACGGATGTCCTGATGGCTGTATAGTAACAGAACCATCAATTTTCTAACAAATCACATATTCGCCACCACCCAGCAACCCCATGGCAGACGGTGTGAGCGGTGAGGCCGGAAAGGAATATATAAGGGCATTCCCATGGATTGATTTTATCGCAAACGGGGAGGGAGAAGTGACGCTGCCGGCGCTGGTGACGCACCTGCGAAGCTGGGATGGCGTGCCGGAAGGCCGGCAGTGCCTTAAAGGGCTTACCTTTCGCAATAACGCCGATGCCTATCGCACCCGCCGGATACTTACCGGCAGGTTAGGCGGGATAGAAAAGACCGATGCCGGAAAAACCGTCGTAATAGTGGATTACAAAGGCTTCCGGATCGTGATTCCCATGAAAGAAATGATGATCAATATAGGCCGGAGTCCTTCCGGTCAGGAATATGCCGAACTATGCCGGGACGGTTACGGACATACATAAGGGCGTGGTCTATGTCCGGCTGAATAACGGAGTGAACGCGGTAGCCCATTCTTGTTATGACTACCGGACCCCGGGCAAAAGGAATAAAATTTCCACACTCTATATATGGTAACCATGTCTTCGATATTCTGTCGGTGTCATTTCCAAAATCTTCTTGAAAGTCCTGATAAAGTGTTCCGTTGTTTCATAACCAATCTGATTGGCGATATTGGCAACCGACAGGTTTGTATCCTGAAGCAGCACCTGTGCTTTTTCAATGCGTATTTGCTGTAGCAGCTGGGTGAAGGTCCGGCCGGTGATGGTTTTGATTAATTTGGAGGTATACTCCGGGGTGTAGTGAAAACGCTCAGCAATATCTTCCAAGGTAATATCCGTAAAATTATCCTGAATATACTGCAGGATGGCAAAGCGCTGAACATCCGATTTCTGTGTGAAAGTCGGAAGTTCAACGCTTCTTTCATAGTTCCGGATCAGCAGGCCAAAGACCAGCATCAGGGTATAACCGATCATCTGATCAAAATACAGCGAAAGATTTACCGACTCCCAATGCATATATAAAAATCCTCGCTGAATCTCCAGATCACTTCCGGTATGAAAAATAATATAATGGTTGCCATTTTCCGAGTAAATATTATTTAAAAAGAATGCTGATAATATATTAGGATTGATCAGAATGAATTCCAGGAAGAGCTGATTAAGGCCAGTATGATCGGACGAGAAATGGAAGGGGATTACTACCGCAGCGATTATGATGGAAGTTTCGGGGAAGAAGTGGTTCTGGAAATCCGGAATGCCCAGCTGGCGGATCAGTTAAAAGACTTTAATCTGCAGTTACATAAAGGTGAGATCCTTGGGGTGGGCGGACTGTCTCACTGTGGCATGCACACTCTGGGCAAGGTGCTGTTTGGAGCGGAAAAGCTTGAGCAAGGGCAGGTGTTGATACAGACCAGGGAATTGAAAAATGAAGCCGATGCGATGGACCAAAAGATCGGTTATGTGGCGAAAGACAGCGACATCGAGTCGCTAAGTCTGAATGCCAGCATTAAGGACAATATCGCAGTGGGCGGGTTCGATCAGTTTGCCGTGAACCGGTTTCTGATCCTGCCGGGCCGGGAAAAAGCTTATGTGGCAAAGCAGATCAAGGATCTGAGCATCAAATGTGCCGGCATGGAATATGATGTCGCGACGCTTTCCGGCGGCAATAAACAAAAGGTGGTCTTTGGGAAATGGATCGGCCGGGGCAGTGATATCCTGATCCTCGACTGCCCTACCCGCGGTGTGGATGTGGGGGTAAAACAGGCCATGTATCAGCTCATGTACCGGATGAAGAAAGAAGGCAAGTCCATTGTCATTATTTCTGAAGAAATGGCTGAACTGATTGGTATGTCGAACCGTCTGCTGGTCATGAAGGACGGAGAGATCCAAAAAGAATTTGGCAGAGACCAGTCACTTGGTGAAGCAGATATCATCCAATACATGATATAGGAGGTGCTTGGATACTATGGAAGAAAAAGTAAAAAAATCAGAAACCGTGAAAACTGCCAATAAAGTGAAAAAAGAAAAATACGCCATCAAGAGATTTATCATGAATCTGGCCCCCCTTTTTGGCCTGCTGGTGTTGGTAGCCGCGTTTTTTATCATCGGGACCTGGAAAGAGATCAATATTCCCTACGGCATGAGATCAATCATGAATCAGTCCGTCGTGGTGGCCGTCGTGGCGACAGGAGCGGTTTTCATCTATACGTTAGGTTCGTTTGATATCAGCCTAGGTGCTTCGGCAGCCGTCAGTGCGCTTTTAGGAGCTATCGTTTATAACGCAACGGAGAATTTGCTTCTGATGGCCGCAGCCTGCATCGGGATAGCGATCATAATATCACTATTTAACTCCATATTGGCCAGCATCTTTAATCTTCCGGTTTTTGTAACGACCATTGCCATGCTGAGCATTCTCAATGCCTTGGTGCTGGTACTGATTAAGATCAATAATACCGGAGCGGAGATAGCGATACCGGCGGCAGCGGTAAAGGCGTTGAATACGGTTCCCTTTAAGATTGCCGTATTGGCAGCATTTATGATATTCTGCATCTTTTTGTTCAACTTTACTAGAATCGGGCGGATGCAGAAATTTCTCGGCAGTAATCCCATATGTGCCAAACTGACCGGAATATCCGCCAAGAAAATGGCGGTGGTAGCCTTTGCCATAGCCGGTGCGGGAGTTGGCCTGGGAGCTTTTCTTTCCGTCGTATATGCGCCTACACTGACGCGCAATGTGGCTTCCAGTGTTGGTATGGATGTGATTATTGCCATCGTATTTGGCGGGATGCCGGTATCAGGCGGAGCCAGGAGCAAGATCTACGCGGCTCTGGTGGGGGCGTTTTCGATGACTTTCCTAAGTCAGATTATGGCAATGCTTAATTTAAACTCAGGATATGGCCAAATGGTCAAGGCAGCCATCTTTATTCTGGTAGTTTTCTTGGCGACAAGCGATCAAAGAGGCAAGCTTTTACCAAGATAGTCATGGTTGATATATAACGGTTACATTACGTTTTATATAAAGGTTTATATAAAAAAAAAAGCAATATGCAAATCCCATTGATCCCTTTTGCGGGAGAAAAGAATTGGAGCAGATATGAAAATCACTCATTTAAGCGTCAATCAATTACGGAACCCGCTTGGGTATGATTTTTCTTATATCGCTCTTTCCTGGCGGGTGGAAGAGTCAAAGGGCACTTATAGCACCGCGGTCAGAATCACGGTTTCCGAGCGGGAGGATATGGCGGCAGCGATATATGATTCCGGCAGTCTTACCGATTATCGGGAGTGCCGTTACCATCTACCCATCATACCCAAGGACAGGACCCGTTATTATTGGCGGATATGGATCCGGGACAATGCCGGCGGCGAGGTGCTAAGTGATGTGTCATGGTTCGAGACCGGAAAAGGGAAGGAAGGCTGGAAGGGCAGCTGGATCGCGGCGGCCAGAGAAGAAAAGCGGATGCCCATTTTATATAAAGACTTTACGGCTGGCCAGGAAGTTGCCAAAGCCCGTCTTTATATCTATGGGGCCGGATTATATGAAGCCTATTTGAACCAAGAGAAAATCGGAACAGAGTACCTGCAGCCGGGATATCATTCTTATGATCTGATGATGGAGTACCAGACTTATGATGTGACGGATTACATCCGGTCCGGAGCCAACCGGCTGTCGGTTTTATTGGGAGAAGGGTGGTATAAAGGGAGGTTCGGTTTTGACGATGACTACAGGAACCTCTACGGAAACCGTAAGAAATGCCTCGCTGAGCGGATTCTTACCGATGCGGACGGCAGCGAGGAATGGCTGGTCACAGACGGCACATGGCAAGGGGTACAGAGTCCGGTGGGTGAGAACGGGATCTACGACGGAGAATGGATTGACGATACGGCTGCCTGTGAGCCGCTGGTGGTGGAAGAGCTTACGGACAGCAAAGAGCTGCTGACCGAAAGAAGCAATCCGCCGGTCGTCAAGGTGAAAAGCTTTTCGGCAGTCTCGGAGATTCAGCATCAGGACGGCTATCTGCTGCTTGATTTCGGGGAAAGTATCACCGGCTGGGTGGAGTGGGAAGGACAACTGGAACCTGGCCAGATAATCCGGCTTTCCTATGGCGAGGTCTTACAGGACAAGGCTTTTTATAATGACAATCTCAGAACGGCAAAAGCGGAATTTGGTTATACTTCCGATGGCAGCCACAAGACAGTCAGGCCGCATTTTACCTATTACGGCTTTCGGTATGTAAAGGTGGAGGGTTTAAAGGCCGATCAGAAACTTAGCTTCACCACTTACCGGATCATGTCTGACCTTGCCGCGACCGGTCAGATCTTTACGGCCCATGAGAAAATAAACCGCTTGATTGCCAATACGGTACGTTCCCAGCAAGGTAACTTTCTCGACATCCCTACCGACTGTCCCCAGCGGGATGAGCGGATGGGGTGGACGGGGGATGTGGCGATCTTTGCCGGAACAGCATGTTTTCATATGGACAGTGCGGCCTTCTTTCGGCATTACATGAAAAGCCTTTATCAAGAGCAGCGTTTATTAAAGGGGGCAGTCCCTTTTTTTGTTCCAAAGCCGAAGATCAAGACAGATATAAGCGAAGCCGTCAATCCTTTTTATATAACCGCTGGAGCCTGTGCATGGGGAGATGTGGCCACGATACTGCCCTGGACCTTATATGAATACTACGGCGACCGGGAATTGCTTCGGGAGCAGTATCCGGCCATGTGTGAATGGACGAATTACATTACCGGGCGGGCACGGGAGAACGCCGTTCCTTATTTATGGCAGAATGACCGGCAATTGGGCGACTGGCTAGCCTTGGATAACGGAGATCTACGCAATCCGATCGGAAAAACGGATGTGCAGTTATTGGCATCGGCCTTTTATTATCAGTCCGCCCGCTGCTGTTATCAAGCCGCTGATGTGTTACAGGATGGCCGCCGAGAAGAATTCATGACCCTGACAGGGAATATCAAACAGGAGTTTCTTTCCTTTTACTTTGATGACAACCAGGAACTGCGGTCCGATCTGACCCAGACTGCCTGTGCCGTGCTGCTGACGCTAAAGCTGTATCCGGAAGGGGGCAAAGAGAAGCTGGCAGGGCATTTGCGGCAACTGCTGGAAGCGAACAAAGGTCATCTGAATACCGGCTTTATCGGAACCCCGGTGCTCTGTCCGGCTTTGTCGGAAAACGGTTTGAATGAGATGGCTTATGATTTGCTGCTCAACGAAGAATATCCCGGCTGGCTCCATGAAGTGAATCTCGGCGCCACCACGATCTGGGAGCGGTGGAATTCCCTGGATGAGGAGGGCGTGATCAGTAGCACCGGCATGAACAGCCTGAACCATTATGCCTACGGCAGCATAGCCGAATGGATGTACCGGTATATGTGCGGTTTCCGCCCCGGCATGGGCAATGACATCAAGATGATCATCAAGCCCCAGCCGTCGCTGCAGCTTCAAGAGGTGACCGGCAACTGGGATTCCCCATATGGAAGATATGTCAGCGGCTGGTCCTATGACGCTGAAGTAGGACTCAGATATAAGATTGAAATACCTTTCAATGCGAATGCCAAAGTGGTATTCCCGAACGGCAACATTAAATTCTTAGAAAGCGGCATCTATTATTTTAACGGTAACGGAGATTGCGAATGAAAATTGCGGTTTTGGTAGGCGGCATTGCCTATGAAGTACAGAGACGTTTTTTGGAAGGGATCATGGATTATGCTCAAGATAAAGAGGTAGGAATCTTCGTGTTTACCTGTAACGGAGATCTTTATAAGCAGTCAGACTATGGGATCGGGCAATTTAATATTTATCATTTGCCGGATCTCAAAAGCTACGACGGTATTATCTACTCCAAATATACCATTCAAAACGAGGAAATGGGCGCGGAGCTGACGGAAATCATCAAACAATCCGGAATTCCAGCTATCAGCATGGAAGCGGAAATAGAAGGGATGGCCAGGTTTTACTGTTTTTATATATGGCATTTTA
>DBDJ01000034.1 GCA_002293525.1 Lachnospiraceae bacterium UBA935
AGAGGTCACTTCATAACAGGTGAATGTGCTCAACCTGTATATCATCGATGAAACGCCGGCCATCTTAAACACTGTCAAAGAAATCCGCGAAAGCGCCGCCGGAGCAGGCATCCGGCTGGTCACCGGCGAAGATGAGCGGCATCCGGGCTATAGCTATATCAATATCTATGACCAGGAGGCGACAAGACAGAATATGATTACTTATCTGCGGCAGCTCATTGACGCGAAGGCTTCCGTTACCTTTGGAAGCAAGGAAGGCAAGTATGATTTTACGATAGCCGAGGGCCAGGAAAATAAAGTGATCAAAATCATGAGGTCGCTGTATCGGCCGGTGATCTGGCAGAAGCCCTATGAAGTAAAGATGGAAAAAATCAAGGAGAAACTGAAAGCGGATGAGCATAAGGCTGAATAAATATATTGCAGCGGCGGGGCTCTGTTCCCGGCGCGAAGCCGACCGGCTGATTGCCGAAGGCCGGGTCACGGTAAACGGCCAGGTTGCCGGTATGGGGATGCCGGTTACGGAAACCGACCTGGTCACAGTTAACGGGAAAGCCGTGCAGAGCGCTCCGGCTAAAGTCGTGCTGGCTTATTATAAGCCCGTGGGCATCACCTGTACCGCCCGCGACCGCCATGCCGACCTGGCTCTTGGGGAGGTGTTCCGCTATCCGGTAAGGGTGACTTATGCCGGAAGACTGGACAAGGATTCAGAGGGCCTTCTTCTGATGACGAATGACGGCCTGTTGATAGAACGGATGATGAGTGGCAGCCAGGGCCATGAAAAGGAATATGTCGTAAGGCTGGATAAAAAGATCAATGAGGCCTTTGTAAAAAAAATGATAACAGGTGTTTTTTTAGAAGATCTGAACATTACTACCCGGCCTTGCAAAGTAATGGCAGAAGGGGAGTATAGCATCAGGATTATTCTGACTCAAGGAGTCAACAGACAGATCAAAAGAATGTGCAAAGAACTCGGATTTCAGGTGAAAAGCTTGAAAAGGGTCAGGGTGCTCAATATCCGTCTTGCAGATTTGCAGCCGGGAGAATACCGCCGGGTGACGGGCCATGAGCTTGATACATTGTATCATAGCTGCGGTCTTTCTTATCAGGAAAAGACTTAAGAATAAATATCAGGGTTTCTAGGCATACCACAATATCTGGTGAGGAAGGGAAGGATAAAAATGACGGAAAAGACAGTATATGGGGTGGCAGATCAGAAAGAAAATCAGGCAGAAGATCAGGCAGCCGGTCAGACAGCTGAGTGGGCAGCTGGACAGACAGCCGAGCGAGTAGCCGGTCAGGCAGCCGAACAGACGGCCGAGCGGGTAGCCGGTCAGACAGCCAGAAAGGCGGCAAGTCCAGATGAAAAGAAAGCGAAGCTGGAGCGACTGCGTCAGCTGACCGCTCAGCTGGAAGCGGCAGCAAAAGCGTATTACGCAGAAGACCGTGAAATCATGGATAATTTTGAATACGACCGGCTTTATGATGAACTGAGCGGCCTGGAGCAGGAAACCGGGGTGATCCTTACCAATAGCCCGACACTACATGTAGGATATGAAGCTGTCGCCGAACTGCCTAAAGAAAGACATGAAAGGCCGATGCTTTCGCTGGGAAAAACCAAAAGCAGGGAAGAGCTGACCGACTGGTTGAAAGATCAGGAGGCACTTTTATCTTGGAAACTGGACGGTTTGACGGTTGTCCTTACTTATCATGACGGAAAACTTGCAAAAGCCGTGACCCGGGGGAACGGGGAAGTCGGCGAGGTCGTCACGAACAATGCCAGGATGTTCCGCAACCTGCCTTTGACCGTCAATTTTTCGGGCGAACTGATCCTGCGGGGAGAAGCAGTGATCACTTATACGGATTTCGAATGGATCAACGCCCAGATCCCGGACACCGCATTAAAATACAAAAATCCCCGTAATCTTTGCAGCGGTTCGGTCAGGCAGCTGAACAATGAAATTACCGCAGCAAGAAGGGTGCGCTTCTATGCTTTTTCCCTGGTAAAGGCAGAAGGGAGAGAATTCTCTCACCGGGAAGAGCAGTATTCTTTCTTGCAGGAACAGGGCTTTGCCGTCGTGGACTATGTCAAAGTGAACAGACAGACTGTCCATGAGGCGGTCGATAGCTTTGAAAGTCGGGTCGCGGGTCATGATATTCCCTCTGACGGCCTGGTGATCTGTTACAACGATATTGCTTACGGCGAGGCTTTGGGGGCAACTGCCAAGTTCCCAAGGGATTCCCTTGCTTTTAAGTGGGAAGATGAGCAGCGCGAAACGACGCTGCTAGAGATCGAATGGAGTCCCAGCCGTACCGGTCTGATCAACCCGGTGGCGATATTTGAGCCGGTAGAGCTGGAAGGGACGACCGTCAGCCGGGCCTCGGTGCATAACATCAGCATCCTCCGCGGGCTCAAGCTGGGAATCGGGGATACGGTCACGGTTTACAAAGCCAATATGATCATCCCGCAGATCGCCGAAAACCTGACCGGCAGCGATACCGTCCAGATCCCGGAGACATGCCCGGCCTGCGGGGAGGCGACGCAGCTGAAACAGATCAACGAGGTGCAGTCCCTTTTTTGCACCAATCCGGACTGTGCCGTGAAGAAGATCAAATCTTTCACGCATTTAGTCAGCCGGGATGCGCTTAATATTGAAGGGATGTCGGAAGCCACCCTGGAAAAATTCATAGCCAGAGGCTATATTCATACTTTTGCGGATATTTTCCATCTGGACAGGTACAAAGAGGAAATCGTCGCCATGGAAGGGTTCGGGGAAAAATCATACCGGAACCTGCAAAACAGTATCGAAGCAGCCCGCCAGACCACGCTACCGAGGGTGATTTACGGTCTTGGCATCGCCAATATCGGCCTGGCTAACGCGAAGATGATCTGCCGCTATTTTGACTATGACATGGAGCGGATGCGCTACGCCGAAGTCGAAGAACTGAGTGGCATCGAAGGCATCGGCGGCGTGATTGCCACGGCTTTCTGTGATTTTTTCAGAGATCCGGAGCATGACCGCCAACTGGATGAACTGCTGGCCGAGATGGAAATCGCGGCCGCGCCGGCCGCCGAACCGGCGGAAGGTCAGCAGAACCTGAACGGGCTTACTTTTGTCATAACCGGAAGCCTGGACGGCTATAAAAGCCGCAACGATTTAAAGGATGTCATCGAACAGCGGGGCGGGAAGGTGAGCGGAAGCGTGACCGGGAAGACCACAGCCCTGATCAATAATGATGCCGCTTCTTCATCCACGAAAAATAAGAAGGCGAAGGAACTGGGTGTGGAAGTATTGACGGAAGCAGAGTTTGTCGGGCGATATCTGCATTCAGCCCAGGACATTTCGTGACGGGGTATGTGCCCGAAAACAAAGGGGCAATGATGCTCATACTATGCGGTAAACATCCCTTAAGACATTCATAATCGCTAGGACTGTTTCATCGGGAGACAGGGTAGTAGTGTCGATCTTGGGGTAATTATAATGATCATATATTTTCCTCTGAATCACATTGTAGTAAAGGGGGGCAGTACTTATAGTCGATCCTTGGGCTTGCACTTCTTTCATTATTTCTGAGAAATCCGTTTTATGGCGCCGTGAAAACCATATTGAAAGAGAAAGTTTTTTGTTGTCTCAGGTTGGGGGAATTGGGGAATGTTGATATAAAATGCAGTACATAAGATAAGAAAATTATCAAAAAGCATCAAAAAGCAACTCTATATTGACATGAAATTCTGTCAGTGGTATTCTATAAATATGAAAGAAACAATCGCCCACAAGGTGGTTGACCAGTTGAATGTAGAATAACCACCCCGACGGCCAAGTCTTAGGGTGGTTTTTCTATGTAGCTACTTACTGAACGCAAAAATAAACGTCAGGAGTGCCAGAAGGAACATACCAAAAGTCAGTAAGTCCCTGAAATCATAACGATTTCTCATAGGCATCACCCCCATTCTTTTGGAATGAGGTCAACGCACCCTGCAACACGATTGTCCCATGCAAGAAGTATATCACACTCTCATGAGGGTAGCAATATTATTTTGGGATTATCATAATTACATTTTGAAAAATCTAAGTATCAGAATATTCATCGATTAAAATATCAGAGTGATTAAAACATCCTTGACAAGTTGTCTCAGGTTGGGTGAATTGGGGAATGGTGATATTCTTTAGGTATGGTTATTTTTATGTT
>DBDJ01000024.1:0-119169 GCA_002293525.1 Lachnospiraceae bacterium UBA935
AGGTCACTTCATATTGTCTCCTCCGGAAGCTTTGCGCAGACAAAATTGCGGTAGGGGTTAGTCCGCAGATCCCGGTATATTTCCTGCATGGCCATGTTCTTAAAATCCTCAAAATAGATTAAAATGGTATCCTGAATCAGCGTATTGTAAAAGCATCCGGCCTGAGTAACCGAAAGAATCCGGTTTAGAGCCGACACGAATTCCGCTTTCAGAGGTATCTTATGAATATATTTGTTGTGGGCGATGTCATACAGCACCGCCCCGTTCATCGCAATAACCGGCAGATTCAGATGCATGTCGGCGAAGATATCCCGCAGCGCCGCCGGAGTCTGTTCGGTACAGACCGTAAAATTAGCCCCGTCGTCGATCATCCGGTTGAGTTCGATCTTGCTGTAGGAAGAAATACGGTTATGTTCATCCGCCAAAGTATCGTCAAGCGCAGATACAAAAAGCAGTTCCTTTCTCCGCTTGCGGGGGAGATTCAGGGAATTGACCGCCAAGGCTACCACGATCCCGATCAAGCTGTCCAGTACCCGGTCCAGCACATAAGCATATGGATCGCCGTCCTGAAAGAGATACATTGCCATGCACAGGAAAACCACACAGACAAAATGAGCCATCTCTGCTTTCCTGATCAGGACTGCCGTTTTGATAACCGGTATAATAAATAAAGAGATGACAATCATGACCGGCAAAATGCCGGCATCAGGAAAGCCATATTGAAAAAGGAACAGGATCACAACGCCGTATACTACCCCGATCGAAGTGCCGAGCAGCTGATCGACGGCTATCTTACCGACATTGCCGATATAAGGCTGCATGCAAAGTATTGCAGTAATGGTGGAAAAAAAGGGGAAGGTCTGCTCGCTTCTCAGCATGTGAATGATAAAACAAATGAGAACCGCAACCGCAGTTTTCCATATCCTTTTGCCGACATGGAATTTCGTATTATGAATTATTTCTTGTGATTTCATTATTTACAACTCCCATGCATTTCTTAGACATAGCCGCTCATGATCGGTTGTCCGGGACCGGGGTTTTTTCAAACCAGCTGTACTTATCCCGGTCGGCTTTATGGCATCGGACCGCTATAGCTATGCCTTCTTCAAGATATTTTCTGCTTTTCACCTCAGCATTATCCATAAAATAGGAAACGACCCCGCCTTCGCAGTAAGGAATCAGGAATTCCGCTTCCACATAATCCGAATGCACCGCGGCGATTATCATCTCCACCAGCTCACTCAGGCCGACCCGCTGCTTTGCGGACATGGTAATCTGACTGCCCTGGCGGATCAAGGGAAGGCCGGACATACATTTATCAGCCTTGTTGAAGACCGTTATTACCGGTATATGGGATGCTTCCAGTTCCTTCAAGGTTTCCAGCGTCACTTTACTATGCTCCTTATAATGTTCGTCTGAATAATCGACTACATGGAGCAGCAAGTCAGCATTTTTAATCTCTTCCAAGGTGGAATGAAAGGCTTTGATCAGTCCGTGGGGAAGCTTATGCAGAAAACCTACTGTATCCGACAGCAGAAAGTCTTTGCTGTTCCCGGTCTCGATCCGGCGTATGGACGTATCCAGAGTGGCAAAGAGCATGTCTTGTTCCAGAACCTTTTTATGTTCCTCTTTCACATAGGTATCCACCATGGCGTTCATGATCGTAGATTTCCCGGCATTGGTATAGCCCACTAGCGAAACCAAGGGAATCCTGGCCGCGTTCCTTTTCTTGCGCTGGACCTCCCGGTCCTTCGCCACTTCTTTAAGCTCCCGCTTCAGCTCGCTGATCCGCTGGCTGATGCGCCGGCGGTCCAGCTCCAGCTGCTTCTCTCCGGCTCCTCTGCTGCTCATGCTTCCGCTGGTTCCGCCCTGTCTGGTAAGGGCCTCATGCATGCCCGTCAGTCGGGGCAGGAAATACTGCAGCTTAGCGGTTTCCACCTGCAGCCGCGCTTCCCTGCTGACAGCCCGACGCTCAAAGATATCTAAGATCAAGGACGTCCGGTCCAGCACCGGCTTGCCGATCTCCTTTTGGAGATTCCTCAGCTGCGACGGTGTCAGGGAATCATAGAAAACCACCACGTCAACCTCCAGCACTACCGCTGAATGCCTGATTTCGTCTAGCTTACCACGGCCGACATAAAGAGAACTGTGCGCTGCCTCCATGTTCTGCGTGACAATGCCCACAGTCTCCATCATACAGGCTTCCGCCAGGCTTTCCAGTTCCTGCATACAGGCTTCGAAGTCTTCCTCGGTGCCGGTGTTTACCCCTACTAGAAGGACTTTTTCCCATTGTACATCGTTGTTTTGTTTCATGCTGTTTTATCACCTCATTGTGTCATAGTAGTAAAGATGGGGGGGGCTCGGAATCCGGAGGGCTCCCTGTTTATCTAAAACTTAATGGGCTGGCACCTGAACAGTAACAGTATTGTCAAACATCCCTCGCTGCGATCTCCTCAATGATATCAAAAAAGTTTTCAAAAGTCTTCGCGCTGCATTGCGGATCCTTGATTATGATGTTACCTGTCTTTAACCCAGCTAGCGTAAACGACATCGCCATCCGGTGATCCTCATAGGTATGAACCTCCCCGCCCTTTACAGGCCCCGGATGAATCCTGATGCCCGTTCCTTCCTCCACTTCTTCGCATTGGATCCCCAGTTTTCCCAATTCCGTAATAATCGCATGGATACGGTCAGATTCCTGAAAGCGGATATGGCCGACGTTCCTGATCCGGCTCTCAGCAGCGGCAAAAGCAGCCAATACCGCCATGGTCATCGTCTGATCCGAAAAATCCTGCATGTCAACGTCCACACCGGGATATCCTGCCAGCTGCCGGCCTTTTACCCACAGTCCGCTATCGGATTCTTGCAGAACACATCCCATCTTTTCCAGAAGCTTCACAAACTGGATATCGCCCTGCATGGAAACTTCATGAACCTGCTCCACCAGTACATCAACCCCCAGAAGCGGAGCCATCGCGTAAAAGTAGCAGGCTCCTGAAACATCCGGCTCAATCTGATACTTGTCCACGCCGAATCGTGTACTGGGGAGAATCCGACAGCAGTCCCCCTCTCTTCTTACCGGAATGCCGAACTGTTCCATCATCCGAAGCGTAACCGTTATATAAGAACCGTCCTTCCTGCTGCCTGCCAGGCTGACCGTCAGGCCTTCCGGAAGCAAGACACCGGCGATCAGCAACGCGCTGGCAAACTGGCTGCTGACATCGGTATCCACGGATACTTCTTTTATGGAAAGCAGATGCGATCTAATTGTAAAAGGAAAGTGATCCTCCTCTTCCATACATTCGATCTCGGCGCCGGCTTTTCTCAGGATAGAAAGCAACCCTGCCATCGGCCGCTTCTTCATCTGCTCCGAAGCATCCAGCTCATACTCCCCACCCGCCAGTGCCAGTATGACGGTCAGGAATCGCGCCGCCGTTCCGGCACTTCTGACGTTGAGTGCCGCTTGTCGGTTAGGAATCTGTCCGCCCCCGCCCCAAATGATGACTTGCTTTTTTTCTTCATGGACTTCCATGCGGAAGCCTAAAAGACGAAGACATTCCAAAACCGCACGGGAATCCTCACTGAACAGCACACCCTGCAGCAGGCATTTTTTATAAGAAAGCGCCGCTAACAACAAAGCCCGGTTGGTAATGCTCTTGGAACCCGGCACTGTTACTATGATGTCATTTTTATTAAGGATCTGTGGGACTACATACCGCTCTGTTAATTTCATAATCACCCCTCATGAAGCGCTGCTTAGAGTGCATCAGCAAAACCTATTCTATTTCTTTCTATATCTTACTATTGATTGCCGGCGCCGTCAAATATCTGATATCAAAAATGTGATAATAGGGTAATAGTTGTTACAGTTGTGATATGACATTGGGTGTGAACAGTAACTAAAGGCTGTCCACTAATCATGGACAGCCATGTTTAAGGAAACGGACTGCAACAGGCATGCAAAAGGGCTGTTTAAAACAGGCCAGACACTTCGGCTGCTGTCAGGGCTTTATTATAGATTTTTATCTGGCTGACAATGGCATCTCCATCAGGCAGGATACTGGTCACCGGCAGGATGAAGGAAGTCGAATCCCAGTTAGACGAAGTACTGACGATGAAGCGTTTGCCGTTGTTTATCCATGTATTGACAGGTCTGACAGCAATTAATGTACCGCCAAGGTACAAAGCGGTGTTCTTTTGATCTGCTACCAGGGTAATATCCACCCATTCACCGGCTTTGACATGGTTACTCCCGGCTTGAAACTCAAATGCATAACCCAGGCCTTTTTCTCCACGTTTATATCCGATGTGTCCGGAACCTTTATAATTGGCATAAAGACTGCCTTCCTCACCGGTAAAAAGAGCCGTGTCAGCCGGTACCGCCGAGAGCTTGACCTTCATGTTGACGGTATAAGGATAACCGATGGCTTCAAAGGGGAGTGTGAGGCTTGTGCCGACAGGGAGCCTGAGTCCGGCAAGCTCGGCTACGGATCCGGGCGCGATTGCATCATATCCGTTGCCGGAGCGATCCTGCATGCCGACTATGAAATCATAGTCGGCAACCACAGCTGAAACGCTTTCCACATATCGTCCCGGATTGGCTATCGGGGTGTAATTCCAGAGCTTCCTGACGCGAGCGGTAAAATGCTGGTGGGTCTGGCCGGCTGTTTTCTCGCCATACCAAGTTTTTTCGGCGACAAAAGCAATGGCATCTTTGATTCGGTCAAACAAGTCAAATTCCGAGAATCCGCCGTTGCTGGCGGTGAGGTCGTTCCACAAGGCAAAGGATGCCCCCTTAGTCTGGGGATGAGCCTTCGGCATGATGGCGGTTCCGTTGTTTGACTGACGATGAGGCTTAAAGTTATTGACCTCAAAATCATCATACATGCTGCTATAGTCATAATAGCTGCCGTCAGAGGTAGCTACTCCTGTATTCCATCGGTCAGGATATCCGGCATTGCCACGCGGGACAAGGTAGAGCCATCCTCCGGCCGTATTGATTACATCATATCCTTTGGCGTAGACCGACCGGACATTGGCACGGTACGGGGCCCATAGGTTGACAGTGATATTCCGGGCACGTTCATCGGACAGGCCAGCGCTATTGTAAACAGCCGTTTCCGTCCACATCCTGATCTCCAGTTCCCGTCCCGACGCACCCATGCTATCGATGGCCGCCACCAGATCCCGTTCGAAAGCTGCCAGCTGGTTCATGTCGTGGTATTCATCGCCGCCTATGTGGATCTTATTACTGACAAATACCGGCTCTTGTCCCTGCGTATACTCATTGATGAGTGCCATAACCGCTCCGACCGCTTTAGCACGATTGGCCGGAGTCGAAGTATCCATATAACCCAAATTGGGACGCATAACCGGCTTTAACGGATTCGTGGAGGAGATATCACGGAAAGATTCCGCATGATAGGGAACATCAATTTCATTGATTACTTCAATACCGTAATTCAGCAAATCCAGCTGAAACTGGCGGTAGTCCGCTTTGGTATAGACGCCTTCATCTGCTCCCGGTCCCCAAATACCAGAATAGCTGGGCGGGTTCCCGTTACTGGCAATCGGCGGATAAGCCGCATCTGCCATACCGGTCATTTTCTGGTTTAGTTCGGGGAATACCGAAGATTCCAGCCGGAAGCCTTTATATCCAGTTCCGCCCCAATAGTCGTTAAGATGAACATGAAGTTCGTTAAGTTTGTACCATGCCATGTAACGTCCGACTTCTTCCAGATAGTCCAGCGGAAAGTAAGTCCGCCCTACGTCAATCATGCCGGCGCGGATTGGATAACGAGGGTAGTCCCGGGCTTCGCCCACCGGAGCACTACGCCGGTCAGCCGAACCGTAGAAAATCTGCGTCACGGTAATGCCGCCGTACAGCAGCGCTACCCTGGTCGCCGCTGTAATCGTAATTTTGTCAGGGGTAATAGTCAAATAATAGCCTTCATCACCCAGTTCATCCATCAGACTGACATCCTGCACGAATTCAACCGCCCCGCCCGCTCCGATTGTTGCGGTTACATCCAGCATGTCCGCAAAAAAGTCCATGGTGTCGGTGGCCGCCGCGATGGCATCGTTTCCGGCAGCTGAGAAGATAACACTGTCGTCAAGAGCAAACCGGGCTCCGGATACCGTTCCGCCGTACCATTCCCGCAACGCCGGAAGGACATCGGGAGCGGCATTGGCCCCCCTGTCTACGTAACGTCCAGGCACAGTAAAGGCAATATCCGCGGTTCCCGTGCGAGTTTCATTACTTAAAGCCACCTGATACATTATATTCAGGTTCATATCGACCAAGGGACGGTAAAATGTTCCGTCCAAGGCAATTATCTGCTGATTATCCGAACCATAAAGTGACGTTCTGCTACCGGGCATGATGACCGATCCGTTATTGCCGGTCGGCAGTTCCGGTGGCGGAAGCTGATCTGGATCAAGCTCTCCGGTATCATCGGAATATACGGCGATCTCCGAGACTGAACCGGTGTAGGAACGGGTCGCGGTCTGCGTCTGAATATATTTAAGGTGCTCAAACACGATATAACGGGCCGATTGAGCCGATCCCAGCACATCAACTACATCAATATGGTCTACCCTTGCTTTGGCCGCACTGCCCGGCAGGGTTCCCACATCATACGCGCTGATCAAAGTAAAGGGCGCATTGGCAAAAGGCGGATCGTCCGGCGAAAAGCCGACATTGGGACTGTCCGGCGCAAAGCTGTCAAGATAAGCGGCATTAACCGTAGCCACAGTCTGGCCGGCGCTGTCTTTTCCGTCCCATAGGTATACATTATAGGCACCGGGTACTTCTGTAAAATATAAATCAACTCTCTCCACCGCTGCCAGTTCCGCCAGATCCACTACCAGCCATCGCCATTCTAACAGACTGGATCTCTTGTCGGTATTATGCTGGCCAGGTGTCCAGCGGTCACTGTTATCGGTTGAAACGGTACCGTTGACAACATTGGCGGGTACCGCCGTGTTCACCGCGGTAGGAAGATTCGCTGATGCAAATGCGCTGGCACCCATCGTTTCCCGTGCCAGATCGGCGATACCGGCATAGTCAGCAGCAACATAGGCCGGCAACGCGGTCTTGACTGTCAGTTCCGGGGCTACCGATGCTTCATATGCCGCTATCTCACGGATAGCTCCGCCGGGCAGTTCCTTTATTTATTTTCATTAGACAGGTTCCTCCTCTTTCGTATTGTTGAGTATTTTTATCTGGTTTTTTATCTATTAATATTATATCAATTAGAAACAGAGCTTCAAGTAACAACGCATAAACTACATTTTTCTTGTCCGATTGACAGTAATTGTTACATAAATAATACCGGCGGTGACATGCGCCGCCAGACGAGCATAAAAACAGGAAGCCAAACAGTCTGTTTGGCTTCCCATGTGCCAGGGTCCATTATTTACTTTTTACAAAACCGATATTTATGATTTAATCATTTTCTTCATTTCATCAGCCACAAACTGAACCTTCGTGCCGACAATGACCTGTACGGAAGTCTTGCTTGGCCGCATGATGCCGGATATGCCGGCAGTTTTGATCTTCTTTTCGTCGACAGCTGTATAGTTCTTGACTTCGGCGCGGATCCGGGTGATGCAGTTGTCCAGCGACTGGATATTTTCTTTTCCGCCGAGGCCTTCCAGGATAATTGCCGCCACTTCCGTGAAGTTGTCATTGGCCAGAACCACTTTCATCTCGCTTTCCACATCATCGTCTTCCCGGCCCGGTGTCTTCAGGTTGAATTTGGTGATGGCAAAACGGAATACCGCATAGTAGATGCCGCCGAACACTGCGCCGATCGGCAGGATCAGCAAAGGATTCTGGGCCATCGGAGCCTTGAAGCTCAAGAACCAGTCAACAAAGCCGGCGCTGAAGTTGAACCCGGCCCGAACAGGGATCAGGTTGGTGACCACGGCGGAAATACCTGCCAGAATCGCATGGATCAGATATAGTCCCGGAGCGAGGAACATAAAGGCAAATTCCAACGGCTCGGTAATACCGGTAAAGAAAGAAGACAGCGCCCCGGCCATCATCAAGCCGGCAACTACTTTTTTCCGGGTAGTTTTGGCCGTATGATACATGGCCAACGCACCCGCCGGAAGACCGAACATCATAAACGGGAAGAATCCGACCATATACATCCCGGTCTCGCCATAGTTGCCGACGCCCGACCAGAAATTGCTCAGGTCATTGATATTGGCCACGTCGAACCAGAACACGGAATTCAGGGCGTGGTGCAGGCCGAACGGAATGAGCAGACGGTTAAGGAACGTATAGATACCGGCGCCGACCGCCCCGGTGGATAAGATCGCGGTTCCGAAATCCACCAAAGCACCGTAAATAAACGGCCATACGAAGAACAGAATCAGCGCTGCCACAAGGGAACAGCCTGACGTAACGATGGCTACGCTGCGCTTGCCGCTGAAAAACGAAAGTGCCGTCGGCAATTTGGTTCCTTTAAACCGGTTATAACAGGTGGCACCGATCAGACCGGCCAAAATACCTGTAAACTGCGACTGGATCTTACCAAAGGCCGCCGCTACTTCAGACACGTCGATTCCTTTTAAGAACGCCACAGAACCTGGTGCCAGCAATGTCGTGATGACCAGCCAGGATACCAGACCGGCCAGACCAGCAGTTCCGTCATTGTCATCCGACATACCCACGCCGACACCGATTGCAAACAAAATCGCCATGTTATCAATGACCGATCCGCCCGCTTTCAGGAGAAAAGCAGCGATGACATTATTGGCACCCCAGCCGGTGGGATCAATCCAGTACCCGATTCCCATCAGGATACTTGCCACAGGGAGACAGGCTACCGGCAGCATAAGTGACTTTCCTAATCTTTGCATATACTTCATCATAAGTTTTTACCCCCTTGATTGAAATGTTCCGCCCTGGCGCAGAACAGTTTATTCTTAAGGATGTGACATCCCAGAATACATGTATAACAATACCTTTTATATCATTATGTGTATCGTTATTTAAACATTATGTGTATCATAAATGTTCCGTTAAAAACAGCCGGATTCCTTCTGCCGCCGCATCTTCGTCCTCGCCTTCGATCTGGCAGGCAACCACCGTGCCGCATCGGACTCCCAGAGACATCAGTGCCAATAACTTTCCGGCCTCCGCTTTTTTTTCTCCGCAACTGATGGTTATTTTGCTTTTATACTTGGCGGCTTCCTTTACCAGCAGGCCCGCTGGCCGGGCATGCAATCCGATCGGATCGGTAACTGTAAATTCAAATTGCTGCATTTTTACTCCTCCTTGATGGTATTTTATTTTATATTATTTAATTGATTGGTATTGATTGTATTTACTTGTATTTACTTGTATTTATTCGTAATTAATAATATTTATTTGTATTGGTTTGTTTTAGTTTGTATTGGTTTTACTTCGTCTGATCCTTACAATTCCCTGATGCATTTTCGCAAGGGCAGGATATTGGCCGGGGAAACTGACAGTTCATCCACGCCCATGTCCATAAAAACCGGCACCATGTCGATATCGCCAGCCAGCTCGCCGCAGATGCCTGCCCAGATCCCCGCCTTGTGGGCATTCTCAATTGTCAGCTTGATCAGCTTGAGAAGGGCCTTATGGTAAGGGGCATAGATCGGCTCCAGCTGCTGGTTCTGCCGGTCAACCGCCAGCGTGTACTGCGTCAGGTCATTGGTACCGATGCTGAAAAAATCCACTTCCGCCGCCAGTTCATCGCTGATCAGCGCCGCCGCCGGTGTTTCGATCATAATACCCAGCTCCACGTCGCCAAACGCGATTCCTTCCTGCTTCAGATCCGTCTTAACCGCTTCCGCTATTTTCTTTGCGGCCACTACTTCTTCTTTCGATATGATCATCGGAAACATGACAGCAATGCATCCATAGGCTGAGGCCCGATAAATAGCCCGAAGCTGGGTCTTGAAAACTTCCGTCCTGTCCAGGCAGATGCGGATCGCCCGGTATCCCATGGCGGGATTTTCTTCCGGCTCCAGCTTAAAGTAATCGGCTTGTTTGTCCGCCCCGATATCCAGTGTGCGGATAATCACTTTCTTACCGCCCATCATCTCGGCCGCCTGCTTATAGCTGGCAAACTGTTCTTCCTCGGTCGGGTAATCCTTCCGTCCCAGATAAAGGAACTCACTCCGGAACAGCCCGATTCCGCCGGCATCCGCCTGAATGGCTTTTTCCACGTCGCTGACGCTGCCCACATTAGCGTACAGCTTGACCTTGCGGCCGTCCGTTGTCACGTTTTCTTTCCCGATCAGTGCCTTCATGGCTTCCTGCCCGGCAATCCACTGATTTTTGGCTTCGATCTTGGCCGCCAGGACGTCTTCCTCAGGATCGACCAGGAATTCTCCGGTAAAACCGTCTACGACGGCCATCCGGCCGTTCATGCTCTCATCCGGTATCATATCGGTATTGACAAGAGCCGGGATGTTCATGCTCCTTGCCAGGATCGCTGTATGGGAAATAGTGGAGCCTTTCACGGTAACGAAGGCCAGTATTTTACTTTTATCCAGCTTGACGGTTTCACTGGGAGTCAGGTCTTCGGCCACCAGAATCACCGGCTCCTCCGCCTGTATTCCATCGTCTCCGATTCCCGCAAGGATCCGGACCACGCGGGCCGAAACATCCGTCACATCGGCCGCCCTTGCTTGCATGTATTCATCATCCATGGCGGCAAAAACTGCCGCAAAATTTTCTCCTGTAGCTGTTACGGCATATTCCGCATTCAAGCTTTCTTCTGAAATCATCCGCGCCACAGAATCCAGGTAATCCTCATCCTCAAGCATCATCTTATGGATGTCAAAGATCATCGCATGCTCTTCCCCAACGCTTGCCAAGGCCTGTTCATACAGCTGTTCCAGATTCTGCATGGCTTTCTGCCTGGCAACATAGAAACGTTGGACTTCAGCCCCTGTATCCTGAACGGTTTCCTGTCGGGGGATGTATTCTTGTTTTTTAAAAAAAGCGAGCCTGCCTGCCGCGATTCCTTTCATCACACTTTTTCCGCTATATCGTTCCATTCCTTCTCCTATCCGCATGACTGACACACACTTATTTATCTGCTGTTGATCTGCTGTAGATCTGCTGTTGATCTGGAGCTAGTTTATTTACTGATCCGGATGATCTCGGTACCAGGTTCTGTTTCCTGATCGGTCAGTCCGGTAATCTCAGAAAAAGCATCCGAATTGCATATAACAACAGGTGTTATGACATCATAGCCTTCGGCTTTTATTTTCTCCAGATCAGCCCGCAACAGCATATCGCCTTTTTTGACCTTCTGGTCTGCCTGTACGAAGGTTTCAAAATATTTCCCATTCAGGTTTACCGTATCAAGTCCCACATGGATCAGGATCTCTACCCCCTGCCCGGTCGTAACCGCAACCGCATGGCCGGTCGGAAAAGCGGCACTGATGACACCGTCTGCCGGTGCATATACCGTCCCCTCCTCAGGCACTATGGCTACTCCCTTTCCCAAGATTTCATCGCTGAAGACCGGGTCGCTGACCGCCTGAATCCCCACACACCTTCCCTTCATTGGTGCATACACCGTACAATCATTCTTTTTACGTAAATTGTCTAAAAAACCCATATTGCATCGCCCCTTTCTAAAGTGAATTTAATATTGTAGAATAATCTTTAATTATATAATAATCAAAATTGCATATCCGTTGTTCTGATCCTTTTGATGCTCAAAGTCAGATCAATCTGTTCTTCTTCGGTCATGCTGCACCCATATTGCGCTTCTAAATAGCAGTTAACTTGATTGATCAGCCCGTAATCCCGCTGATAATTGTTTCTGATAAAATCATATAATTCCGGGTCTATGAAGCTTTTATCCGGATGCGACGTCAACAGCCGGTGGCCCAGATGCTTCAGGTTGATGATCAGCCGGTCGCGGTGATAAGGATTCATATTCTGCGGCGTGATCTCCCGCTCGATAATCTCCATGATTTCATGGATCATCTTTGTTATGGTAAAGGTATTGCTGATCGATGAATCAAGCTCCGCATTGACCAGATGCAGGGCAATGGAAGCGGCCTCGTCTTCCGGCAGGCTGACTTTGATCCTTGACTCTATCAATTGCAGGGCATGTATGCCCACCGCAAATTCATTGGGATAAAAAAGCTTTACCTCCTCTAGAAGGGCATTGGCAAAATCCATCCCCTTCTTGAACCTGTCAACTGTGAAACTGATATGATCCGTCAAGGTTATATATACATTTTGATTCAACTCGATATTCAAGATCTCCTTGGCATACGTAATGATATCATTGGATACCTGAATGTATTCCAGTGGCAGTGATGCCAAGAGTTCTTTGAAACGTTCCGCACTGTCTTTGTTGTCCAGCTTGAAAATCTTCTCAATCCGTTTATTGTCTGCTACATTGCCCGCTCTTTTGCCAAATCCGATACCTCGTCCCATAATAATGGTTTCTTCGCCATCAGCATCCAGAGAAGATATAATATTGTTATTAATGATTTTTTCGATTACTATTTTTTCAGCTTTTTCATATTGCGATTGCGATTCAATTGGTTTTGCCATCGGTCAATACCCCCAGCTTAACATTGTAAATAGTATAATTGTTACTCTTCATATTATTAGTCTACATATATTAGTCAAAAAATATTTGACAATAAATATTTGGTAAAATAAAAAACCAAACTTGAAACTCACACTTCGAGTATTCAAAATCTGGTTTTGCCTGCTTTACAGTAACAATCCAATCATATGCAATAAGTTGATAATTATAAATAATGTCTAAACATATTATAAATTACCTATAAACTATTATCATAATAACAATGTTGAGATAAATTGTCAACATGATTTTCGAGTTATAAGGCCGGCGAAAGACACTTTGGATATTATTTATAGAATAATGCGATATGTTTTGTGAATTATCACCAATCCAAGTCAAGTCACGGTTCGCTTCCGAGTTTTACGGTTCAATTCCGAGTTACGGTTCCATTCTGAGTTACGGTTCAATTCCAAGTTTTATTGACTTTACTCCGCTAAAACCCTATACTAGAATAAGATTTGCTGATTATAGCATTGTTACTTAGGACTTACATATGGAGGTTACCCATGTCTTTTGATTTTATCGTAAAATTACCGACTCCGGATGTCATTCGTGCCGAGTTTCCGCTTCCAGAGCGTTTGGTCAGACTGAAGCAGGAGCGCGATGCCGAGATCCGCCAAGTCATCACCGGTGAAAGCAATAAATTCCTGGTGATCATCGGGCCCTGTTCGGCTGACAATGAAGATGCCGTCTGTGACTATTTAAACCGGCTCGCCAAAGTAAACGAGGGGGTTCGTGACCGTCTGGTCTTAGTACCGCGGATTTATACCAATAAGCCGCGTACCACCGGCGAGGGATATAAAGGCTTCGTACATCAGCCTGATCCTGAGAAAAAACCGGATTTCCATGCCGGCCTGATCGCCATGAGGAAAATGCATATCCGTGCCATGGAGGAATCGGGGCTTACCGCCGCCGATGAAATGCTTTATCCCGAAAACTGGAGATATGTTTCGGATATACTTTCTTACGTCGCCATCGGCGCCCGCTCCGTAGAAGACCAGCAGCACCGGCTTACGGTCAGCGGCTTTGACGTCCCGGCCGGGATGAAAAATCCCACCAGCGGCGACTTCAGTGTTATGCTTAATTCCGTTTATGCCGCCCAGCAGTGTCATACTTTCGTCTACCGCGGCTGGGAAGTCAATACCACCGGCAATCCCCTGGCTCACACCGTCCTCCGGGGCGCCGTCAATAAGCACGGGCAAAGCCTGCCGAATTATCATTATGAGGATCTGAATTTGCTTCTGGACCTTTATAATGAAAGGGAATTAGCCAATCCTGCCTGTATCATTGATGCCAACCATAACAATTCCAACAAACAGTATAAGCAGCAGATTCGGATTGTCAAGGAAGTGCTGCACAGCCGGAAACTGAATCCCGATATCCGCCGTCTGGTAAAGGGGGTAATGATCGAAAGCTATATTGAAGAGGGATGCCAAAAAATCGGCCAAGGCATTTATGGGAAGTCAATTACCGATGCCTGCCTTGGCTGGGAAGATAGCGAGCGGCTCATATATGATATCGCTGACGCCTATTGATTTTCAGTTTAGGATGGCGCCGCTGCTGCCTGACATTACATTCTTCGCATACCTTGATAAATATCCTTTAGTAACTCGCGGTGCTTTAGGATTCCATTTACTGCGCCTTTCTTCTAAAACTCTTTCATCTACTTTAATCATCAGGTTATGGCCAGGTATATCAATCAAAATAATATCCCCGTTTTCTATAAGTGCAATATTTCCTCCCACAGCAGCTTCCGGAGATACATGGCCGATTGCTGCTCCTCGGGTTGCACCACTGAATCTGCCATCAGTAATAAGCGCAACTGATTCGCCCAAACCGCTACCTACAATGGCTGATGTCGGATTCAGCATCTCACGCATGCCCGGCCCGCCTTTTGGCCCCTCATATCGGATAACTATAACATCTCCGGGATGAATTTTGTGTGCATATATCGCTTCTATGGCATCTTCTTCGCAGTCGAAAACCCGAGCCGGTCCCTCGTGTCTCAACATTTTTTCCGAGACTGCTGCCTGTTTAATGACAGCACCATCCATCGCGATATTTCCATATAAAACAGCAATCCCCCCTTTAACGCTATAAGGATTATCTATGCTTCTGATCACATCATGGTTTTTTACTTCACAATTATATATATTCTGAGCAACCGATTTACCGGTACATGTCATTAACTCTGTATGTAATAAGTTTTTCTTGTTTAATTCGTTCATAACCGCATAGACCCCTCCGGCTTCATTTAAGTCCTCAATATAATGATTTCCTGAAGGTGCTAAATGACAAATATTGGGGGTCTGATCAGATATTTTATTCACCATATCCAAATCCAGTTTTATTTCACACTCATTTGCTATTGCCGGAAGATGTAATATTGTATTTGTACTACCTCCTAAAGCCATGTCTACTATTAACGCATTATAAAATGCTTGCTCTGTCATAATGTCTTTCGGACAAATATTTGAGTCGATCAGTTTCATTATCTGCATACCGGCTTGTTTCGCTATCCGCAGTCTTTCTGAATAAACTGCCGGCACTGTTCCATTCCCTCTCAACCCCATGCCAAGCACTTCTGTTAGGCAATTCATCGTATTGGCAGTAAACATTCCTGAACATGACCCACAAGTCGGGCAAGCATTTTTCTCATACTCCTCTAAAACATCCTCTGTTATTTCTCCAACATTAAATCGGCTGACTGCTTCCGAAACTGATAAATAACTTAATCTTTCATCTTTTACTTTACCAGCTAGCATAGGACCGCCACTAACAAAAATAGCCGGAATATTCAGTCTTGCTGCCGCCATTAATAAGCCTGGAACATTTTTATCACAGTTTGGCACCATTACCAAACCATCAAAGGCATGTGCTATTGCCATAGCTTCCGTTGAATCAGCAATCAGCTCTCTGGTAACCAGCGAATATTTCATCCCTTCATGCCCCATAGCTATTCCGTCACAGACAGCAATTGCAGGAAAAACAAAAGGAATTCCTCCCGAAAGTAAAATCCCGTGCTTAACCGCATCAACGATTTTGTCAAGGTTTACATGTCCCGGCACAATGTCATTTTGAGAACTGACGATACCAACCAGAGGTCTGTCCATTTCAGTTTCCGTTAATCCCAAGGCATTAAGTAATGTCCGCTGCGGGGCAGATTTAATTCCTTTCTTGATCTTATCACTATTCATAAATTATCTCCTTTTAACATTTTATTATATCTTACCATAATTATACATTATGTCAATAATATTAATCAAATCATCGGTTCTTTGATTTGTGAACAATTTTCCATAGCAATTCTTCGGGTAGCGGCATAATAGACGTTTTAGCTATTTCCAATATGTCTTCAACAGCTCGGTCGTCAGGTTTGATCCGATTGTTTTTCATCCAATATAACACATTGGATTTACCGCTCATATAATTAATTTTAACTATTTGCTGACGTCCTAATAAACTTGGTTCAATAAAAGAATACACCTTTTCAATCAAGTTATCTGGCATATCAAAAGCTTTATAAATGGCCGATGCGTGTACTCCTGAAACTGTGGTAAAGGCGTTTTCTCCCCAGACCGGATAGTTTTCAGAAATTTTCCATTTGAAAATTTCTGAAAACTTATAGCAATGGTCAGTTAGTATTTTCAATGAATTTTTAAACTCGGTATTACCCATAAGAGACAGATTCAATAACAATAGTTCTAGCGGAGTATTACCACATCTTTCACCTATTCCAAAACTGGTAACATGAATGATGTCTGCACCCATCATAGCTGCAAAAAGAGAATTCTCCAAGGCCATACCTCTATCGTTATGACCATGCCACTCAATGACAAGTTCTTCATTATTTAATGCAATTTCCTCTTTAATAAATTGAAACAGATTGTATATTCCTGTAAAATCCACATGACCTACCGTATCACAGAAGCAAATATCGTTACATCCAGCCTCAATCGCGGTCATATATACCGCCTTAATCATTTCTGGCGAAGTCCTCGTAGTATCTTCTGTAATAATGCAAATATCTAAGCCCTGTGACTTAACATATTCTACTGTTTTTCTTATTAATGAGCATATATGTTTGATGTCCCATTTCTCAATGTATTGTCTGATCTGACTTGTTCCAATAAAAGCATTTACTTTTATATTACATCCATATTTCTGAGATAGCTTAATAATGGGAGCTATATCATTCATAGTAGTACGCGCCGCACAAGAAATTGCAATATCACTTTTGGAGGAGATAATATAAGGTATCAGATTATCTATTTCATCATAGATTTTGGCGCCAGATGCCGGGAATCCCAGGCAAACGGATGAGACTGGCATTGTCAGGACACTGTCCAAGTACTCTTTTTTTTCTTCCAAGGTAACTGCTGAACCTAGGCTTTGAATTCCTTCACGAAGAGTTTCATCATGAATTTTAATGTTATGAGATAAGCAATTGTTCCATTCATGTATATATTTATTTGTCTTTTTCATTTTACGAATATAACCCCCCTATTTACCAGTGCAATAATTATATTGTCAAATTGAGTGGAATCTATTTCGGACAGCTTTTCTTTTATTTCATTAATGGCGGTCAAGGAGTCAATGTGTCTCATTACCTTGTATTCGCTTCCGGATATCTCAAATATATCCCTTTCATGTATATATTTTTTGGCAGGCAACAATCTGGGAACAATACGTTTGAAAAAAATATATGCTTTGGAATCCATATCCTTTATTATGACCTGCGGGCTGATACAAGGAATTTTTTCTTCCGAATATACCTTTTCCTTAATAAAATAATCATCTTGATATGACATGGTTTCCGGTTTTGAAGTGTAACAGCCGCCGCCACATATTTCAAAATCCAAACAGGACTTGCACTTTGCGTTCATCCATTCCAGCGTACGGAATTTCTTTATAATAGGACTTTCGCTCCATATTGTCTTGACACTTTCATTCCTTAAATTGCCCAAGATTTTACTTGAAACCGGGCACATTTTCAAATTACCTTCAAAATCAATACTGGCATTACTTATACCGTAATTACACCGGGTTAAAAATCTATGATATTTTTCATTTACTTTACATAGTGGAAATGCCTCGATTTCAATGAATATACCATATTCTGTAAATATCCTGTCCAATTGACCAAAAGCAATCTCATATTCTTCAATTGTCTGCAAACAGTAGCTTTTTTTCTCAGTACCATGGTTATCAATATTGCGGATATTAATTCGGTTCAAAAAAATACTATTTAACTTCACTCCTTCAATTTCAATTAAATATGTAAAATAATCATAAATATTTTCGTAATTGAGATAGGTGGGGTCATATAATATTCCTACTTTTATACCATAGCTATTCAATAATTTGATTGAATTAATTGTTTTGACATAGGAACCCTCAACTCCTGTTGCTTTATCATGAGAAAACTCGTCACATCCTCTCAATGTTATGTTTACATTTGTAACTAAGGTGACCAGCTCTTCACATATTTCTTTACTGAACAAAGTTCCATTCGATACAAAACTGATTTCCAGACCAAGTGCTTTGGAATATCTTAAAATTTCCAGAAAATCTTTTTGCATAAGCGGTTCGCCGCCAGAAAATTCAACAACTTTTGTACCGGATACACTTAAATCTTTTAAAATATTTTTAATCTCAGATACTGTCAATCCGTTTTTTGCCATTTTTTTCAGGTTATTATCATTCGAAAAACAATAAAAACATTTTAAATTACATCTATAAGTAATATCAAAAAAAACACAGACCGGCGCTCCAAAGTTCATATATTGATTATCGTATAATTCCAATGTTCTGATCATAATTCGTTCACCATATCCTCTAAAGTCTTGTTATTCTTACAGCAATAATTTCTCAAAGATTCTAAAGTTTCGTCCAAAATTTTCATACCCTTTTCAATATCTGATCTTTCTATTGTCAGAGATGGCGTCAGTCTCAATGTCCAGGGTAACAAGCCGCCTAATAATAGTTTTCTATGATAGCATTCTCTGGAAATATATGCAGCCGGCGAGAATACTCCTTTTATATTTATCTTTCTTGCCAAGAATTTACTTCCCTTGAACTCAATTGACCAAAAAAAACCGATTCCGTTAATACTCTCTATTAAATCACTGTATTTGATCTTAAGTTTTTCAAGGTATTCTATAATAAGCTGGCTTTTCGCTTCAGACTGATCAATTATTTGCTGCTCAAGCATGACATCTATTGTCGCGGAAATAGCCGCCATTGCTACAGGATGACCAGAAAAAGTACTGCCAAGGAACCATATTTGATCCTCTAATTGCCGTGAAAGCTTTTTGCTGATTACGACGCCTGAACAAGGCACCAGAGAATTAGTCAGGCCTTTTCCAATACACATAATGTCTGGATAAATATCGTCATATAGCTGATAGCCAAACCATTTGCCCAAGCGGCCAAATCCTGTTAGCACTTCATCATCAATCCATAATATATTATATTTATGCAATAAGATATATAATTGCGGAATGTATTCAACAGGGGGAAGTATTGCCCCAAAACCACTGACGATTTCAGTTATGCATGCGGCTATTTCCTCTGGATTTTCATGAAGTATTATATCTTCTGTTTTTTGAATACATTTTAATTTATAACTGCTTTTACAGTCATTATAATTGCAGCCCAATGGACAATCAGAACAAAATGGAGTCGGTATAGAAATATAATCTTTATCTATCGGTAAATAAAATAATTCTCGGCTAATACTATTCTGCATGTTTCCATAGTAAGGAATTGACGTGGTATTTCTCGCATTTCCCGTCCATCCGTGAAAATCAACTGACTTAATCAAAATTTTATTTCTCTGTCTCAGCATTTTTGCCAGAGAAATAGATGCTTCAATAGATTCCGAACCGCTGCTGTAAAATTTGATTCTTTGGGCCCATAAATTGATTCCCGGTATCCTCTCAATTATTTTGTAAACAGCCTCAGCCCGATAATTACACAAAAATTTTTCCCACAAAAATCCATATCTTCTAATAGCCTCACACACTCTTTCATTTATAGTTTTATTCGAATTCCCAACATTGGTTGAAACAAGCTGGCTATTAAAGTCCAAATATTCTCCTTCTTTATAGGTAATGATTCTATCACCTTCTGTCCGCTCAACCAGTATCGGCTGATAATCACTTTCTTTCATAAATGTATGTAGATAGTATTTTTTATCCCATTCCATATATTGCTCGACTTCATTATTCAACATGGTATAGCCTCCCTCTGTGATATCTCTCATACTTCATTTATTATAATCTGTCCTTACTGGTAATCTCCTGTAACCATTTCGGATAATATTTGACTGGTCGGCTGGCAAGATCAAGTTTCGCAATTTCTTCTTTAGTTAATTCCCATGAAAGTGCCCCCAGATTTTCGATAAGCTGGTTTTCACTACGTGCGCCTATTAAAACGCTGGTTACATACTCTTGCTGCCTGAGATAGTTCAAAGCAACCTGAGCCGGTGTCACATTCCGGTAACCGGCAATTTCTTTCACTACTTTTATTATCGAAAAACCTCTTTGCTCATCGATTTTTAATATTTCTTTTTCTGGATCCGATAAGCGAACTCCTTGTGGCGTTTCCTTTCCTTCAATATATTTCCCGCTTAGAAATCCACCTTCCAAAGGACTCCAAACAATCAGCCCCAACTTCTGATCTTGTAACAAGGGGACAATTTCTTCTTCTATGTCACGGTTTATCAAAGAATAATGTGCCTGCAGTGAAACGAATCTTTCCTTATTATAATATTCGGATTTTCCAAGAGCTTTCATGATTTGCCACGCCGCAAAGTTTGAGCATCCAATATATCTTACCTTTCCCTGCTTAACCAGGCAGTCCAGGGCAGAAATAGATTCTTCTATCGGGGTACGCGGGTCAAATACATGCAACTGGTACAAATCAATGTAATCGGTTTTCATTCTTCTTAAGCTATCTTCACATCCTTGTATGATATGTAATTTGGATAATCCAATATCGTTTACCCCTGATCCTGTTCTTCCTCTGACTTTCGTTGCCAGGAATACCTTTCTTCTCTTTATGCTTATTATGTTACCTAATAATTCTTCTGCCATCCCATTTGAATAAATATCCGCAGTATCAATTAGATTCACCCCGTGCTCAATACTGACATCAAACATCCTCTGGGCAAGCGCCTCATCAACACTTCCTTTATTTGTCCAACGCCCGTCCCCTCCGAATGTCATTGTTCCTAATCCGAAATGGGAAAGTTTTACTCCTGTGTCTGCCAAATAGTTATACATTTCATTCTCCTCTTTACAAATCGATTAACGGTGCTATATTACAATAACCACATGCACTGCACATTGTTCTCAGTCCATTGTTCAATGTTATACCATACAGATCATAGATTTTTTTTTGCTTTATTGCCAAATCATACAGTCTTTTTGCTGCCGGCCTGACAGGTTCCCTGCCCATCAGCGATCTCAGATGCTCTTTTCTTTCCGGAACCACATCTAATGGTGACAGTGTGGTAAAAACACCGTGACGGGCAAAAAAACGAACTCCCTTCAATATATCCTCATCAGATTCACCTAAGCCAATTATCATATTGGTACTGACTTTATTCCTACCAAATATCTGTACGGAATCCAAAATCGCTCTGATATTATCCTCATACACAAAGTCTGGGCACATCATTCTGAATATCTTAGGATTATACGCTTCTATATTTATTCTTATCTCGTTTAATCCGGACACTTTCAGCTTATCTATGTTACTTTTTTTCAATGGCGGCGGAGCTGCGCTTATGTAAGCATTTTGTCCCCGGCATTTCTTTATTGTTTTAATAACTGCCGTTATTTCGGCGACCATCTTTTCTTCTGACCATCCTTCGGGTATTCCCGTTGTAAAGCCGATTCCGTGTAAATCAATATCTTTTAACTGCGGTATTATTTTGCTAAATAAATCCGCATTCATAAACTCTATATTATCTTTCTGAAATGATATAGGGCAAAAAGCACAATTCCTGCTACATCTCTTATATAAGTTAAATAAGGCCTGCTGAGGACTGTGCAGTAAACTTGAAGTCAAGGCAACGATTTTTATGCCATCGATCATCGTTCTCCCATTCTTAATTTCAATAATGGAATCCATATCCTCGCTAATCATATATTTTGACTTATCAGAAGTACTAAGACAGACTTTTACAGATCTGTTCAGCTTTATAAACACCTGGCTGCTATTATACAGATTCTCTGCCGAAAAATATTGTGTCTGTTCCCGGGTGCTGATCAGGGGTGATATTTTTATTGATGCTTCTTCTAATAATAATGCTTTTATCCATACTGCTTCGTCATTCGTCATTTACTTATCAATCTTCCTTTCCATCAAATCGGCTAACATATCACCACAACCTTTGGCTTCTGATCCATTTGCCCTTTTAACTACTTTAAACAGCTGACCAGCCCTGCCGCATCGACACTTTTCTTTCTTACATAAATAGCCGATATCGTCAGTGATCAAAGAATTTCCCGGATAACTATGCGGCAACACATCTAAAATCTGTATGATCCCCTCTTTGCTTTCTTCTAACGGCTTAAAGGTATTACAATCTCTTATTATCACTTTATTCCAAACAGGAACATGCTTATTTCCATACTCACAATCAATAAACATACTGTTAGATTCAGAAAATCCATACATGTCAACAATATTGGTACCTGGCATGTCAAACACAGTCAATAACTCTTTCAGGAATTCAGACTTGCTTACTTGCATATTCTGCATTTTTTTCCACCCGCCGCCATGAGCAATATATCCATCATACTTAAGGCGAATATTATTTGCCATTAGCGGCTTGATAATATGTAGATACAGTATGGCCGTGCCTCCATAGATAAGTCCGATTTTTTTTCCCGTCTTTATACAATGTTCAAATTTATCAATAAACTCCTTCCAGTCCAGATTCTCATTATTCATGAGATAATGCTGTTCTGACGTTCCGGCACGGTCCCCGATCAAACTATTAACTAAATTTCTGCTTATCGTCTTATCAAGGCCAGGATTCTCACCAAGACAAAAATGAATTTTTTCACGATCATTTATAAATTGATCAAATATTTTATTTCTAGACCTATAATATCTGTCCAAAGTTATTTTATCACGATACACCATGCTGGGGCTTCCAGTTGAAGTACTGCTTGATTTTCTCACATCAACAATCTGATTTTCGGGCACAGATAATAGCTTTTTAGTTTTAAATAGTTGAATAGGTATATATGGTAAATCTTCATAACTCTTGGTTTTTTCACATGGATTGAAATTTCTGCCGATACAAAACTTTCGGTAAGTTTCACTGTTCTTATAATGAAAAATCATTTCTTCATAAAGTGCATCTATAAATAATCCCTCTGTTTTGTTATCACCATTTATAAATGGTTCATAATCTAGAATTTCATCAGCTTTCATTTCATACCTCCAGCTTTTACAAATGGAATCAACCCGCCATGCAAAAATATCTCCAAAATATCCTTTGGGTAATCCGGTATCGTAAATGTTTCTTCTGTCATTAAATTAACGCAATATTTCTTATCAAAGTCTATCATTATGCTGTCGCCATCTTGAAACCTGTCATATAAAGTTTTGTCTTCTATAAGCGGTAGACCGATGTTTATTGCATTGCGGTAGAATATTCTGGCAAATGATTTTGCGATAATACATGAGATGCCGGCTCCCTTGATTGCCAGCGGGGCGTTTTCTCGAGAGCTTCCACAACCAAAATTATCACCTGCCAAAAGCACGTCGCCGACCTTACATTTAACTGTAAATTCTTCATCCAGATTAGCGAAACAATGTTCTCCTAAATATTTTAGATCTGTAGAATTACAGAACTTAGTAGGTATAATGACATCAGTATTAATATTATCTTCGTATTTGTGGATCTTACCTATTATTTCGATCATAATACCTCCTCTGGAAGGCAAATCATACCCTTTACAGCCGATGCCGCTACAACAGCCGGGTTTGCCAAATAAACCTTACTCGTTTTTTCACCCATTCTGCCGACAAAATTCCTGTTACTTGTTGAAATACATGACTCTCCTTTTGCCAAAATACCATAATGGCCTCCTAGGCATGGCCCACAGTTAGGAGAAGCAATCGATGCTCCGGCATTAATAAATACTTCTAAAATCCCTTCTTTAGCCATTAATGATAATATTTTTTGAGTACCTGGGATGACAATCAGCCTGACTTTTTTGCTGACAGTTTTTCCTTTTAATATTTCTGCTGCCAGCCTCATATCCTCGATTCCGCCGTTTGTGCATGATCCGATAAATGCTTGCTGTATTTGTATTTCATCGATATCTTTCACAGCACTTACATTTGAAGGCAAAAAGGGCATGGCAACGATGGGTTCTATTTTGCTCACATCAATATTAATAATCTCATAATATTCATTATCTGCTCCTGCTTTAAGTTTTCTTTCCTTTTCAATCCTCATATCTAACGCATAAAAAAAACCTTCTGTCACTTCGTCATATTCAAAAATTCCGGTTTTAGCTCCACATTCTATCGCCATATTACAAATAGTAATTCGATCGGCCATTGATAATTTATCCGTGGTATTATCAATGAATTCTAATGCTTTGTATAAGGCCCCGGAAACTCCGATTTTGCCTATTAAATGAAGAATAATATCTTTGCCCTGTACATACTTTGAGGGAGTTCCATTTAATATCACCTTAATTGATTTGGGGATTCTAAACCATAGCTTTCCTGTTGCCATAAAAGCTGCAAGGTCAGTACTTCCAATTCCGGTAGCAAAGAGACCGGCAGCACCATATGTACATGTATGACTGTCAGCTCCTACAACTATATCTCCTGGTTTGCATAGGCCCGCTTCCATCATGACCAGATGGCAAATACCGCCCTTACCTACCTCAAAATAGTTCTTGATCTTATTTTTTACTGAAAAATCTCGTACCATCTTTGAATACTCTGCAGTAGCGATATCTTTAGCAGGCACGAAATGATCCTGTATTACAGCCAAATTATTTCCCGAGAACAATCTGCAGTTAAGCTTCTCAAATTCCTGGATTGCCAAAGGAAACGTCGCATCAGTACCCATGCCCATGTCTACATTAGCAAATACTAACTCATCATCAGCGACTTCTTTTCCGATGTGACTATAAAAAATTTGTTTTGTTATAGCTTTGTTCATTTAATCTCCTAACTGTCAATTATCAAATTATGATTAACGGCTCCATATGTATCATCAAAGCATGATACCCACCTGACCAGCCTGTCGCAACTGAAAAAACCGTCCCATGGGGAACCCGGCAACATGGTGTGCATCAGTCCTACCGGAACGCACCGTTCAACCCCGCGATAGATACATTCGTTTACAAAGGAGTGCTTTTTATTTCCTTCCATTGCAATGCCCATAGTCTGGATATATTTATCAATCAATGAATAGACCTGAACTATGTCATCAACCGCAATAATACGCACTACTCTTGAAAATAGTGGCTCAGGCAGCTCCAATTTGTCTTCATTGTATAAAACTGACCATGCCGTGCTTTCATTGTTATATGTGATTCCGTCAAATTCATTTTCTATGCGTGCGGCTATGATAGCTGGCGCATTTTCATTAGTAACTGTTTTATTCGGCAGGATATTTTCCAACACTCCCATCTGCATTGAAATTTTCTGAGCAAACTCTTTTACCGATATCTCCCCTCCTTTTTCTGCAAAAACAACATGAGGTGAAGTGCAGGCATACTGATCCCATATACTGAAATCAATTGATGCATTTTTTATCAGGTTTTCAATATAATTCTTATTTAAGCACTCCCTCCCTATTGCAATCATTGAGTATTTGGGACCGTATATTAAATCTTCAGTCCCATATCCCTTCTTTGTGTTCATGATTGCTCCAATAGCTTCTCTGCCTCCTCTGGCCACACGTATATTAGAATATGTTGATAACTCCTCATTGCATTCCTGATCGTTGCTATTAAAATATATTACTGAAATACATGCCGTCAGGTCCTCTCCTTTGATCAGTTCGTCATTATTGTTCATCCATTTAATATATTTAAATGACTCAAGGAATAATGGTAGAAATAATTTGTTTTTTGATGAAACTTTAATAATGCTTGCATTTTTGGTTAATATAGCCCGCAATAAACTTATTTGTCCTATTATCAATGTGTTTCCTGACAGCCAGTGACCTGCTATACCTCTCGGCACTGCCTTGACCGCAACTGGTGTCATACTTTGTAATTTTATAAATCCGTCCAGAGCTTTACGATTGCCGAACAAATCGCTATCTAACATATTTTCTAAATAATCCTTGTCATACATTCCACACATGTACTTTAATGATAATTCTATCATTTCCTCTGAATATTGACCGCTCTGCAAAAATATTCTCTTGGATATTTTTCGTAAAATAAAGCAAGGATCTTCCCACATTTTTCCGACTTTGTCCAAAATCCCTATAATATCATCAATTGGCATTTCGTATACTTTCTTGCGAGATTTGTTCACAGCTTCAGCGACATCCGCCAACGAAGTAATCTCAGGTATTTGCTTTAACCCATTGGCATGATCGTTATTAACGATATCATTTAAATCAATATTCAATATATTATTATTAAATAAACTGTAAATTTTCAATTTCAACATTCCTTTCTATAAAATATCTAAAAAATCTTGATCGACAATCTGCTTTTTGGTATCACATAGGATCATAAACCTTTGGTAATATTGTTCCAGATCAACCTTTTTTATGTCTATGCCAAGCTGTTGTAACTTAAAGGACAAACCGCTTTTTCCACTATGCTTCCCATAGTAGAATATATCATCTTTGAAACCTACCATAGCCGGGTCAAACAACTGATACGTCAACTTGTTTTTTAATATACCATCCTGATGTATTCCCGACTCATGAATATAACAATTTTCACCCACTATAGGATAGTTTCTTTGAACTTTTATTCCCGATAATGTTTCAACTAATCTGCTGCATTCCCAAATCCTTTCGATATTATATTTTTTGATATTTTTGTTTGCGATGTCCAAATTCTTTATCTGTTGCAAAATCAATATCTGTTCCGTTGAGGTATTGCCAGCTCTTTCACCTAATCCGTTAACAGAAGTTCCGATTTTATTCACACCAGCGCCCAGTGCCGCTATGGAATTTGCTAAAGCTAAACCCAAATCATTATGACAGTGGATCCCTAAATAATCCAATTCATCTATATTGGTTACATAACTCATAATTTTTTTAATACATGATTCTGCTTCAAATGGCAACCAATATCCTAAAGTATCTGCTAATGTAATACTTTTTACGCCCGCATTGATGATTTCTTCCGTCAAACTGCATAAATACTCTATTTCAGTACGTGATGCATCTTCAAAACCGATTTCAACATCATCAAAATAGCGATGTGAGTAATCAATGCACATAATCACTTTCTCTAATAATTCTTTTGGTGAAATATTTAATTTACATTGTAAATGTAACGTAGATGTCGGGATGATTAAACCTATTTTTCTTTTTGAGGAGTATTTCATTGTACTATAGGCTAATTTAATATCTTCTTTTTTTAAGCGACTCAAACCAAGGATATAGTTCTTATCAATGATTTTACATATTTCACTCATTATTTTCGATTCTGTGACGGATACTGCCGGAAAGCCAGCATCAATAGAATCATCCTCGGTAAGAATATCTGATATTATCTTTGCAATTTCTACTTTTTCATTCAGTCCGAAGCTAACTGATGGTGCTTGCTCTCCGTCTCTTAAGGTTGTATCTTCGATTATTATTTTATCCTTGACTAATTTAATCATCTCCTTTAATCTTGACTTATAAAATTCTAACATAAATAACTAGAGTTTTGTTTATCTGCCATAGTTTGTTCTTTTAATGCCATAATCTGTTCTTTTCCCCTAAAACAAATGAGTTATAATAATTTATGACATATGACAACATTAATAAAAGGAGCGAACCTTGATGAAGGAAAAGTCAGTTACACCAGAAACAGAACTCTGGAAAATCATGAACAGCATCATTACCAGTACCTGGACTGCACAGTGTGCATGTATTATTGCGAAACTTAAGATACCCGATTACATGTCTGATGGTTCCAAGTCAATTGAGGAAATTGCCAGATTTTCTAAGAGTGACATAAATTCACTTTTCAGGATTATGCGGTTACTAACAGAAAAGGGGCTGTTTACCTATGACACTAAATCCATGTTTAGTTTAACCGAACTTGGCAAAACACTACAGTCAGACCACCCTCATTCCCTGCTATATTCGGCAACTTACTTATGTAGTAATTATCATTGGGCGTCCTGGGGCAACTTATTATATAGCCTTCAAACAGGGCAACCTGCATTTAATAAAATATATGGTAAAGACTTCTTTTCTTTTTTAGACGAGAATAGGGAAGAAGCATTTGTTTTCAATGAATGTATGAAACAAAGGGATAAAAATAGGATAAATAATATCGTTGACTATTATGATTTCAGCAAATATAAAACTATAGTCGACATTGGAGGCGGAAAAGGCGAATTGATTTCCGAAATTCTTAAACGTAACACTATCTGTACTGGAGTCTTATTTGATAAAACAAATGTTACTGCTGAAGCATACAACAATATCAAAAACTACAAATTATTAGATCGATGCCAGATTGTCGACGGGGATTTTTTTGATGCTGTCCCCAAATGCGGAGACACCTATATTTTATCATCAATACTTCATGACTGGGATGATGAAAAGGCACTTCTTATTTTACAAAACTGCCGACAAACTTTGAGTAAATCACAAAAACTGATAATTATTGAAAAATTGCTTGATGATCAATTTGATTCCTATCAGACAAAAGCAATGGATATTGAAATGATGTTGATTTTTGGAGGTAAAGAACGTACTCTACAAGAATATAAAAATTTATTATCGAAGGCCGGTCTTCAAATTATTACTATGAATAAACTAGATTGGCTTGATATCCTAGAATGTGAGTTGGCCTAAATGTTAACGCTTATCTAGATTATATAATATAATATCGATTTCAAATACTGAGTTTGACTTACTGATACTTATATTGCCATTATGCCGGTCTACGATTTGCCTAACATTGACTAAACCATATCCGTGTTCTTCAATTGGCTGCTTAGGTAATGTCACTGATGATTCAAATGGATTTTGGATATTTAGGTAAAGATAATCTTCTAAATATCGCGCTTTTAAAATAATGTATCGTTCATTCTCAGGCATCTTTGAATTGGCTTCAATGGCATTATCTATTAAATTTCCAAATAATATGCCTATTTCACTATATATTAAGTATAAATCTTTAGGAACTGATATTGAAGAAATAACTTTTATATTTAAAGCCTTTGCTAAAGCAAATTTTATCCGTAACAATGAATTTAAAAACATATTCGGAGAATAGCGGATGTTTATTTTATCTATCTCAGACATATAGTCTTCCAAAATATTGGCTATATATAACGGATCATTTATAAAAAAATCATATAAAGTTAACAGTTCATTTTTATAATCATGTCTGATCTTCAATAGTTTTTGAATCTGATAATCTATTTCTTCATAATTTTTTTTCTGAAATTCAAGTTCTTGTTTATAAATAGTATTTTCATTTTTTAACGTGAATAATGTAGTCATAGTTTCTATTAATGAAAAAAAAAGATAATTTGATACAATAAAACTGATAATAAATAATGTTATTACTGCTGTTTTATTACTGATTAACATATTCAAAGTAATAACATATGTAAATATTGCGTTAAAAATATGTGGTAATGCAAAACTTAAGGATATTTTTTTGGGAATACTTCTGATTACTATCTGTTTATTCCGGCAGATAAGAGTAATAAACAAAAAATGAATAATACTACAATATAATATTATATAGTTATTTACATAATTCTTAGTAGATCCGAGTAATCTTACTGTTACATAACTCAAAAGTTCAGAAGCCAGATAAATGGAACAGAATCCCGTAATCATGACAAATCTATAGCTACCCGGAACCTCAAAAAAAAACTGTATAGGATGACTAATAAAACGAAAAGTAATATCAAATATGACTTTAAATATAGAAAAACTAATAATTCCAATATGTTTTGCAATAAAAAATAAGTAATATATGCCCAGCTTCTATATTTGTTTTTTGTAAAAAATCTTTTAAAAAAAACAAAAATGCATATTGAGTCTAATATATTAAAAAATAACAGCAGATGCATTATTTAAGTCTCCTTTTAACATATTCTAAATGTTTATCTTTCAAGTATTGTTTTTTATCTCTGCTTGCATAGATCAAACTACCTGTTATTAATTTTACTTCTTCTTTATTGATCGATTTAACGTATTTCAAATTTACTATGCAGGATGAATGTATCTGGACAAAAGTATTATTATCAATTTCTTTTAGCAATTCTTTAAATGTCATATTACATTGATATCTTTGTTTCGTTGTATGGATAAACAAAATTCTCGCACTTTTTTCAAAATAAATAATATCACTATAAAAGACAGTATAATAATTTTTGCGATAAGAAAAACAAAAAGCCATATTACATAAATCTATATAATCAATGGCTTTTGCTAAAACGTTCTTAAATCTATGGAAGGATATTGGTTTTAATAAAAAATCGAATGTTACAACTTCGAAGACATCAAACACATATTGAGAATAAGATGTAATAAAGATTATCAGCGCGTCTTTCGTAATTCTGCGAATCACTTTAGCCAGTTGGATACCATTGACCGGCTTCATTTCGATGTCCAAGAAATAAATACTATAGATATTATTTTGATTTAATTCTCTTATTATATCGTTCCCATTATAGAATATGTCATAATCTAAGTTTTTTAAGTTCAAGTTTATTAAATAATTTTCGACTTGTGAAATATATTTTGCAGAATCATCACAAATTGCTATATGCAACATTCTAAAATCCCCCCTACTAGTCAATTTATTAAAAGAATAGTAAAGGAAGCACGTGTTTGTCAAGTAATTTTAGTATAAAATAGCGTAAAATGTAAAAAAATACGGAATATAGCAGATAAACAACGGAATATGACAGTTGCTAAATAATAAGTAAAAAAATGTTAAACTCTTACTGTACAGCCTGCAACTATTGATTTTGAGTCCGCCAAAAGCAGACATAGGTATGCATATGAATATAGCGATTATTCCGGGTGATGGTATTGGTAAGGAAGTTACATCAAGCAGCATAGAACTTTTGAATCATCTGATAAGAAAATTCAACCTGAATATTGTATATGATGTTTTCCCTTTTGGGGGAGAATACTATCAGGAAACCAATATATCAATACCAGAAGAAGTATTTTCAGAATGGCCTCATAAATATAATGCGATATTGTTTGGAGCGGTAGGAAATCCTCAGATAAAAGACAATACCTATGCCAAAGATATCCTGCTGGGAATCAGAAAAAGGTTTGATCTATATGTAAATTACCGTCCCATCTGCCTTTTAAATCATCTGTACTGTCCATTGAAAAATGTCAAGGAAAGCGATGTTGATTTTGCCGTTATCAGAGAAAATACCGAGGAATTTTATATTAATAGCGGCGGCAGATTTAAAGCGGATACTATGGATGAAATAGTAATAGAGAATTCCATACATACAAGAAAGGGAGTTGAAAGAATTATTCGTTATGCGTTCGAATATGCTAAGAAATACCATAAACAAAGTGTAGTTATGAGTGATAAGGGTAACGCCATGATCTATGCGGGTAAACTATGGTCAGATATTTTTGAATCAATCGGGCAGGAATATCCAAATATCGAAAAAAGGCATATTTATATAGATACATTACATATGGAATTAATTCGCAATCCTCAGCAACTTGATGTTGTAGTGACTTCAAATTGCTTTGGTGATATATTTACAGATGCTTGCTCACAAATTCTTGGCGGAATGGGGCTGGGATCGTCTTCAAATATAAATCCTGAAAATGACTTACTTAGAGGCATGTACGAACCAATTCATGGAAGCGCACCTGATATTGCCGGAACAAACACAGCTAATCCTATGGCATCTATCTTGTCCTTAGCTATGTTGCTCGAAGACCAAGGACTAGAACAATATGCTAAATTACTCAGAGATGGCATTAAAAAGGCGCTTGCTCAGGGAATAGTAACATCCGATCTGGGTGGTTGTAAGTCAACAGATCAAGTTACTGATTTTATAAAAGACCTATTGTGAACATAATTGAGGTGAAAGAATGAAAAAAGTTATTTTTGTAATACCAACAGGCCGATATGCCTTAGGAACACAGATTTGCGCACCTACAAGATTATTATTAATTTCTAGCTATATTCAGGAAATATATCCTGATATTAATTTTGAAATTATTGACATGAATTTATGGGGTATTCCCTTAAATGAAAATGGGGAATTAAAATTATACAACAAATTATTGCTTGAATTAAAAGAAAAAGTTGATGATGAAACTCTACTGGGATTTTCTTTAACTGCAAATTACGAAATATTACATGCACTTCCAATCCTTAAATTATGTAAAAAAGAATTTGACAATCCTGTTATTATTGGCGGCTGTTCTGCGACTACTTGCTATAAATTAATTTTGGAGAAATATCATGAATATGTTGATGCCGTATGTCTGGGTGCCGGCGAACTGACTTGGAAAGAAATTATTGAGAACTATAACGATAACAAGGTTAATTATGCTCAAGTCCATAACATTGCTTACCGTAAAAAAGACCAAATAACTTTAACCTCAGTCCAAAAACCACTTGATTTTGATGATATTCCACCCATAAACTTTGAACCATTGAGCGGAAATATAGAAAAATATAATTCTATCGCTTTTAATACCTCACGTGGCTGCGCATGGCATTGTGAATTTTGTCAGGAAAAAAAATTATACCCGAAATTTAGCAGTAGAAGCGTTCAGAAAATAAAGACCGACTTAGAAAATCTGTCAAAAGTAACAGATAAGAAACTACTTATGCTAAGCGACCCTTTATTTGGTCTTGATTATCAAAGCTGTATTGATATTGTGAAAGTATTTAATGTAATGGGATTTGAATATCAATTTGGAACCAGATGTGATGTCTTTCACGAAGACTTATATGCAGAAATGGGGCAAAACTGCCGATTGATATTTTTCGGATTTGAAAGTGCAAGTCCTGATCGACTGCTTCAGATGTTAAAAACCAAAAACCCTGAACAATACTTGTCAAATATGCTGGATCAAATTGAAAAGTGTTTTAAAAACAATATTTTTGCTACCATGGCCGTTATGATTAATTATCCTAGAAACACAAAGAAAGATTTGGAAATGATTCTAGAATATAATGATAAGATCCGAGAACGCTTAGAACCGCCTGGCAATTATAAAGGGTACCTATACCGGACATACCCGTTCTATATCTATCATAATGATTATTATCAGTCTATACTGGAAGAACTGGAACAGGATGGAGTAACTTATAAAAGCGTATATCCTCAGGAATTTCATAAAATAGTTATCCCCGAAAACTTTGAGCTGGAAATACATAACAGCAGTTTTGACTTAAATATAGAAGAATTATATGATTACTGGAATAAAATACATGGACTGTCTATGTTAGAAAATAAGGATTGTGTTGATGCTCTGCGAGGATTTTATGGACCTAATCTGAATTTAGTAAAAGTTTCAAAGAAACATGAAAATGACCTGTTTATAGATGGAGACATCTTAAATTTAAGCAATATTATCGAAAATATTGACAAATTAGATTTAAAATATCCCGAATATCAGCTAAAAGACGCAAGAGCAGCATTCTTAAATCCCTTTCAAGATTACATATAAGTAAAAGGAACTTATGAAAAACCTATTAAACAATTCATTAACTGAATACGCGAAGCTTCCCTGCTTGATTGATGGAGACAGGCAAATATCCTTAAGTTTTAACGACATAAATAAAATGTCTGCGGGAGTAGCTGAATACCTTCGAAAAGAATATGGAATCGCTGCTTCACAAAAAATTACATTAATCTATCATAATTCCTTAGAATATGTAATTATCTTTCATGCACTGATAAAGCTAAAAGCCATTCCAATACCTTTATCAGACGAATTAACTTTACCCGAATATACTCAGTATTTATCTTTTATTAATCCAGCGCGGATATTGGTCAGCAAAATGGAATTATATACTTCTTTGCATGAAAAATTTGATACTGTTGTGAGGCCCCTTGAATATTCTACTATCTTACTAATGAAACACCATCCCGAAATTTTTTGTAATTATCCGGATTACTGTGACGACGAAATTGGGGTGATTATTTTCACGTCCGGCACAAGTAATAATCCTAAAGGGGTATTATTAAAATTTAACGGCTTAATGAAAGCCCTTGAACAATGTGCATCCCGATTCAAAATCTATTGCGGAACCCGCACATTTCAAGTTATGCCTTTCTCTCATGCCGAAGGATGTTTTTCAACCATGTTTTTACCGTGGATCTCCGGATCCAGTGTAGTCTTTATTAATAAACTTGATATCAATAAAATAATGAATTACTGGAAGTATGTTTATGAGAATAATGTAAATTACTTGATTGTATTGCCGGCATTATTACAAACACTTCTTGATGTATATAGAGAAGCGAATGATAATTTCTATATTGCACAGTATGCCAAATGCGGATCTTCATTCCTGTCACCCAAAACCAGGGAAGATTTTGAAACTAAGTTCCGGATTAAAATTATTGATGTATACGGTTCAACTGAAGCAAATGCTATATCAGTCGGAGATACCGAATTAAACAAATACGACTATTCTGTGGGAAAGCTAACACATATATCCGACGTAAAAGTAAATAAAGAAAACGAAATAATGGTAAAGAATTCGAAATGGTTTGCTGGATATCTGAATGCCCCCGATACAACCGCCAATGTTTTTGACGGTACTTGGTACAAAACCGGTGATCTGGGACAAATTAAAAAACAGAAACTTTATCTATGGGGGAGAAAAGATGACATCATTAATAGAAACGGATACAAAATCACCCCACAGGAAATAGATGCCATAGTTCAAAAAGACCACTTCGTTTCCGACTCGTTTACTATTGGGGTAAAAGATCAGCATATGAATGATGTAATTATTACTTTTGTTATTTTGAGAGATCATACAATAAATCTTGACATTATTAAAAAGCAATTGTATTTGAAGTGTATGGAAAATCTTTCCGTTTATAAATTGCCTGACAGAATTATTTTTACCGATAAGATACTTCGCAATTCAGTTGGAAAACCTTCCAAAAAGCGAATGACTGATCTATATAATCAAAATACTATTCATATGAACTCCATTTTTCTTACGGATGAGAGGTGACAAATGACAGGAATTTCTTACGCGGATTATTATTTGCCCCAAAATAAAATAAGTATTGGTCAATATATAACAGATAATAAAATAAATGTAAATATTGAAGAATTTACTTCATTCAGCGGAATTGAGTATATATACATATTAGAATCCAAAGATTATATTGGCATATTAAAAAGTATGCTGGATAAGTATTTTGATAACAGCAACTGTGACCCGGCAAATTTTAAACATATTATTTATACAAACTTATCAAATTTTACTCAAGACAATGTTAACATCCCTTATCTGCTGCAAAAAGATTATGGATTAGAAAACGCCTCGATTATTTATTTAAATAATGCATGCGCCAGCTGTATACAGGCTATTCAAATAGGTTCGGCACTGATTAAGGATAAAAAAGATAAGATACTAATTCTATCAGTAACTAGCAATTTAACGGATAAAGACCGTTTCATGGATATAACGGTTACTGGTGATGCGGCTGGAATACTGATTTTATCATATGAAGACCATGCAAAAATTGAGATTATTGACTCGTTTTCAATGGCGGACGGAAATTATAGCTATAATTTATACTATCAGAAAGAGTTTAAGGTTGACAAATTAAGGTTATTGATAGGAAATATAATTGTCACCCAAAAAATGCTGTTAAGAAACAACTTAGAAGCTAATAGTATCAGCATGTATATACCGCAAAGCATAAATACTGAGGTATATAAAATGTACGCTAAATACTTAAATATCTCAGACAAACAGATGTTTTTTGATAATATAAGTAACGGCGGGCATTTAGAAAATGTGGATACTATCAGAAACCTCTTGTCTTGCATCGATAACATGAAAGAAGGTGATTTATTTATAATAATGGGAATTGGCTTGCTTAGTTTGGATGCAATGTACAGTGTGATTTTATGTAAAAATAACAAATATTCTGAAGGGATCGTATTATGAAAATATTATTATGTATCGTGTATAGCAAGGAATTAGATGAACGCCACGAAGATATTGGTTTATGCTCTATCTCAGCTTTTCTTAGATCCAAGGGATTCCATGTAAAACTAATCGGATATACAGAAAATAGAATAATAGAGAATATTGAACAAATTATAGATTTTGAGCCTGATATAATAGGATTTTCCGTGTATGACTTGTCCAAAGATGCTACTTATAATATTATTCAAGTCATGAAAAATCAACTATCAGGTACTAAAATTGTAATAGGCGGTTATTATCCCACTTATTATGCCAAACAAGCTCTCGAAGAGAATAAATTAATTGATTATGCGATAAAAGGAGAGGGCGAATTTGCATTTTATAAATTAATGCTTGCAATCAAAGATAATAATGGTTTCGAAAATGTACCCGGGTTAGCTTATCGGGAGAGAAATCAAATAAAAGAAAATGACATTACTGAATTGATTGAAGACTTAAATATGCTTCCTTTTCCTTCTAGGGATATGCTTATTGATAATAAACTTAAGATTGCACAAGTCTATTCATCGCGAGGCTGCATCCGAAAATGCAGCTTCTGTTGTTCAAATGATTTCTGGAAAGGTAAATGGAGAGGCCGATTACCGGCAGATTTTGTTGATGAACTAGAAATAATTGTGAACACCTGTCATGTTAATAAATTCTTTATTATTGATAACAGTTTTGAGGATCCCGGTTATAATTTAAAACGTCTTGAAACGATAGCCCACGAAATTATCAATCGAAATTTAAAAATCTCCTATCATTGTAATTTCAGAGCGGAAATCAGCAGAAAAATGCCTAAGGAATTATTAGTACTTCTGGCAGAATCAGGATTATGCAGTATTTTATTTGGATATGAGGCTGCAAATATGCATGATCTGAAAGTTTATAATAAGTATGCAACGATAGAAGATAATGTAAACGCCATTGAGATGTGCAATGGATTACCGATTACCATTCAAATAGGATTCATTAACTTTAACCCTTATTCGACTTTTGAGAGTTTAAGAAAAAACCTGGAATTTATGGAGCACTATCATCATTGTACAATGTATAATATTGCCAGCAGAGTAATGATCTTTAGTGGAACTGAAATGAAAACCTCTTTAAAAAAAGAGGGTTTATTATATGACGAAACCCCCTTTGGTTATAACTATCGCGAGCCTAGAATAGCCGCTCTGGCCAATTATATCGGTTCTTATATGAAAACTCTAAACAAAACCGGATACGGTCCTGATCGTTTTTACTATTATAAGGTCAATCATAGTAATATGTTAGCCCATGAAAAAAAACTCTTTTACCATGAAAATAAACAACTTGAATATGAAATCATCAATAGCCATGAGGCAAGAATTAATGAAATACTCTGTTCTTTTGATCATGATAATGCGAACTGGTTCCGGCTTCTTTTAGAACTTTCAGAAGATAACTGGAACAAAAAATATGCTGATATAATAATGAACAAATATCTAAATCTGGATTTAGTAAAACAGATAGCCTTGGCAATTGACAAAGAAATCGCTAATACACATGCACGTTTAAAAGAAATAAATAGTAAGTATGATATTTTATATTAAACGAAGGGAGTTTATATGAATCCATCTGAAAGCAGAGTGAGAAAAGTATTACAAGAAAACGGCAGCTTGCATATTTCCATATCTAAAATAAGTTCAGATGACCAATTGAAAGACTTTGGAATTAATTCAATTAGATATATGTCAATAATAATTGATTTACAACGTGAGTTTGGAATTGAGTATAAGTTAGAAGATATCTCCATCGATAATTTTAGTAGCATTAATAAAATTGTGGACACATTAAAAAAATATATAAACTGAAATATCCAAAACTACCGCCGCGGATGAGCCCTTGCATATACGTCACGCATCCGGTTATGGTTCATGTTTGCATAAACCTGGGTCGTAGATATATCGGAATGTCCTAGCATCTCCTGCACGCTGCGCAGATCCGCGCCGTTTTCCACGAGGTGGGCCGCAAAGGAATGGCGCAGTGTATGGGGGGTAATATCGGCTCTGATGTTGGCTTTTTTGGCATAATACTTGATCAGTTTCCAGAATCCCTGTCGGCTCATCGGCTTCCCGGAGCAGTTCGCAAACAGATATTCCGAGGCCGGATCCTCTATCATAGTAGAGCGCGCCCCGTTCAGGTAATGGAGCAGCGCTGTCCGCGCTTCGTTTCCAAAAGGAATGACGCGTTCTTTTCCGTCTTCTCTGCTGCTGTCCTTGCAGATGATATATCCCATCTGCAGGTTGACATCCTTTACCCGCAAGGAAATCAGCTCCGTGACGCGGATGCCCGTGGCATACAACAGTTCCAGCATCGCCTTGTCGCGGATTTCTTTGGGACTGTCCCCTCTTGGCTGCTCCAGCAGGCGCACCACTTCCGTGGTGGTAAGGACTTCGGGGATCTTTTTTTCTATCTTAGGCGCCTTCAGCATGTCCGCGGCATCATAGTCCACGATGCCTTCCTTGAACATATAGTTGTAAAACGCTTTCAGCGAAGCAATATTCCGCGAAATCGTTGCTGCCGAAAAATGATTCTTTTCCAGATACAAGATATAAGAATTCAGGGTGGTCGTCGTGATTCCGTTTACACTGGCAATCCCCTGCTCGGCCATATAGTGATTCACCTTCGCTAAGTCTCTCCGGTAAGACATCTCGGTATTGTTTGATGTCCGCTTAACATTATGTAAATACGTAATAAACAAATTAATAGCCTGTTCCATCGCAATCAACACCCCCGCCCAAGTCACTCGGATCAACTGTTCATATCGTTCAGCTACTATTATAATCAGTATCACGGGGAATTGCAAATGCTATTTTCCGCGAATTTACGGCATTTTGCAGGCTTTACACCGAAAAGCACAACATCATGGAGGCATACTTTTTACCTGCCACCATATCTTGAAAAAAATATACTAAAAAATTTTTAGAACCTCGGTAATCAGGATCGGATTAACATAACATTCTAAAATGCTTCCTATTATGACAACCCCGGTTATCCACAAAAAAGTGACTCCTTTCCGGACGGCATAGCGTTTTCTGTTGGAATATTCCGGCTCGCAGTCCTTATGCGGATAATAAAAATGACAGCATAGCTGGCAGCACCAGTTGAGCAGCATCACCCAGGCCGGAACCAGCAGAAGCTGCTGGGGAAACATGCCGGCGATCATCAGCAGAATCCCCTTCATCCCGTAGCGGATGGTAGCTGCCGTGATGAACATCCCCGTCAATACCCCCTGCCACAGAACAAACCCATAGGAAGAAGCGATACCCGCAAAAGTAGTGGACAGGATGACCAGCAAAAAGAATATTTTGGCCTTTTCCCCCAATACATAACGCAGCAAGGCCGCTCCGTCCACTTCCAGATACTTGATCCGGTTCAGGGCATTGATGTTCAAGATCCCGCCGTCGCTCAAAAAGAAGTCCTTAGCCAGGTTCATGGCAAAAATACCTACAACAAAGCCGCCGGCAAACACAAACAGCCAGTAAAGATACCGGTCGGCTTCTCCTGCATATCTTCTCATAATCCGACATCACTTCCTCTCGTAGCGCTTTTACAGTATATTGTCGGACAATCCGTAATATGACGGGAGGAAGCGGTCAGAGCATCCGGTTTTGCCGGAAAAACCGAAAGATACCGAAAACCATAAGAAACACTGATTTGATCAGCATTCCCTTAAGAATTTATTCTTATAAGCCAAAACCGCGGCCACGGTCTTGGAATCCTGTATTTTACCGGAGTAGATCATCTCACATAATTCTTCTGTACCGTAGGCTTCCACATTGATCACTTCATCTTCGTCAAGGTGCCGTTCCCCTGGCTTCAGATCGCGGGCCAGATAGATATCGATTTTTTCATTGCAGAAAGCCACTGTCGTATAGATTGATACCAGCAATTCCCACTGTCCGGCAATATATCCGGTTTCTTCCCTCAGCTCTCTGATCGCCGCTTTCTCTGTCGGTTCGTCAGGAGCGTTCAGCCCGCCAGCCGGCAATTCCAAGGTATAGCGGTCTATCGCATTGCGGTACTGCCTGACCATGATCAGCTTTCCGTCTTCCCGCACCGGCAGAACGGCAGCCGCGCCCTGATGCCCGATAAAATCCCAGTTTACGATATTGCCGTTAGGAACCTGGATGGTATCCTTGTAAAAATCCACTATTGTGCCTTTATATGTCAGTTCGCGGTTCAAACGTTTGAATTCTTCCATCGATACTCCTGTCTGTAAGTTCCCCCCTTTGCATTATGACTTGCCTTCCGGTTTGTTTTCTGACTTGCCTTCGCTTGCCTTCTGACTATCTGACTTGAATGCTGATTCTGGCTTACATTCTTGCTTATCGCTGATATCACTTCTTAATCACTGTTCACTCAGTTTTCTTACGCTTGCCAGTTTGACGCACAGTACAAATAAATCGGTTGCCTGTTTTAGTTCTTCTGCCGTAGGAAAGGTCGGGGCGATGCGGATATTGCTGTCGTTAGGATCTTTCTTATATGGATAAGTGGCTCCGGCTCCGGTTAATGTTACGCCGGCTTCCTTGCATAGGGAAACGATATTTTGGGCACAGCCCGGCATAGCTTCAAACGAAATGAAATAGCCGCCTTTGGGGTTGATCCAGGAACCGATTTCTAAGCCGTTCAGCTCATTTTTCAAGGTTTCCAGTACCGCCTGGAACTTAGGACGGATGGAGGCGGCATGTTTTTTCATGTGGGCTTTGATACCGTCCAGGTCTTTGAAATACCTGGCATGGCGGAGCTGGTTTAACTTGTCGGGGCCGATTGTCTGCAGGCTCAGTGATTTACGGATATCGTCCAGATTGCCCTTGGAAGAAGCCACGGCACAGATCCCGGCACCGGCAAAACTGATTTTGGAGGTGGAACAGAACTCATAAACCATGTCAGGATGGCCGGCCTTCTCACATTCGCTTAGGATATCCAGTATGACATCCTGATCTTCTTCATATATGTGATGAACCACATAAGCATTATCCCAGTAGATCCGGAAATCCTCCGCCGCCGGCTTTAGGGCGGCAAACCTCCTGATGGTCTCGTCAGAATAACTGATTCCCTGCGGGTTGGAATATTGGGGGATACACCAGATCCCTTTGACTGCTGCATCTTCGCTGACGTACTTTTCGACCTGGTCCATGTCCGGACCGGCCGGATTCATAGGTATGGATATCATTTCTATGCCGAAATGCTCCGTTATGGCAAAATGGCGGTCATAACCCGGAACCGGACACAAAAACCGGACTTTTTCCAGAAGACACCAAGGGGTGCTGCCCATGACGCCATGGGTCATTGAGCGGGATACCATGTCATACATAAGGGAAAGGCTGGAGTTTCCGCCTACAATCACATTCTCGGTAAGCACACCCATCATGCTGCCCATCAGCTCCCTTGCTTCTTTAATCCCGTCTGGCTGGCCGTAATTGCGGCAGTCAGTTCCGTCTTCCGAGGTGGCCGGCAGAGACGAATTGACGGTATCCAAAATCTCCATTCCCATGTCCAGCTGCATAGCAGATGGCTTTCCTCTGGACATATCCAGTTTCAGCCCCTTGGCTTTAGCACCCTCATATTTTTTTTCCAAATCCTGCCGTAAGGATAAAAGCTCATCTCGTGACAGACTTCCGTATGCTTTCATGTTGACTCCCATCTGTGATCTACGCACATTGTACTGAAATTTTTTATTCAAATATAATTGGATAATTGTATACAATCCAATCCCATAATATATTACTACATTTATTCCCCTAAAACAAGCATAAAATACCGGCGGCTCTACTCAAACATCTCGCAGAATACTACTTTGAACCAATTTCATGTCATTAGTTAGTAACTGGGGAGCTCGGGAACCGTAAGACTCATTCATCCGCTTCAACATCATTTATGACATCATCGTCTTTCTTGTCAACGTCTTTCTTGTCATCATCATTTTTGTCATCGTCTTTCTTAACATCCATCTTGAAAGCCGGCGACAGAAACAACAGCAGCCCAGGAATCAGCATTAGCACCGCGATAAACTGTGAGGTGGACAGAGGGCCTATGGAACCGCGGTAATCATTGCGCAAAAACTCAACAGCAAACCGTCCTACGGCATAAAGGATGAGATAGAGGCCGCCTACTTTTCCGGCCCGGCGCTCTTTGCGGGCATACCGGATCAGGATCAGCGTTATGCAGAAATTACCCAGACTGGAGATGATCTGGGTCGGAAGCAGGCTTACGTTGTTTGGTGCATAGCTGGAGTGGCGGAAAGTAATCCCGATCGGCAGGTCGGTTTCCCGGCCATAGCAACAGCCCGCCAAAAAGCAGCCCAGCCTTCCGAATGCCTGCGCCACCGATATGGAGGGGGCTGCCAGGTCGAAATACTTTAAGAAAGGGACTTTTTTTATTCTGGAATATACGACAGCGGTCAGAACGCCGCTGATAATCCCGCCGTAGACGATAAAACCGTTACCGGTAAGATAAGCCCAGAAATTGCCGCTCTGGATGATTACTGGTAAATCCAGTAACAAAAACAGAAGCTTAGCGCCGGCAAATCCTAAAATAGCCGAAATAAAACCCATGTTAAAGATATGATCGGGATCAAGTCCTTTGGCTTTGGCACGCTTATCTGCCATTAAAAAAGCCATTAATAAACCGATTCCAATCATCAGCCCATAACCATAGATGGTTACCGGGCCTATTTTTATTATTTCATTGTGCAAAGTTTTCTCCTTCCAAACTGATACTGTCAACCACAAGATGCGGTTTGGTTTCTTCCACACGAAGACTGTAGAGTCCCGCCTGCATATTAACCTTGAACAGTTTCTGAGTGATCCACCGTCCCTCGGTGCCGCGGACACCGATGCTCGTCAGCCGGCTTCCATTGACAAATAATTCGCAAGCTGTCTGTGCGGTGTTAAAATCTATTGACATCATATGGCCATAAACCTGATATATTCCCGGTGTTTTGATGCGGATATATGCGGTCCGGCTCATTTCTAAGGGCACTTTGACGACCGCTTTTCCATTGGGACTTATGACTGCTTCTGCAATCGGCAAAGCCTCTTGTGCTGACTCAAGCCTAGCGGTTTCTTGACTGCCAGGCAGTGACTGGCTGTCGAGCAGTGACTCGCTGTCGAGCGGTGTCAGGCTGAAGTTATTGAGAGCCGTCTGCCGGGGGCGCGTCATGGCCGCGGTATTGAGCAGAAAGCCCAGAATATATTTGGCGCGTAGCTGCAATTCTCCCAAGGTCAGCGTCCCGTCCTTAAGACTGGGCAGGATGTCATCTTCAGCCGAATTGGCCTCGGCACCGTAATTGTTTACTACCATGTATAAATCATTCCCTGCACGGACCATATCCCGTAGGTTGCGTTCGCTGGCGGGACCGCCAGTTTCCACATTGTTCATCTCGGCCCACCAGTCAGTCATGACAATGCCTTCAAATCCCCATTCGCGGCGTAACACCGTGGTATTCAGGTCGTAATTTGACGGCGTCCAGTGCCCGTTCAGCGGGTTATAGGAAGTCATAATGGATTTCGCTCCCCCTTGTTTCACAGCCATCTGAAAACCGCGCAGGTAGATTTCCCTGACGGCACGTTCGGAAACCACCGCGTCGGTGGTACGCCTGGCAGTCTCCTGGTTATTACAGGCAAAATGCTTCACGGTCGCATCTGCCCCTCCTGCTTTTATCCCTTTTACAGCGGCGACAGCCATGCTCCCGGTTAAAAACGGGTCTTCGGAATAGTATTCAAAATTACGCCCGTTTAAGGGGCTGCGGTGGATATTGATGCCGGGGCCGAGAAGAAGGTCAATTTCGTTACGGACAAGCTCCCGTCCTTCCATGGCATATAGTTCTTCGACCAGCACATCATTGAAGCTGGCCGCCAGCAAAGTTCCGATCGGCAGCTGCGTAGCTTTCAGGTCTTCCCGCATCCTGATTCCGGAAGGCCCGTCAGCGGTACTTGCTAATGGTATCCCGTATTGGACCAGGGTTTCACCGACGCTGCCAAACACCGAAGCAGATCCCGGTGTTGCTTCCGGATGATCCATGCCCTCGGCCCTGACCAGCGTGGCCAGCTCTTTTGCGGAAAGCTGCGCGATAAAGTCTTCCAGCGCGGCCTGGCCGGCTTTTACATGTGATAACAGGATCCCCTTGTTTCCTGTCTGTGGCAGCTCAGGCGGAAGACCGGCCTTGATCCGCTCGCTTAGGTTTATCGTCCGGGTGGGGACGGATTCAAACTGTATATCATAGGTACCATCCGGCTTTCTGGCGCCCGGCCGCATACGGCTGAACGTTTTGACCGGTGCCAGGGCTTCCGACAGTTTTGCGGTCACCTGGAACGTTTCCTGAACAAAAGTCAGGACTTTCCGGGTTTTTCGGACACTGCTGCCCACATAGACATGATAGTCGCCGGCTTCCATGACATAGGCCGACTTTTCGCCGGAGAGCCCGGAATCGTCATAGGTATGCATCCTGTCTGCGGCGATCACAAACTCGATGTCCTGCGAGGAACCCGGCGCCAGCAGGGCGGTCTTTTGATAGGCCAGCAATTGCCGGGTCGGCTGGCCGAGTCGTCCTTGCGGGGCTTCATAATAAATCTGCACCACTTCTTTGCCGGGGTATTCCGATCCGGTATTACTGACGGTGACCGACAGCCTGATGGTGCTGCCGGAAACTTCGGCGCTTTGGACTTCGATAGGTAAATCGGTATAAGAAAGCCCATGACCAAACTCAAACATAACTTTTTCCGGACAAAAGGTTTCGAAATAGCGGTAACCTATATAAATATCTTCAATATAACAATTCGCCGCCGGATCCCCGTAAGTAGGCGCGGAAGGATAATCTTCCAGCTTAAGGGCTATCGTGTCCGGCAGCTTACCGCTGGGAACCGCATTGCCAAGAAGCAGGTCGGCGGCCGCATTGCCGCCTTCCATGCCGCCTTGCCAGGTTATCAGCAAGGCTTTAACATTGGCGGATAATTCCTGGCGGCTCATAAAACCCATATCGATGATGTTGGAAATATTCAATATCAGGATAACATGGTCAAAACAGGCATTTACCGTAAACAGCAACGTTTCTTCGGCGGGGGTAAGACAGAGGCTCCCGGGCTGGGCGGCATTATCCTGATCTTCTCCGGCCGTACGGCCGATCACGATGACGGCTTTTTCAGAAACCGCCCGCGCTGCCCGAACCAGCTCTATGGTAACCGGCATTTCCTGCTGATTCCAGGGCTCGGCCGCCCATGCGCCGCCGCCGTTATCATAAGGATTTTCGGCGATCCAGGCTTCATAGACCGCAGCAAGGCTTTCATTGACAACCTCGCTTTTTTCCCGCAGGCTCCCCAGCAGGTTGGTCGTATAGGGAACGCTGACCAAGCCGCCTGAACCGGTGCCGCTGCGGTAGTAGTCGATCTGGCAGCGGCCGAACAGGGAGATTTTTTCATCCTTCCTGACCGGAAGTACCCGATCTTCGTTTTTCAGTAGTACTGCGCCTTCGCCGGCCGCTTCTCTGGCCTTGTCAGCGAAGCCTTCCAGCGGAATTCCGATTTTTCTCATGGCATATTCTCCCGCTCATTTCAATAATGAGTCATAATGAGTCATAGTGAGTCATAATAAGTAATAATGATAGATATTTATGTGATCAGACAATGCCTTGCGCCGTCATGGCATCGGCTACCTTCAAAAAGCCGGCGATGTTGGCACCGGCCACATAATTGCCGGCCATGCCGTATTCTTTTGCCGCCTGGTCAAGGCTGCGGAAAATATTGATCATGATATTCTTAAGCTGGCTGTCCACTTCTTCGAAGCTCCAGCTCAGTCTTTCGCTGTTCTGGCTCATCTCCAGTGCGGAAGTGGCAACACCGCCGGCATTGGCCGCTTTCCCGGGTGCAAACAGGACTTTACTGGCTTGAAGATATTCGGTGGCATCCATGGTGGTCGGCATATTGGCGCCTTCGGCGACGGCAATGCAGCCGTTGGCGACCAGAAGCTTGGCATCTTCGAGAAGAAGCTCGTTCTGGGTCGCGCAAGGCAGGGCGATATCGCATTTTACGCTCCATACTCCCCGGCCTTCATGATAATGTGCGCTGGAACGCTTGGCCGCGTACTCGGTAAGCCGGGCCCGCTTAACTTCTTTTATTTCTTTCAAAAGTTCCAGGTCGATTCCTTCGGGATCATAAATCCAGCCAGTGGAATCGGAGGCCGTTACTACCTTGGCTCCCAGCTCCTGGGCTTTCTGGGCGGCATAGATCGCTACGTTGCCGGAACCGGAAACCACTACGGTCTTTCCGGCGATGTCGTGGCCGTTGGCTTTCAGCATCTCCTCAGTCAGGTATAGCAGGCCGAAGCCGGTCGCCTCTTTCCTGGCTAAGGAACCGCCATAAGACAGGCCCTTACCGGTCAGGACGCCTTCGTAAACGCCGCGGATTCTCTTGTATTGCCCGAACATATAACCGATTTCTCTGGCTCCGGTGCCGATGTCACCGGCCGGAACATCGGTATCCGCTCCGATATATTTGCACAGTTCCGTCATAAAGCTCTGGCAGAATGCCATGACTTCACGGTCCGACCGTCCCTTGGGATCAAAGTCGGCGCCGCCCTTGCCGCCGCCGATCGGCAGCCCGGTCAGGGAATTCTTGAAGATCTGCTCAAAGCCTAGGAATTTGATGATGCCTAAGTTAACGCTGGGATGCAGCCTGAGACCGCCCTTGTAAGGCCCGATGGCGCCGTTGAACTGGACACGGAAGGCATTATTTACATGTACTTGCCCTTGATCATCCACCCATGGGACTCGGAACAGCAGCTGACGTTCCGGGGTGACGATTCGTTCTAACAAAGCATCTTTCCGGTACTTTTCTTCGTTGGCATCAATCACTGGGCGCAAAGATTCCAAAACCTCTTTGACTGCCTGATGGAACTCCGGCTGCGCGGGATTTTTTTCAACCACCATGCTGTACACTTCATCTACATATGACATTTTTCTTCCTCCTCGTATCATCAGATTACACCGGTTGCGGTGCTGGTCAATAAATCAATATTTATTATATAACGATGAAATGAAAATCACAATATTTTTTTATGCCTTTGTACGCCTTTTGCATGTGGGGCTCAGGAGCCGGAGGGCTGGGCAGCTACCACAAACAATCTGCCTGACATACTGCATTTTTCGTTTTCTAATCATAAATATTTTCTATCGTACAACAATACAGCATTAAACACCACCAGAACAGACCCGCAGTTGTGAACCAATGCGCCGGAAATCGGCCCCAAAACACCGAGGACAGACAGGATAATCGCCACGAAATTGATAGCTATTGAAATGGAAATGTTCATCTTGATCAGCTTGACCGTTGCGTTGGAGAGCCGCTTCAAATACGGGATTTTCGTAATATCGTCACCCATAAGCGCAATGTCGGCAGCTTCTATCGCTATATCACTTCCCATGCTGCCCATAGCGACGCCCACGCTGGCAGTTTTTAAGGCGGGGGCGTCGTTCACGCCGTCTCCGATCATGCAGACAGTATGTCTGGCGTTCTGCATGGCGTTTATCTGCTCAACCTTGTTCTCCGGCAGCAATTCTGAGTAGACGTTCGTTATGCCGACTTGCCCTGCGAAATAATCGGCGGTCTGTGGGTAGTCGCCTGTCAGCAGCACCGCTTCTGTTCCTGTTTTCCGTAATTCTTCGATCATGGTTTTGGCAGCAGCCCGTAACGTGTCAGTCAGAGCGGCAATCCCGATGAATTTGTTTTCACGGGCAACAAGGATTGTAGCTTTTCCCTGTTTACGCAACTGCTCAAGAGAGTTTTGTTCCGTTCCGTTAAGCGCTATGCGATGTTCCGAAAGAAACGCGATATTCCCACACAAAAGGCGTTTGCCATCTATGCTTACACTAATGCCCTTGCCGGGTATCATGCGGAAGTCTTCAGCTTCTGATATGACAGCATTTTGTTCTTTCGCGTATGCTACAATCGCTTTCCCGAGCGGATGTTCCGAACGTGCCTCTGCCGAAGCTATCATCCTTAAAAACTCTGGGGCAGACATAGTACCGTCAAAGGCAATCAGGTCGCTTACCGCTAAATTGCCGTGTGTCAATGTTCCTGTTTTGTCAAACGCGACCATGTCGACCTTTCCCATGTTTTCAAGGGCTTCTCCCGACTTTATAATAACGCCGTGCTTTGCTGCCTGTGCGATGGCCGCCATGATGGACGTCGGCGTGGCGAGGGCGAGCGCACAGGGACAGAAAACTACAAGTACTGTGACCGACCTAGTAATATCCTGTGTTACCAAATATGTAATAACCGCGATGGCAAGGGCAATCAGCACAAGCCATGACGCACCCTTATCGACAATCCGTTGCATGGGCGCTTTATTGTTTTCGGCCTCTTGAACGAGCCGTATCAGCTTTTGCAAAGAAGAATCTTCTCCGACTTGTGTTGCCTGTATGTCGATAGCGCCGAAACGGTTTATTGTTCCGCAAAATACCCCGTCACCAGCCGCCTTGTCAACTGGGAGCGATTCGCCTGTAATGATGGATTGGTCAATAGAGGTATTCCCCACAACAACCTCACCGTCAACGGGAACTGCTTCACCGGGAAGGATGCGCAAAACATCACCTTTTTGTATCTGCTCTGCCGGAATCATTTCCTCCTTGCCGTCGGCAATGCGCCGTCCCGTATCGGGCGTAAGGCTGATTAGCTGCTTAATGCCTTTCTTTGCCCGTTCCACCGTTCTGTCCTCCAGTATCGCACCTATCGCCATGATGAACGCAACTTCCCCTGCGGCGAACATTTCGCCTATAACAATGGATGCCGTCATGGCTATGGTAATCAAGAGGGCAGAAGATATTTTATTCATTCCTTCATTGTAAAAAATATGACATATGGCAAGGTGCAAAAGCGGATAACCGCAAATTACAATCGTCACCCAAGCCGGGTCAACCGCGACTGCCGTTCTTGTCATCATGAGGACAAGGCTTGCTACTAAAAACAAACCTCCGACACTGGTTGCTTTCAGCCCGGATAATAATTCAAATGCACGCTTCATACAGTCCTCCCGTTATTTATCCATTTTTCGTTGTAGCTTAACTACCTGTGCATATCCATGAGTAGCGGTCCCAATGCCAACAAAGCCGTACTTAACAAAATGTGATTCAATATCCTGCAAAGTGAAAAATGCGGCTTCAATACGAATGCGCTTAAAGAAGCCGTTTAAAATTTTTCGGACAGGCCACGGAAATCGAGGGTCGGCAATATACAAAAGGCCGCCCGCTTTAGTTATTCGCGCCGCTTCTCTCGCAAAGCCATCCCGGTTACTGAAATGATGGAACGCCATGCAGCTTATTAAGCAGTCAAAGGCTTGGTTTTCAAATGGTAGATTGTCACAGGAGGCAAGCGTAAAACTCATCTGCGGGCATTTCTCCCGCGCCTCCGAAATCATCTCTTCTGATAAGTCAGTTCCGTACCCATCCAAATCGGTCTTGCCCGCAAGCTTTTTGAGCATCGTTCCCGTTCCGCACCCAACGTCAAGTACCTTAGCACCGGGTTCAATTTCCACTACACAGAGCAGCAGATTATAAAACCGCTTTGACGCTCTGCCCATTGTACCATCGTCATAAGAGGCGGCAAATCTTGAAAAATCAAATTCTTTTGTTTGGTTTTTCATTATGGTACCTCCTAAACAATCCGCGAAAACTGCTCAATTGCGGACGTTAGCTTTTTCACTGTTTCCTCTTCCTTGCCTTCACGAATACCGTCAAGTACGCAATGATGCAGATGCCCCTCCAAAACCACTTGCCCGGTTTTGTGCAAAGCGGCTTTCGCTGAGCCAATCTGAATCAGAATATCCTCACAGCTTTTATCCTCCTCAATCATTTTGATAATACCGCGTATTTGACCTTCAATCTTTCTGAGACGCTTGGTTACGGCATCAACGTCCATACACTGCTTCATTGTACAACCTCCTTCATATTGGTAGATGGTAAATGGCTTATGGCTTATGGGCCATGCCCCATACCCCATACCCCCTGCCCCTATTTTATTACTATATGAGGTGTTCGTCAATCTCAAAAAAAATACGACGGTATTTCAGCCGCCGTAAATCTTTTAATCTGGAACATTTTCATTATAAGTATTTTTTTAACTGCCTAATGTTTGCTTCTTCAAAATCCATGAGTTCTTTGGCCAGCTCGACATATACATTTCTGGCATTTTCATGTTTATTCACTGTTTTACACATATCCAGTACGCCTCGGTTACTTCCTTGGATGACTATTTCCGCCATATGACTGGTACTGGTATTAAAAAGCGTATTGGCTTGAATCCCTCCGACCAGCATTTTTTCACTTATTCCTCCAGACCGGTACTCATCTGTCTTATTATCCAGAAGAGTATTGGTGGCCTTATTGTATATCTCAGAGTACTTCAGGTTCTGCTTTGAAAGCTGCATGGCAAGGTCATCATCATATACCTTATCACTTATGGTGTCCAAGGCCTTCATTGCCATTTTGGTATTTCTTTGGATACCTCTTAAAATCTCCGCATCATCTTTTCTCATGCCGTTTCTGCCTCCCTATGGCTTATATCTATAAGAACATTCCCAAAATATAGAACAAACCTTATAAAACTAACAAGGATAAGATACTGTATCGGTATCCTATCCTATCATCACAATGATTTCCTAATACAATTATTTCCTAAACAAAGGAATCTTATACCTCAAAAGGATATTTTAACCCCCACTGCTTCCTGATTTCATCCATCATGTGCATAATCCGCAGGATTTCATCATGCGGCATCTCCTCACATTCGATCCGGCCCGCCGCCAGTGCCCTGATGCACGCTTCCACTTCATATTCATAACCGGTTATCTGACCCGGTCTTTCATAACGGTCCGTCAGCTGCTGCTCCCTGCCATAGACCGACAGGCTTTCATAATTAACGATGTTTTCGACTACCAGATAACCCTGAGTGCCGTAGATGATCCCTTGGCGGTCGCTACTGCCAATTATGGAACTGTTAAGCACAGCTGTCTTGCCATCTTTGAAGGTGAGGATAATGCCGTTTTGTTCATCCACTCCCGTATCAGTAAAAACACAGTCGGAAGTAATCTTTGCAACCGCTGTTCCAAACATCATTGCCGCAAAATTAAGGACATATACCCCCAGGTCCAATAAGGCTCCGCCTGCCAAAGCCGGCTCCTTCACCCTGGGTACATGACTGATTACATAGCCCAGGTTAGCCGTCAGCATCGTCGGTTCACCGATCACGCCGCTGTCCAGTACTTCCCGCACCGTATCCCGCATCGGCATATATCTGGTCCATATCGCTTCCGCTAGCAGGATGTTCTTTTTTCTGGCTAATGCCACCAGTTCTTCCGCCTGAGCCAGATTGGCTGTAAAGGCTTTCTCGCACAGCACCGCTTTCCCATTCTCCAGACAGAGCCTGACATGCTCATAATGCTCCGAATGCGGCGTGGCCACATAAATCAGGTCAATGTCCTCATCCCGTACCAGCTCCTCATAAGAACCATATGAGTTCAGAACACCGTATTTTTCCGCAAACTGTCCCGCTTTCTTTAAATCACGGGAACCGACCGCGTATAAACGGGCCGAATCCATCTTACCGACCGCTACCGCCATCGTCCCGGCAATATTGCCGGCCCCCAGTATCCCCAAATTGATAATCTTACTCATAAACTACTCCTGCCACACATGCCACAGCGTTGCTGTTATTACCGTTCAGACCCTAGCCGAAGTGCATCAAACCACTGCTCCACAGAGACTTTATATACAAATTGTAAAAACCCCAATTCGTTATAAAGAACCCAACGATACCAAGAAGAACGCAGTTTCCACTGTAAATCCGTGCGCATCCCGCAGAGCGTCTAAGGAAATACTGATGCATCAGTGTTTCCTTAGAACATCTTAGGCGGCATATTTTGCCGCCTTAGATGTTCTTCATATTTTTATTCGACATATTCTGTTTTAACATATCCCACCTGGCCGTTATATGTGATCTTTGTCCAGCCGTTGCTCATCTCCTCGACCAGATCCAGCTCTTCGCCGGCATAGACCGTTGCCAGGATATCTCCGTCCGTGTTAGGCTTGCTTCTTATCCGGATGCTTTCTTTTACGGTTACTGTCCCTCTCGTCTCGACATCGGAAGCTGATTCAGCAAGTGCGTTATCGTCAGTGTCCGCCTCAGGGCTGTCGGTCTCATCATCCGATACAGGTTCTTCATCGATGATCTCCAGATATTCACTCTTTATGAAAGCTTCGCCGCCTTCAAATTCCACAAGGCTCCAGCCGTTGCCGCGCTGCTCCAATACGGTAAACTCCTGACCAAGCTCCGCTCTGCCGATCCTGTCGGCAATTTCACTGTCTGAACTACGGATGTTAACGACATCCGTGGTCCTGGCCTGTAAATCGACTCTGACATTGAGCTGGATGTCTTCTATACCAGACGTCCCCGCCGCGCTTTCGCCTTCAGCGCCCGCAGTCGTTTCTTTTATGGTATCCGCTGTGATATCCGGCTGTTCATTTTGGGCTAGAACAACACCGACATTCTCCTCGATCTTACCGGTCATGTAGACAATAAATTCTTCCAGTTCGGTATTGGATGCAATCATTTCGTTATATTCCACGGTAATCTTATTGTTCAGTTCCACTACATCATCCTGCAGGGTGACGGTTTTGACATATTCATAGATCTCATCACCCAGATCTTCCTTGCTCTTACGGATGACATAATCGCCTTCTTCATCTTTCATGACATAAAAGGCCTGGAATCCCGGTATGACAGCATCGACATCCTTAAATCGGACTCTGCCGCACACATAGGTAACAAAGCTGTCTTCGGACAGTCCGGGTTTGGTATATACGTCAATGGATTCATAATAGTCAATGTATTTTGACATTTCCATAGCACGGATTTGATCCAGCTCATCAAGACCCGTGTTGATCGTTGCGGCTTTCTCAATATCACCTTCCGCCAGTGCCGTATAATAGTCAGTCATCAGATCATTGATTTCGGGATATTTATTTTCTTCTAAGGGAATGTCCGGAACGCTGATATCGTTCAGGCTGATCTGAGATACCTCAGCCTCTGAGGCGATGGCCTCCTGGATCTTTGTTTCCTCCACGAGCCGATTCTGCTCATTGGCATTCAGGGCAATCAATACTGTTACCGCAACACATATGATCAAGATCAAGGGCATTACTATTTTGGTATGAGATAAAATCCAATCGGCAATCATCCCCGACTTGTCTTTGATCATATTACCTACTATATTCAGTTTCCCATCTTTATTGCTGTCGGAATTTCCTGGACCAGCAGCGGGACTGCTGCCAAAATTCCCGTTGTTATAGGGATCTGCCATTTTTACCTCCAGACTTATGGTTACAGGGTGATGCAAAATGCACTCGACAGGAATCGAACCTGCATTAAAGGCGTCGGAGGCCTCCGTTCTATCCGTTAGACTACGAGTGCATATTCCATAATTGTTACAAATTTATTACATCACCCTGATTATAATACCATAAGGCGCGAAAATTGTCCAGTGAAAAATTTATTCTTGATTTAGCATATTTTGCTAAAGCCGGATAATCTCGCTTTTTTTACGGTCATAATAGTAAATGGCCGAAGCCAGGACTTCTTCTGGATCCACCTGGGTATCGTTGATTTCCGTTACCATTTTAAGCAATGCCTCCTTGTCCTGAAACCCGTCATCAGGAATCATGATGATCTCATGAACGGAACTGGGCAGAAGATACAGGCTGGCACCGACTTGTTCCGCAAAGCGGCCAAGCTCCTGAGGATAAAGCATTGCCGCGGCACCAAAGAGCTTTTCCGGATTGCTCAGCACATACATCCGGTGGACAGTTTGCTCTTGACCGGGCTCCGGCGCTTCTTGATCCGCGAAGGCACGCGTTCCATGTTCCGCAAAGGCACGCGCTTCCTGTTCCGCGAAGACACGGTCGATACACTCAGCCGCCTCAGCGCCGGCACCCCAGTTTTCCTCGAGTTCCTGCGCATATAAGCCCTTTATCACTTCGTCCATGGTCTGGATGACGGCCGGATAGACGGTCGGCGTATTCCTCAAGGCATCCTCATAGAGAATCTCCGGTGTTACCTGCCACATATTCAGATGGGAATTGTTGATCAGGATGGTGCCGTTTTCTAGTAATTGATGGGTAATCTTGCAATAAAACACAATCGCCAGGTTCAAAAAGCGGATATGCGGGATTTCTTTGAGCAATTCTTGGTTTTTACGGTAATGAACAAGCTTAAACAATACCCTGTCCTTCATCTGCTGATAGAAACGGAAAAACTCAAGGTCAAGTTCTGGCTGCGGTCCGCCTTCTTGATATGCAGCATTGATTTCTCCGGCGATAGCCGCTATGCTTTTGCCTTTCTGATGTTCCGGGTAAAAACTGTTAAGATAAAAAGCCGGGAAAACCGACTGCCCCTTTCCGGCAATAGTAATGCCGTCTAAAAGGATGCCGTTATTTTTTTTGACCTGGGTGGCCGTGACGGTATAGCCCTCGCCCATGATGTCCTGAACTTCTTTTTTGACGTTGTCTATGAAATTAGTATAATCCATTTTATTCCTTTCTTTTTATTAGCAATTCCTGAGAGTTGCATGCATTGAATTGAGTTGTTTGTTTCCTTTCAATTAAAAAGACAACAGAAGTTTCCTTCCATTGTCTTAAAAGCAAAAGATAAAAAATGTCTATACCCTGGAGAGATATTCCCCTGAACGGGTATCGATCTTGATCACATCACCCTGTTCCACAAATAAGGGAACATAGACAGTGGCACCTGTTTCCACGACCGCTGGCTTAGTTGCGCCGGTGGCAGTATCGCCCTTTAGCCCGGGTTCTGTTTCTGTGATCTGAAGCTCTACAAATAAAGGCGGCTCGATGGCGTATACGTTGCCGTTATGGCTGCATACTTTGACCATGTCATTTTCTTTTACAAATTTGAGGGTTTCGCCCACGGAATCTTGGTTAAGACCAATCTGGTCATAGGATTCCAGATCCATAAAATAAAACAATTCGCCGTCATTATATAAGTATTGCATGTCTTTTCTATCTATACGTGCCTGCGGATAGCGTTCCGTCGGCCTGAAGGTTTTCTCGACCACGCCGCCGCTGATGATATTTTTTAATTTGGTTCTGACAAAAGCTGCTCCCTTGCCCGGTTTTACATGCTGGAACTCAATGATCTGATAGACACTGTTTTCATATTCTATCGTAAGACCGTTTCTGAAATCACCTGCGGAAATCATATTTTGCTTCCTCCTATTGTGTTCACCATTTAATTCTTTATTAGTTTATAATATATCACTGACTATTTCAACCTTTTTTTATTTAGAATTATTTTCTCTGTAAGCTGTTTGCTACTGTTCACTGTTCGCTCCTGTTCACTCCCTAATGACATATCATTAAGTTTAATAGAAAAGAGAGCAGGGGGAGGGCTCGGGGGCCGGGTTTTCAAACCATCCAGTTGGAATACCAAATAGTCAGATTGCCCGGGGAGCCAGTTAGTTGATGGCAAGGATTAATCTCGATTTAACAAATATGCGCACTTGCACTTTAAGAAATGCCGTATTTCACTTATCCCTAATTCATGAGACTAACAAAAACACCTGTCACCAGACTGGTCATCAGTCCCGCCAATAGACTTCGCAGAATGCTGCTATTTCTATCATCAATATCATAGTCTGCCTCGTCGGTTGTATTCGCCCACCTCATAACGAAATCAAGCCTGGATGAGATAATCAATCGCCATAAGATAACCTTCCAGTCCTTGGCCGCAGATCATTTTATCGCAGGCTGGCTGCGTAACCGAAATCCGCCGGAACTCTTCGCGCCCGGTAATATCGGAAATGTGAACTTCCACCTTAGGAATCGTCATTGCCGCAAGCGCATCGCGGATGGCATAGCTATAATGGCTGTAGGCGCCGGGATTAATGACAATCCCTTCGGTTCCGTCAAAATACGCATCCTGGATGCGGTCAATAATCGCCCCTTCATGGTTGCTCTGGAATACTTCTATTTCGGCATCTGACGTTCGGCCTTTTTCGCCGATCATTCCCAACAGATGCTGATAGTCTGCAGTTCCGTAGATGTCCTTTTCCCGGATCCCCAGAAAATTAAGATTGGGGCCGTTGATGACCAGAATTTTCATATTACCCTCGCTCCTTTTCCACTTTTTACCCTAACTCCTTTTCCACTTTGTCAGGAAACGTAATGCATCAGTGTTTCCTTAGCATTCCCGCTCAGTGATGGCCGTTACAATTTCCTCCACGATCGCCGCTTTGTCTTTCCCGTCCGTATCAATGACGATATCCGCTGTCTCTTCGTAGACCGGAACACGCAGTTCCATCAGCTGTTTGATTTTGTTCAGCGTATCGCCGCCTCTCAGCAACGGCCTGCTATCGTCATCCCGAAGCCGCTGCATCACCTCTTCGGACGAGACCCGCAGATAAATCACGGTCCCAAGCTGACGCAGCAACAAGCGGTTCTCGGCCTTCATGGGCAGGCCGCCGCCGGTGGCAATGATGCTTTTCTGCTGACCGTCCAGCAGCTTCTTAAGGCTTTCTGTTTCCAGCTGCCGGAAAAAGTCCTCGCCTTCCGCTGCAAAGATCTGCGTTATAGTGCGGCCTTCAAGCTGTTCGATCCAGCTGTCGGTATCAATCAGTTCTGTCTTTTGCCGTCTGGCAAGCTGTTTCCCTATTACGGTTTTGCCGCTTCCCATAAAACCGATCAGTACCAAATTATGACTGGGCTCCGACTCCGACATGCTTCGTAAATTTTCATAAACCCTGCCGATAACGGCTTCCGGCACCGTAATCCCGTTCCACAATTCATAAGCGATAACAGCCTGATATAACAGCATCTTTAAACCGTTGTAAGCCTTACCGCCGGCCTTTCGCACCTGTTTCATGAACTTCGTGTCAGACGGCCGATAGACCATATCATATCCGGTATGGATCCTGACATAAAAATCAGGATCTTCAATAACCGCCCGCCCGCTTTCAGGATAAAGCCCGACGCTGGTCGCCTGAAGCGCCAGAAAGCTTTTCTGCGGCAGCTTATGATAATCTTCCAGTGCCATACCTTCAGCCCAGTCCCGGCCATATGAAGCGTTGACCTCGGCAGCCAGCCGGTCGGCATTTTCCTTCGAGCGGTTCAGGATGACCAGCGAAGCGGCTCCCTGATCGGCGCACAAAAAGGCCGCCGCCCTGGCCGCGCCGCCGGCTCCGAGCAGCAGAACGTCTGCTTCCGCAATCCGGATATCCTCGCTTATCAAAGCCCGATGCAAGCCTTCGATGTCGGTATTATATCCGGCATAGCCGCTTTGCTCCCTGACCAGCGTATTGACCGCACCCATCCGGGCCGCTGCTGCATCCGTCCGTTCCAAAAACGGTATCACGGTATTTTTATAAGGAACCGTCACGTTCATCCCGCCGATGCCCAGCCCAAAGGCTCCGCGCACCGCCGCGCCCAGTCCGTCCACTAAAACCGGAAACGGGACATAGGCCAGATTGTGCCCCAGAGCTTCCGCCAGCGTATTGTGGATCAGCGGGGACAGCGTATGCTCCACGGGATTACCGATCAGTCCGTATACTTTCGTTTTTCCGTTTATCACTGTCATTCTGACTCCTGCATATATATCCTGTTTTCTCTTTTGCATTTTCTCTTATAAAAATACAGCACCACTTTTTCCAGATAGCGCTTCAGAACAATCTGGATTTCTTCTTTTTTATCAATCGGCCGGACCAGATAGCTCAAGAGGCCGGCCCTTCTGGCCCCCCATACATCAGTAAAAATCTGGTCTCCCACAAATAAGGTGTCGCTCCGGTCAGTCCCCATCATCGTCATGGCCTTCCGGTAGTTCTTGGCCGACGGCTTGGCCGCCTTGTAAATATAGCCGCTGCCCACTGCATCGCTAAACAGTTTTACCCGCGGCTCTTTATTATTGGACAGGATCACGGTTCCGAATCCGATGTCCCGAAGCCGCAGGAACAGCTCCACGCTCCTGTCATCTGCCGGTGCCCCGTGCTCCACCAAAGTATTGTCAATGTCAAAAATGATCCCGCGGTAACCTTCCTCATACAGCTTCCCGAACGGAATCCGGTAGGTGGAAGCAAAATAATGGTCAGGATATAAGCTTTCAAATATTGCCGGCATATCGTCCCTTCTGCTAAATAATCTTTTTTTAGAGTATACCATTGAACAGCAAAGTTGTATATATAAAAGTTGACAAGAAAGCGGCTTGAAAGTTAGAGCGGCTCCAGGCCGGCGGCACGCAGCAGTGCTTTCGTATAATCGGTCACTGGGGAAAAGATGACTTCTGAACAAGGGCCTTCTTCGCAGATTGCGCCGTCGTTCAGGATCAGGATGCGTTCACACATCTGATAGATTACCCGCAGATCATGGGAAATAAACAGGATTGACAGCCCCATTTCTTCATGCAGCGTAAGCAGCAGGTTCAGTATCTGGGACTGAATCGTCACGTCCAGGGCGGAAATCGGCTCATCGGCTATCAGCAGCCGCGGTTTCAGCATCAGGGCGGCGGCGATACCGACGCGCTGCCGCTGACCGCCGGAAAGCTGGCGGGGATAGCGCTCTGCCAGTTTTTCCTCCAGGCCCACTTTATGAAGCATCTGCATGACTTTTTCCTGGCGTTCTGCTTTGCTGAAGCCGCCTGCAAGCCGCAGCGGCTCTTCCAGGATCCAGTTAATCTTGCGGGACGGATTCAAGGAGCCGTAAGGATCTTGAAATACCATCTGCGGACGCGACGAGTAATGAAGGATTTCTCCGTGATAATCCTTATGAATCCCCAGCAGGGTCTTGACAAGCGTCGATTTGCCGCTGCCGCTCTCTCCGACCAGGCCCAGGATTTCCCCTTCCTGCATGGAAAAAGAAATATCATATAGGATCTGCCGGCGGCTTCCCCCTTTGGTGCCGCGCTCCCTGTAGAAGGCATTGAGGTTTTTTACCGTCAGGATGGCTTGGCCCGGCTTATCTTCTTTATTTTTCATCGGAGTTCTCCTTAATACGCACTAGCTGAGCGTGACTGTAGGCATCGTCGGTATCGTCGGGATGGCAGCAATCAGTTTCTTGGTATACTCCTCTTGCGGGCGATGGAAAATATCCTCGACCGGCCCGCTTTCCCTGACATAGCCGCCCTGCATGACCAGCACCCGTTCGCATAGGCGCGCCACCAGGCTTAAGTCATGGGAAATAAAGAGAATAGCGGTGTTTTTTTCCCGGTTGATCCGTTTCAGCAGTTCCATGATCTGGGACTGGACGGTGACATCCAATGCCGTTGTGGGCTCATCGGCTATCAGAATCTGCGGCTCGCAGATCATCGCGGCTGCCAGCATGACCCGCTGGCGCATCCCGCCGGAAAGCTCGTGCGGATACTGGCGGTAGACTCTTTTCGGGTCGGCCAGTTCGACGTCATCGAGCATCTGAATGGTCTTTTCATATCTTTGTTCTTTGGAAAGACGGGTGTGGATCCGTAAGCTTTCCTCCACCTGCCAGCCGACCCGCTTGACCGGGTTCAAGGATGACATCGGCTCCTGAAAGACAATGGCGATATCATTGCCTTGAAACTGCCGCAGCACGCTTCGGGGACAGGTAAGGAGATCCTGGCCGGCAAAAAGAATCTCGCCTTTTTTCTGCATATCATGTCGCCGGAGCAGGCCGGCGATGGCAAGGGCGCACATGGATTTGCCGGAGCCGGATTCGCCGACGATGCCGACGATCTCTCCGGGATATAAGTCCATCTCGAAATCATATACTACCGTTTCCGGCACCAGCACGTCATGAAATTCAATATTGAGACCGTGTACCTGCAAAAGAGGTCTGTCTTGCTTCATCATGATTCTTGACTTCCTATTCAAATTTCCTATTCAGATTTCCTATTCAAATATCCTATTCAGATTTCCTATTCTATTACCTATTCAATTTCCTATTCAAAATGGTTCTGAATCCCTTCACTTAGCATACTGACCCCTAAGATAATCAGGATCAGCACGATGCCCGGAACCAGCGCCCCGGCCGGAGAGCGGAACAAATAGGCCTGGGCTTCTGCCAGCATCCGCCCCAGGCTGGCATCCGGCGGCTGTACCCCGATGCCCAGATAGCTCATGCCCGCTTCTGCCAGCACGGCATTGTTAAAGCCGATCATAATAGCGGACAGCAAGACCCCTAAGGTATTGGGGAGAATATGTATGAACATCAGGCGGAGCGGGCCGGCTCCCTGGAGCCGGGCATTGGTGACATAGTCCATATTTTTATATTTGATGAACTCTCCCCTGACGATTCGGGCAAAGCTAGGGATAAAGGCGATTCCCAGCGCAATGATCATGTTATTTCTCCCGCTTCCCAGCAGGCTGATAAAAACCAGAGCCAGCAAAATGCTCGGAAATGCCAAGACCGCGTCAAGTATCCGCATGACGACTTCGTCGATAATGCCGCCGAAGTAACCGGTAAAAGCCCCTAAGATGACACCGAAGACGGTTCCCGCCAGCACCGTGCTGCCGGCCACGAACAATGTCGTCCGGCTGCCTTCCATCACCCGGCTCAGCAGATCCCGGCCGAAATTATCACAGCCCAGCCAGTGCCGGAACGAGAAGCCGGCAAACTTGGCGGCGGCATCCATCTCATTCGGGTCATAAGGCAGATAAAAAATACCAACCAGCATAAACAGAAACATCACTGCCGAAAGGCTCCCGCCGATTATTAAGCTGTAGTTTTTCTTGTTATACATAAGTGCTGTCCTCTTCATAAGTGCTGCCCTCTTTATAAGTGCTAGCCGCATCGTACCGGTCAGCTCTTCATGCTGATCCTTGGGTCTACCAGGCCATAGATCAGGTCTACCGCGATATTGACCATCAAAATCAGGAGCGTAATAGAGAGGATAATGGCCATCACCACCGGATGGTCGCGGTTGGAAATGGACGAAAGGAGAATCCGCCCCAGACCGGGAATCCCGAACACCTGCTCAATAATAATGCTTCCCGCAATCATGTCGGCAAGCGCCATCCCCAGAAAGGTGATCAGCGGTATCAAGGCATTTTTCAGCACATGGCTGTAAAGGACGGCCTTGGTAGTATTTCCTTTGCTATAGGCGGTCCTGGCATAATCCAGCCGTGCTTCCGACATGACCGTCCCGCGTAGCAGCTTGGCCGCCATAGCCGCTTTTGGAAGGGCTATCGCCAAGGCGGGGAAAATCAGATAGCCGATAAAGCCGGCCAGGCTGTCCTGATAAGAAACATAGCCGCCGGGTACAAAAAGCCGCAAAATCAGACCGAACACCAAGGTAATAAGTAAACCGGCAAAAAAGGGCGGCACCGACATAATGACCTGATTGAGGGCCATAGCCACCCGCTCGGCCGGCCGGCCGGCGTGCCTTGCCGCAAAAAGCCCCAGCGGAACCGCGATCAGGACAATAAAAAGAAACGCCAGCAAAGTCAGCGTCATGGTGATCGGGATCTTATCCGCTACCATCTCGCTGACCGGTATCTGATAACTGTAGGAAATACCCATGTCGCCCGTCACAAAGCCCATGAGCCATGAACCGTACTGTTCCCAAAAGGGGCGGTCCAGCCCCAGTTCCTGCCGCAGGGCGGCCAGCCGTTCCGGAGTTGCCTGCGTTCCCAGCATCGCTGTCGCCGGGTCGCCGGAAATCAGATGAAAGGACAAGAAGACAAAAAATGAGACCGCAAATAAAGTAATCAGCAACGTCATGATTTTTTTACCGGCATATCTCATTTTTGCTCCCATCTGCCTGCTATACGGGCTTTCCCTTCGGTATAAAAATAAAAGCTGTGCTAATGCTGCCTATCATTATAATAAGGTATTACTCTTCCGCCGAGACGATATACAGCTTGGCGATATCCTGGACATAAAGCGGATAGAACTCATAGCCGCCGAAGTTTTTATTGAGAGCCACAAACTCCGGGAGATCTTGGATATAGACATTTGCCGCGTCTTCCGCCAGGATTCTTTCGCACTCCTTATAGTAGGCCGTCTTTGCCAGATCGTCGGTGCTTCCCGCCGCATTGGCAAAAGCCAGGTCATACTCGGCATTGTCATAGCTGATAAAATTGCTGGGCGAAGCCGAGGTAAAACGTTCCAGCAGGGCTCTGGCCGTCAGGCTGGCGGCATCGACACCGATCACCGTCGTTTCATACTGGTGCCCCGCATATACGTCACTGAGCCAGCTTTCCCATTCGATCAGCTCAATCTTGGCCTCGATGCCGACCGCTTTGAACTGTTCTACCAGTACCTGGGCGGTATCGACATGCTGCGGATAGTTGGACGGGACGGTAATGGTAAAGGAAAATCCGTCCGCGTATCCGGCTTCGGCAAGCAGCTGCTTGGATTTCTCCACATCCTGCTCGTAGACGTCTTTCAGCTCTTCCATGTAATATTTTTGAAAGGAAGGGAACATGCTGCTGCCGATCTCGGTTCCCTTGCCGTCCGATACCATCTCCATGATCTCAGCCGGCTCGATGGCATAGCACAAGGCCTGGCGGACCCGCACATCGTCAAAGGGGGCTACGTCGTGATTCAGATAAAGGGCCTGAACCAGGTTCATCGAACCCTCCATCACCGCAAAACGGTCGGACAATTCAGCCGCCTGGGCGGCCGGCAGCCGCGCATACATATCGATGGAGCCGCCCTCCAGATCCATCAGGAGGGTATCGGCATTGGGGCATATCTTAAAGACGACGTTCTTGATATTGGCCTTTTCTCCCCAGTAATCTTCAAACCGTTCAACTATGAAGTTCTCCTGCGGGGACCGGGAGACATAGCGGTAAGGACCCGTTCCGACCGGGTTGGTGGCCGGTGAAGCATTGGCGGCGGGAAGTATCGCCGTTGTCATGGAAGCCAGGAATTCCGTATCCGGCTCTTTCAGGCGGATCTCCACGGTTGCCGCATCGGCGATGACGACTTCCGCAACATTAGAATACGCCGCTACCAGCGGGGCTCCGCTTCCGGCATCGGCGCATTTATCAATCGAAAACTTTACATCCTCTGCCGTGACCGTGCTGCCGTCATGAAACTTGACTCCTTCTCGTAATTCAAACGTGTAAACCATGCCGTCTTCCGATATGGTGAAGTCACTTGCCACTGCAGGGATAAAACTACCGTCGCTTGCGGGCTTGACCAGCCCTTCAAACAAGTTGAACAATACCTCTTTAGTTCCTGCCGCCACCGCTCTGTGGGGGTCAAGACTGTCTTCCAGATCCTGAGGTATACCGACAGTAATAAGAGATTCTTCATCACCTTTCTTATCACCTGAGCAGCCGCTCAGTGCAATAGCAAGTGCTGTCAGCACCATGATCGAAAAGACGGCTTTCCTTTCTTTTCTTTTCATGTTTACTGTTCCTTTCTTCTTACCTGATATCATATTTAGTTTTGCTTTATTTTATACAATGATTGGGGAAATTGCAAGGATTTTTTGCTTATTGTTTAATTAAGCACCGAATCTTATAAACATAATCATTGCATTTCTATCATACCCTTATAATGGCATCAGCCAGATTATCCAATCTGTTATCGTGATTAGATAAAAGAATAAGATTACTTAATTTTATTGCTTCCAAATATTTGATTAAATTATTACAGGTTTTTTTATCCAATGCGGTAAAAGGCTCATCTAGTATCAATAAGTCGAACGATTTTAAAAGAGTGTAGGTTATTCTTACCTTTTGCATTTCACCTCCAGAAAGAGAGTGCATTTTCCGTGAATAGAAGTCCTTTATTTCAAACAAAGTATCCGCAAAAATTAAGTCAATAGATTTTTCCTCAATCGCAGCCGATAAACTATTTTTATTATTATCTACTAATGCTTCTCTCAGATACTCTTCTACAGTCAAATCTGATTCCGGTTTATGTTGCTGTAACAAGATGGATATTCTCTTGGCACGTAAATCATACATATCAATATCTCTTATGTCTCTTGCAGATATTCGGATGTATCCCATATTTAAGTTTTGAATTATTCCTGATAATAAATTAAATATTGTGCTTTTTCCCGAACCATTGTCACCTTTGAAAAGATAAATATTTCCCTTGACAAATCTATTATTTTCTAAAAACAGATGAAAGCTTTTTGAATCCGGATATACAAAGCCAATACTACTGGTTTCAATTTCATCAACTGAATCAAGAATAATATCTCCATTACCTTCTTTTGCAATAGATAATAATTCCATAATGCGATTATAGGAAACTTTGGCATCTTGGTAGTCTTTACCTATATTAAAATAATACTTTAATATTCCTAGCAGCATTGTAAAATATATATTAATGATAGTATATTGGCCAATTGATAGAGTATTATTAAATTATTTGAAAACCGCCAATAATTAATACAATAGCTTGAAACAAGCTTGCAAGTATTGAATCAATTGATAAATAGAATTCTGATATTTTACTTAAATTAAAAAGAAACTTAAAGTGTTTATTATAGCCTTTTCCTAAGCATTCAGTACTTCGATCAAAACTACTGTTGGCTTTAATAAAGTATACTTGATCAATTTGGTTATATATTACTTTAGCATATTGATTTTGAGATTCCTTATATTTTTTTTGTGCGATCTTGAGATATTTTTTCACGATGATATAGCAGAGAATATATATTGGGACAAAGAGTAAAGTGATAAAGAATATATGAGCGCTTATAAAATAAATGATAGCAAATACCGTAATTAACGTGATAATATTTATAAAGAAAACAAATATGTTAAACATATAAAATCTGACCAACGTACTTACATCTGTTGTGATACGATTAGTCAAATAGGAAGATACAAATCGGGAATTGAATGTTTCCAAAGGTATTTTTTGTATATGTGAAATAATTTCTTGATTTAAAAAATATTCATTATTACTTACTAGATAGGCCATTAATATTTTCCCGACAAACGTAAAAAGTATTATGACTAAACCAATGACAAATATATTAATAGCAAAATTAACGACATTTGCTTTGGAAGGACTTTTGATCAACATATCAACAAATGCACCCGAAAAATAAGGTAAAACCAAGGATAACAGACTGTTTAAAACAGTTATAAAACAAAGTATGCCGAAAAAACCTGATTGTTTCTTTATAAATTTCATTATAAATAATGTCATATCTTATACACTCTTTCATGTCTTTTGCTTATCAGATACGGTTATTTCATCAAAAAAGTGTATTAAGTTTTGATATTTCCATTGATATCATATTTTTTACATAGAATAATTTGTGTTAATATTATAGATATAACAACAAATACCATAAAACTTATAGCATAGATTGTAACTATATCCCTAAACTGAGACAAAGAAGTGTTCCTAAAAACATTTACACCAATTATGCCCGCTAATAAGTAAATAATACCTAATATTAAAAAAAATAACCCACATAATTTATTTGCATATTGCCATGCCTCGATACTGCTTGAGGAACGCCGCGTCCTGAACCCAAAAGCCATATTGGGTTTAGATGGTACGGAAAAACGGCTTAAAACTCCTGTTAAAATGCATGCTCCTGGCAATGTCAACGCTACAATGATTGTTAATAATCTCATAAGATCTACTCCTTTCTTTGTACTATACAATTTTATAAAAGGTTCTATTAATTATACCGTACTTCAGCCTCGCTGTCATCCTCCTGTATAAGATTGTTCTAAAATAAATATCATGACGACTTATTATCACGAACAAAAAAGTTAACATTCTGCGAATAGAATGTAACTGACCCGTCTGTAGTTTCGTCAGGCAGGTATGCTTCTTTACTCATTTCCAAAGCATTTATAAATACCTCTAATTTTTCATAACTCTTTTCCGTTGCTGAAATCCTGACTTTGGCAATTCTATGATAAAAACGCGGTAATATCCTTACAATTAAGGCATAAAGTATCGACTTCACATCGTCATTGCTCAACTCGTCCAAAAAGAAAAACGACACTAAAGATAACACGAGACTGCTGGGTGACGGAGGCGTAAAAGCCAAAACTGCTTTTACTTGACCGTTTTCTACGCAATATGCATAACATTCACTTAAACCGAATGAGCGGAAGCGAATACTGGCAATATCGTAGTATTGTTCAAACTGAGCAACAGAAAAAGTTTTTTCCCCTTGAAATCCTATTTTTTCAATAAAATCGGATACTACCTCGTAATCTTCCTCGCCAGCTATTCTGAACAATTTATCTTTTGATTCCAACTGGAAAAAGCAATTGTATTCATCTTCATCATCCTTATTCCATTTTATTAAGTGGAAAACGCTAAGAATTTTCATTAATTCCTTAATGTCGTTTTCTAGTACTTCTGTCTCAATATTAGGATACATCTGGGCAACTCGTTGAAGTACCTCCTGGCTGCTTGAAGAATCAAATGCGATTTCAGATATATTAATTCCCGTTTTATTAAGCACCAGTTGACGTCCCTTTGTTTTATCATAGATAATACCTGCCCCATTGTCCCCTTTGCGTATAAAAATATCTTTTTCTAAAGGTGCTGTATATTTCATTTCTATTCCTCCTTATTATCAATTAAGTCAAACTCTATGCTATCACCAGAAAACGGCCTCGGTTCAAATTTATCAAAATCATATATGGTTCTTATTTTGTTAAGATATGGGATTATTTTCGGATGGCCCCATATTTTATCCAGTCCGGAATCCCAATATTCTTTTAAACTATGCTTATGCAGGTCTCCAATATAGATTGGCAGATACGTCGTTAATCCAAGCTTACCATTTGATTTTACTTCAACTTGGTACGTTGAAAAATTGAGATCTACATTTGTCGGCATCCTATATAAATGATCAATTGGATCACCATGACTGACCATTGTACTTGTGCCTCGAAGATATACTTTCGCCCACTCAACAGACTGTCGAAATTCCAGTTCTTCTTCACCGCTTAAAACCAAATCATATATTTGACTGCCTCTGCCCATTGGAATAAGCGGCATAGTCCTTACATCTTCAATGTCTAGTGACAGGCAAAGATCGATAAAACTCCGATAGGATTTGTAATTTAATTTATTAGGTATAAATGAAATTGCTACTTTAAGCCCTAACTTCTTAGCAATTTTAATCGCATTGATAACTTTTTCAAATGCACCTGGGTGTCTCCGAAAAACATCATGTTGCCATTCATTCGCTCCATCTAAACTAAATTGAATCAAATTTAATCCAGCATCTGTACACAATCCAAGCTTTTCCTCGGTCACTAATGAGCCATTAGAGACCATATGTACCGTTCCTGTTTTTTTCTTAATCACTTTGATAATATCCACTATATTTTCTCTCATTAACGGTTCGCCGCCGCAAAGGCATACACTCAAACACCTCATATCGGCAATCTGCTCTGCATCATTATGCACTCCGCATTTGTCAACTCATCTGTTTTTGCTGAGCCGCTGTTATTATAGCAATGCATGCAATTGAAATTACAATTAGTGGTAACGTCAAAAGCACACGCAACAGGGCCATGTCCTTTAATATGCTGATAATAAGAAGCACTTTGGGGGGAACTGTCTCTTCCAATCAGTGGATTATATGTATAGTTTTCATTCACGTTTTCATCTCCTAAAAATCGACAAATAAGAAACCTCATCAATAAGAATCAAAAAATATACTTATGGTAATCATGTAAGCAACTGCTCTCAGCAGCTGCTTATCTTACTTAGTTGCTGCAACCACAGGTGTTGCGGCGGCGGCAGCTACTACCATTACTCCACCTGCCACTGTATATACCGCTACTAAAATTAACCCGGCAACAATTACACCGTATGGCGTTACTGTCTGAGCTCCGCCTGCGCCGTCTTGCATGTCATTGCCTTTGATGTTAATTATATATACATTGTCATTATTTACATAAAGACTATATATGCCGTATTTGTTTGTTGCTACTTTGCAATTTCTTCAGTCTCTATTAAAGAACTGGATAAGCATTTCTTAATAAGCAAACGTCAAAAAGGTCAAAAACGTAAATTATAGGTTGATTTAACGTTTTTGACCCATATTATTGCACTCATATATTAACTTACAAATAAAGAACATATTTATGTAGTATTAAATTACGTATCAACAGAAACACGATCCCAGTCCGCGTTATTGTTTGCGCCGGTCAGCCAGTTAAAGGCGTAATGCCATTCATAGACCACCTCGCCATTCAGTCCTGCGGGACTTTGCTCCTTGTGAATCCGGGCATCCACACAGGCCCAGTCATATCTCAGCACCAAATCAGCCGCATCCAGAATATCCTCCGCCTGACGGGCCTTGGCGTTGTCAAAAAGGTCGTTGGCACTTTTTACATTCCAGAGAATCGCTGCCATATCCGAAACATTACAAATTTTGTCGGGATAACCCAGCTCGTCAGTAAGTCCGAGTACCCACATAAGGACGTGGCAGCATTCATACCGCCACCCAAACCTTGCATACATGAGCCCGTCCGGATTCTTGACATTTAAGAATGCCGTTTCTTCCGGTGTCAGACAGCTTTTCAGGTTACCTGTCAGGATCTCATCTATCCGCTTCAGATATTTATGGGGTTCTTCTAAGGAACCTCCGTTACTGCGCGCTTCGCAGTATACACAGACAGCAAACATGGCCAGCAAACGGTCTACGATCTCAGCCGCTGAACGGATCCTGGCTTCCGACTCCTTAACCGCTGCATGCAGACCGGGAAGATGGGGGATGCCCTTTTCCTGTAAGACTGCCATCGAGCGTTCACGCCGCATCCGGTCTGCATCTGTCTCTTCTGCGCCGCCGTCCAGCAAGTCCGCGTTCGCAATGGGGGTATACGTGTCCAGATCCGTTTGCCCTTCTATAGAAAGAACCAGCTTATGCTCGTGATTAAAAAGCTCCATTCTTTTGGTCAGGACAAGGGCGTTAATCGTCTTTGCGGCGCCATATAGCAGATCCAGCACGTCAGCTGCGCTTGCTTCATCATCATATTCATAAAAACAGCCTATGATACAGTTAAATACCCGTATCTGATTCAGGACGCTGTGATGCAGTTCGGTGTTACGGCAATTGGCTTGGGCAAAAAAATCGGTCATCCCGGCAATTTGTTCTGATACATATTTATGATCAGATATGATGCTCAGGATTACGATGGCGTTATTATGTAGATGCAAGCTGAGGCAGAAGGATGCATCCGGATTCGGCAATGCCGCCACTTCCCTGGTCATCTCTGCAAACTGATGAAGCAGAGAATCCTTGACTGCGTCAACGTTACCGGTTGCCGTGTAAAGCGTGACAGAATCTTTGCTTTTATCTTCGGAGGCCGTGTTTTCCGGGATGTTTCCTTTTTTGTTACGTCTAAACAATGACATATTATTATCTCCTCTGGCTGTATCGTTTCCAAAGCACTATGCCTGTGCGTTTTTTCAGTTATATTCCGTTATGATTACCGAAAGGCAGCATAGCTCTGGTGCCTGCTGCCATCCTGTACTTATACGCAATTAGATTACTTTGATGTTATGATTCCTTATTTTACTAAGATTACTTTGATACTATGATTCCTTGAATTACTATGATTACTATGTTAATTCAGCATCTTCTTCAGCTCGTCCATAAAGGTATTGATATCTTTGAACTCCCTGTAAACCGAAGCAAACCTGACATAGGCGACCGCTTCCAGATCCTTCAGCCTGTTCATGACAATCTCGCCGATTATGCGGCTTTCAATCTCCTTTTCCTCCCTGCTGAAAATCTGGGTTTCCACTTCTTCGATCAGCTGATTGATCTGATGGGCACTGATCGGTCTTTTATGACAGGCACGCAGAACCCCTGCTTCGATCTTGGAACGGTCATAGGTTTCTCTGTTGTTGTCTTTCTTGATAACGATCAGCGGTATCGTCTCAATCTTCTCGTAGGTGGTAAACCGCTTGTCGCATTCATCACATACCCGGCGCCTTCTGATGGAGTTGTTGTCCTCGGCAGGCCTGGAGTCGATGACTCTGGTGTTTTCATGACCGCAAAATGGGCACTTCATCGGTGTATCTCCCTCCACAATTCCAAAACACTACATCTATGTGTTTTTTATAATATAACAACATTATATGTCCTTATTGTCATTATGTCAACCGCTTTGTCCTTGTGCTGCAGTCATGGCGATACAATAAATATGATCTTCTTAATAAAACATGTTGACAAACCCTGTTTATTGCGATAAACTCAAATTAATTCAGTTTATCGCGATAAACAGGAGGTGATTGTATGGACGAACTGAAATTATTCGATGCCGAGTTTAAGTTTATGAACATCGTATGGGAGTTTGAGCCTATAAACTCTAAAAAGCTGTCTGTCATTTGCGGTGACCGGCTTGGCTGGAAAAGGCCGACGACATACACCGTGATCAGAAAGCTGTCGGAACGGGGGTTTTTGGTCAACGATAACGCCACCGTTTCTGCACTTATTAAACGGGAACAAGTTCAGCAGTACGAAGCCGATAATTTGCTGGATAGGGCTTTTGACGGTTCAATACCGTCTTTCGTTGCGGCTTTCTTAAAAGGAAAGTCTTTGACCGCCGATGAAGCGGACACGCTGCGGAAAATAATTGAGGAGGCGAAAAAATGACGGATATTTTATTCAGCATAATTAATATGAGCGGTGCTGCGAGTATCGTGGCAGTTGCCGTGATAATAGCGCGCTTGCTGCTTAAAAAAGCCCCGAAGATGTTTTCATACCTGCTGTGGGCAGTTGTTTTCCTGCGGCTGGTGTGCCCCATACAATGGGAAAGCCCGGCAAGCCTAATGCCGGCTAACGCCGAAATTATTCCGATTTCTGCTGTTTTTGAGCCGGTACCGCATATGGAAAGCAGCGGCTTTATTGTTGAAGAACCGGCAAACCGGTTTGTCGCTAATCCTATTCCGGAAGCTGATCCCACGGCGAGGGCAAACCCGGTACCGGCGGCGCTGGCCTTCTTGGCTTATGTATGGCTTTCAGGGACAACCGTGCTGCTATCCTATGCTGTCATCGGATATTTTCGCCTGAAAAGGCGGGTTTATGACGCTACGATCGAATGCAGAAATATTTACCGGACGGACAGAGTCGCTACTGCTTTCGTTCTTGGATTTGCCCGGCCCAGAATCTATATTCCGCTGAACTGCGACAGCGAACAGCTTGCATATATACTTAAGCATGAACAGGTGCATGTCAAGCGGCGCGACTATCTTATTAAGCCGCTGGCATTCATCATCCTTGCGGTGCATTGGTTTAACCCAGTCATCTGGATCAGTTATTTCCTCATGTCAAAGGACATGGAAATGTCTTGCGATGAAGCGGTCCTGCGCTGCTCGGCGGACGATCTGCGGCAGAAATACTCTATGCTGCTTGTGAATCTATACACTCGTAAACCTGCGATATTAAGCCCTCTGGCTTTCGGAGAGGGCAGTTACCATACTATGAAAGCGAGGATTAACAACGTGATGAATTTCAAGAAGGCTCCTAAATGGGCAATTGGGGCATGCTCCTTATTTCTTATGATATTTATGGTTGGTTTTACTACGAATTCTCCCCAAGGCCTAACTGCCGGTGATACCGCCGCAAATACGGTAAACAGCAGCGCTCCGCTCATTGTTGATTCCGCGTGGGTCGATTTTAATGACGGCATCTACAAATGGCCTATGCTTGCAAGCTATGTAACAAACACGGGCAATAAGAATATCATATATTTCGAACAGGCTTTCATGGCTTTTGACAAGGACGGCAACCCGCTTGAACTCTACTGGGACGCACGGGGTGTGGATCAGAACGGCGGGATCGGAAACGCAGGGTCTGATATCATCATAACAGGCATATCCCCCGTGTCTCCGAAAACTTTCGTCTATGTGAAGACGAAGGGAGAGTATGATCACTACATGGAGAACTATGATTATTATATCAAAGAGCTTCAACCTTTCTACGGAGAACCTGAACGAAAAATAATGTTAGATATGCTGGAAAAAGAGCGTGATGCCGCTATACTCGAACCCGGAGAAACGGACGTAAGTGAATACTCCAACCTTTTTGACGGCTGGGATCGTCGCTCCGGAACCCATCAGGCAGCGTTTATCCTATCTTGTATCAAGTCCGTTACCTTCGAGGACAAAACCGTCTGGAGCAACCCTGATTATGCTGACTGGGTTTTGCAGAATAATGAGTTTTAAAGTATAACGAGAAAGCTGTTACTGAAAGCTCCTTAGAAAAACATTACCGAACTGGTCAATCATAAATTGTTCTTAAAGTTCTGCGGCTTACAGTAAAGTTCAAGTAAGACATAGCAAGTAAATAAACTGTAAGCCGCGAGTGTTAGTTTGAACTAACTACTTTCACTTTAACTTATTGCTAACTATTTGTCAAGTTAAATTTAAGTCAAATTCGTTTTATATACATATTTATAGATAATTCGATAATTATAATGGTAAAATTCAACGATAAATATAGGGGATTCCTTATTTGATTACGCGGTCAGGTAATTTTTCATGATTTTCAGAGCATTCTTTTCCAGACGGGAAACCTGGGCTTGTGAAATGCCGATCATGTCAGCCACTTCCATCTGGGTTTTGCCCTGAAAGAAACGCAGCCCGATGATTTCATTTTCCCGCTGACCCAAATGTTTCATCGCTTCGCTCAGTGAAAGATGTTCCACCCAGGTCTCTTCCTTGTTCTTTTTATCGCTGATCTGATCCATTACATAGAGAGTGTCGCCGCCGTCGGTAAATATCGGCTCGTACAAACTCATGGGATTCTGGATGGCATCCAGCGCATAGACGATATCTTCCTTGGAAATCCCGATTTCCTCGGCAATCTCCGTGACGGTCGGCTCCCGCAGGTCTCTTTTGATCATATTTTCTTTGGCATAGATGGCCTTATAGGCCGTGTCCTTAAGCGAACGGCTGACGCGGATGGAATTGTTGTCCCGGAGGAATCTCCGGATCTCGCCGATAATCATCGGCACTGCATAAGTAGAGAACTTGACGTTTAACGTGGTGTCAAAATTATCGATAGCCTTAATCAATCCGATGCAGCCGATCTGAAACAGATCATCGACATTTTCATTACTGGAAGAGAAACGTTTGATCACACTTAAAACCAACCTCAGATTACCCTCAATATATATCTTTCTGGCTTCCAGATCACCTTCTTCGATCCTGTCGAAAAGCTCTTCTTTTTCCCCGGCTTTCAAAAGCGGCAGTTTTGCCGTATTGACACCGCAAATTTCAACTTTTCCCTGTGCCATACATCATCCTCCTGAATTGATTACTGTAATTTAATCATTCACCGATTAGATGAAAAATATACATATAAAAAAGGAGTGAAGCAGATGTTATTTTCAGAATTGAAATGCAAGGATGTCATAAATATTCATACCTGTAAAAGTCTGGGAAAAGTGACGGATCTGGAATTTGAAGACTGCAACGGGCATATTCACGCGCTTATTATCTGTGGAAGGAATAAATTTAATGCACTTTTTTACAATGAACCGGATATTATTATCCCATATAAGGATATTATCAAGATCGGTCCGGATATTATTTTGGTGGAAATTGGCAAACGATGTTAAGCGTGAAGTCAGGGGGCATTCAAAAAGACATGACACAATCGTCACAAATAAATGACCTTCTTTGTCATGTCTTTCTTCCTGATTATTAGATGGTGTTTTCTACCTGCTTTTATTCGTCAGTACTTTGTTTGCGGAACTGATCAAATCGATCGACAAAATAATTGACAATCAGCCCAAAAGCCACGCCGCTGGCGCCGCCGACAACAATCCCTCCCAAGATATCCGTCGGGTAATGTACATACAGATACAGTCTGGTAAACGCCATCAGACATGCCGGAACAAGGGCCACATACCAATGCTTCACCTTTGCCATATACAGGGCGGCAACCACCGCAAAGGCGGCGGCGGTATGACCGGACGGAAAGGAGTAATCGGATGGTTTCGGTATCAATATCTGGATGGCAGTATTGATATCAAACGGCCTTATCCTGGCAAACAGCGGTTTCAGCATCAGATTGCAAATTATCCCGTTGAGGCCAAGGGATCCTAAGACCATGACTCCCGCTTTCCGGTATTTTCCGAACATCATCAACAATATCCCCAGACCAATCCACAAAGCACCTTTGTTTCCCAGCGACGTAAAGAAAACCATGAACTGATCCCCGATATCCGTCCTTAAATTGTTTTGTATAAAGTCCAAGATGGCAAATTCGATCTCCTGCATAGCCTGTTACCTCTTTCTCTCCTATTATAAATATGACAAGAATGCTGATCCGGCATGGATAACGCTTCCTATCCTTCTTTATATCATATTCATAATAAGCCCCGATCTCCACAGCGATTACCAGCCATGACGAGTATCGTAAAAAACTGGCGTACAGACACTGCGGCCTTCGGCATCATTTTCCTTTAACAAGCTGCGATAGTATATAGGGATCCTTGATCTTCCCGTCCTCGGCAAAGAGCAGGATCTTGGACATGATCTCCGCGCTCTTCGGGTCCTCGTCCACAAACGGCAGGAAGATTTTCCCCCGCGCCTGCGAATGGACCGGCAGCACATTGATCTGGTGCCCGCCGAGCTGATGGATTACCCCGCTGCCCATATGGATGGTATACTCTCCGCGAAGCCCTGTGATAACGGCATGGTTTTTCTCGAAGGAAACATTCTTAAGTTGGAAGAGCTCCCTATTGAACTCCGCCACCACTTTGCGCATCTCGACCGTGGAATGGCTGGTCTCCGGGTCCACGCCGCCGGCATGGGCCACGCTCACCGCCAGATCGACATCCCGCATTACTTCCGAATAGATGATATCCGGGATATCCTTGATCTTAATCGCCTGAAACGTCTTCCGGCCGGAAAACTCCACCCATTCCAGCGTCGGTGCCTCCACCTCGCTCGGCGAGAACCAGTCGGCTATGGCATAGATCCGCGCAATAATATCCTTTCCGTAGAAAACCTTCTGCAGGCCTTCCTCATAATCGGCGATCCATTTCCGTCCCTGCAGGCAGGCCACGGTCTTTTTCGGCTGGATCTGGTTGCCCGCAAACATCAGCGAGGCTTCCTTTTCCAGTTCTTCCGCCAGCTTGACATACAGCTCCCGGAATACCTGCTTAAAGGGCTGTTTGATTCCATTCTGGCGATAACGTTCAAACAGGTGCTGCTGATAGCGGTGCCACTTCCCGCTCCAGTACAGATCATAGGGATGAGCCACTTTTAGGAGCGCTTCCGCATCCGGCCGGTACTCCCTGCCGTCACAGTCCGTCAAGACATAACCCGCTGTTTCCCGAATAAACCCGTCCATGTCTTCCCCGACAAACACCAGCTGGACGATGATCGCCCGGATCACCGGGTTCTCACACAACCGGCATAATTCCCCGAAGCTATAGGATTCTTCTTCCTCCATGGCCTGTTCCAGCATCTTCACCGTGCGGGCATGCTGATCCTTGAGCTTCTTCTGGAAGTCCTTAATGGCGAGGACTGCCGCATCTTTTTTCAGGACCGCCGGGATTGATTTCAGGTTCTTTTCCCCTTTTCTTAATAATAACTCCGGCACCCCGGCGTCCCGGAGCCCGACCTTTATCTCATATTCGTTTACCGTCTGCCATTCGAGATAGGCGCGGTTCTCTTTCACCAGTTCGGTTTCCATCGCCAAAATCAGCCGCGAAGCGTCGGCATAGCCGGCGGCGGATGCCATATTCTTTAAGCCCATCTGGAAGGCGTCTTCTTCGCTGGCCTTTCGCAAAGCCCCAAACTGCCGGCTTTCCTTGCGGAACTGCTGCAAAAACTCATAGCGGTGCAGCATGTCGGCCCGGTCCTTGACCGGCAGGATCCCGTAACTCATCAGCAGATCCTTGTTCCGCTTCTTTACAATCTCTGCTTCCAGCTCTTCCCTGACCGCCTTCCCCAAGGCGGCATCGGCATATTTCCTGGCGCGGGCGTGCTTGCTGCCATCAGAAAGATATTTGGCGCTCGCATAAAGCTGCTGGAACAGCTTGTCCCCCAGCACCTCGTACACCTCGTAAAACCAGCGGTTGTCAAAAGCGCCACGGTTGAGGTCCTCGACCGACAGCGGAGTGTATTTGGCGATCATGGCTTGCTTTCTTTCGTCAAACCGTTCATTCATATGGGCGGCAAAATAATAACAGCCGCTCTTAAATCCCGCATACCCCAGATATTCTTCCACGATATCCAGCCATTGGGGGGCATACATCGCCGCTTCGATCAGACGCGCTTCCTTGATCCCGCTTCCTTCAAGCGCTTCGCGGAGCCGGCCGGCATGGTCCGTTTCCAGCGGGTAACAGACCTGAAGCAGGTGGCTGAAGCATTCCCGCCGCCCGGACCCATGGCTTCCGTAATAGGTCTTGCGGTCGAGCTTGTCGGTTCCCATCGCTTTTAATATATTGATGAGCCGGTCTATACCGGAGATTCTGTCAATATAGCTCACGGCCTTGGAAAAGACCGTCGGTGTGTCGCCCCGCTTCAGCTCCACATCCAGGATGGTGTTAATAAGATTCTCATAAAAGAATAACCCGGTCTGCCAGTACCCCCCGGCCGCTCCCGGCCGATCGGAACCTTGCCTGTCATCTTCCTGCATGACATCTTCCTGCCTGTCAACCTTCCTCATGCCATCTTCCTGCATGTCCGTTTCATAGATGCGGCCTAGTAGGTACTTATCGGCTTCCGTCAGTTTCTCATGGGCGAAAGTACTCAACTGCATCACCGCCCGGGGCAGCCCGACCTCCTCAAAAACCGCCTTGTATACCAGATCAGCAGTTATCAGTTTCAGCCGATAGGCCTTAATATAATGAAAGATAGTCAGCCTGCAATAGCTATGCGGAAGATAATAGCTTTCCTTTTCCAGGGCCGCGATATTCTGTGCGATGAAGCCGAATCTTTTGTCAATACCATAAAAGAGATAAAAGGTCACCGCAAATTCCTGGTCGTTTTCCCATCTGCGCAGCCGGTCGTTAAACATCTTCATTTTGTCGCTGTTAATAAAAGCGTAACCGGGCGTTCCGTTCACATAAGAATACTGTCCGGACTGTCTCTTGGTGTCAAGATACCACAATGCCTCGTCGGGCAGTTCCCTAATGATATGCCGGACAGCCCCCGCCGCCACCCTGAAGGGCAGCTCGGCGGCGTACATGTTGATCAGGATACGGACTATCGTCCTGACCGTTCTATACCGCTCGCTTAACTGGGGATGGGGATTATGTGGCATGATATATTCCGAACGGGCGGCGCCAACGATCTCTTTCTCATACTTGCGGTAAGTTTCATAATCCTCAGCCCGCTCTTTATCAAGCCCCATATGCAAGGCCATATCCAAGTTCATCAAGAGCGCGGTGTCTTTGATCTCGGTTTCATAGAATTCCTGCCAAAGTTCCGGAAAAGGATAGGTCTCATACAAGGGTATTCCCCGTTTCCGGTACGTCTGGGAAAGTCCGTTGGCCAGTAACAGTTCCTCGCCTTCCACGCTCCGGTACTCTTTCATCTTATGCACATTCACAAAATCGGTCAGTTTCTCAATCAGCCGGTCCAAGTCTTGCTTCGGAACTCGGAAGTATTCGTTGACTGTCTTTAGATTATCTCCTGTCTCGGGACAGGACAGCTCTACTTCCGGGTCATATAAGCCATAACCCCTGCGGTTCAGGATCTCATCCGTCTTGCCGTGACCGACGATTTCTTCAATCAGGATCTGCTCCCGGGCGGTAGGCTGTTCCATCTGCCCGGCCAAGGCCGTCAGCCGCGCCATAAGCTCAGCATCCGGTGCCGCTTTCTTGGCATTAAAGATCAGATCCAGCCCACCGGCCCGCATTTCCTCGGTACTATGGCGAACCAGACGTTCCGCACAGCGATAAAGCGCCTCACCCGTAAGCTGGCCCAGCATCTCCAGCACAAAGCCGCGAATGTCCTGATTCTTATAGCGCAAGAACGATTCCAGGAGCAGCAGCTCCTCTGGCTCCAGCGAAAGCTTCCGGATCAGGTCAAAGGCCGTTTTCCGGGTATATGTTTCCTTATCGGCCGCATAATGAAGCAAGGCTTGACGCTGCAGCGGCGTCCGCGGCTCATAAAGCAGACAATGGATGCACCGGCTTCGATCGCTGCCGGAAGTAGCGCTGACCGATGCCAGTTCCTGGCTGACATAATCGACCAGCTGGTCATCTTCCAGCGCATGGGCAGTCACCGTCATCCTGACCACCAGGTCGTGACCGCCCAGTTCTACCTCATACCAAGGAAAAATACAGGGAGAAAAGAGCCGTTTTTTCTGACCCTTAAGCCCCTCATACAGCTTCTTCATAATCTCAAAATGCCGGTATCCTTCCTCTCTGTCGGAAAACAGCTGCGTGATCGGCACCTGGGGCGGCTTGTCTCCACCGCGATAATACAAGATAGAATTGATGTCTTTCAGATATGTCGGCAGGAAAGCCGCTACCAGCTCATGGTCTTCCGGCGGTCCGTATTTTTCCATCATCCGCTTGGACACCTCAATCTTGAACCTGTTCATATGCAAACTCAAGTTATAGTAGGACATCGTCAGGAGCTGATTCCGGCTGCCGTCTTCCACATAACCACGCATCACGCTGATCGCATCAAAGATTTCATAGAAGCCCAGGGCCCAGAGCCCGATCATAATATGGACGCTGTCATTGGTCCGGGTAAGCTCATAGGCTTTGTCCTTATTATGTACCGCCGCCACCATATCCTCCAGGATCTTGGCCGTAATACGGTCGATATGCTCATGGCTGCAAATCCCTGTCCATGTCGCGATCGCTCTCTTAACCGCCGCAAACCGGATCAGATCGTGCTTCTGAATCACATCCAGTATCACCAAAAAAGCTTCCGCCGTGCCGCAGTCTGCATTTTCGCAGATAGCCTGACGGATGCCCTCCTGAAGCCTGGCGGCCAGCAGGAAATCTCCCAGGAGGCGGTGAAGCCCCGGATCGGAGCTTTTGACTATCGCCCTGATGATATCGGTCGTTACGATAGTGGTATTGTTCTCGCTCAAGATAATATTCCGGATCGCCTGAATCACCTTAGCATCGCCCTGGTCAATCCTGGCGGCCAGTATATTATCCAGATAATCAAGCGGGGCAGGACGGTAATAATTATTCTCTTTATAATCAATCAGCTCGGGAGTCAGGTTATCCAAGATATAGTCCGCCAGTGTGCAGCCAAAAAAACCGAAGCGCCTATAGCATTCCATCAGTCCGAAGATCCTCCTGAGAAAAGAAACATAATCAGCCGTCCGGACACTGCGCCGCTCATACCCCGTGCTATACTGGAACCGGTTAAATTGATCAATAATATAATAATAATCCTCTTGATATTCTTCAGGAACCAAAACCCTGACCATGTCCGCATAGCCCCCGCGGATAAAATCGCTCGGCCGGACGCCGGGCCGGTATTGCTTGATCGCCCTGCTCAGTTCCGACGGCGTATTTTCCTCAAGCTTCCTGCTTCCCATGATCTCCTCCAGCAGATTACGCCGCTCCTCGGAAAAGGCCGTCAGCACCGGCTGGTTCTTCTCCTCCCATGCTTTGCGGTATTCCTCCCATAAAGCATATCTCGTTTGATAACTGTACTCCATAACCCTTCCTCCAAGCTCTGCTTCCTTTTATATTTACCACATTCTCCCGCTTAAAAACGTCAGCCGCACAAATGTCAGCTCGCTTCCTTCCTTAAGCTCGATCCGTTCTTCCCGCTTTACTTTTCTCTTACCGTCCACAAATACAGCGACAAGCCCGTCTTCAAAGCATTGCAAGGCGTTCCTGACCGCCTTTTCCGGATCGGCTTTCCGACCGCCATAATTGACCCCGAATGAAATCTTGCCCTCCGGTGCTTTCGCTTCGATCGCTTCCTTGGACAGCACGCCGAGCAGCTCTTGGTTTTCGGCCCGTTCATTATAGCTGGCAACGCATAGTTTTACAGTTTCTTGGATGAGGTTTTCTACATCAGACGGAGGATGAGGATAGTCGTACGGCACTTTTGTCACGGTATTCTTCTGGGATACTCCCTTTACGGTAATCCATATTCTCATGATGGCTTTCCTTTCAAGAACGGTGTTTTCTGTGGTGCGGTTATCTTTAAAATATTAGCATAAAACTGCTGGAAAGGCAATCTTTTGACGCGGGGGGAGGGCTCCCCCGCTATCCACATCTAAACTGACATTGGTTCATACCCTGGCCGTAGCCATATCATTTTGTAATTCAGTATCAGGAATTTGTAACTTAGTTGCCGTTCTATTGCGTTCTTTTAAAAGAATGGTTATATTAAAAAAGCAGGAGGATGGTTAAGTGAAAATAATCAAAAAACAGATAGACGGTCAGACCGAAACTGAAATCGAGATTCGCTACGATAAATTGAATGCTGAAGTAATCAAGGTAATTGAGCGAATCGAACAAACCGAGAAATTCCTTGACGGCACAGATAGCGGACGACACTATCGAATCCGCATAAGCGATATTTATTATGCGGAAAGTGTGGACAAAAATACCTTTATCTATACGGAGGATGCTGTGTTTCGCTCGGAGCTCCGGCTTTATCAGTTAATTGGGATGCTGAAAGCGGATGACTTTGTTCAGGTCAGCAAGTTTTGCATTGTCAATCTGAATGTTTTGGAAAGCATCCGAACCATGTTCAACAGCCGTTTGGAAGTAACGCTCATCAACGGTGAAAAAGTCAATGTTTCCCGGACATATTTGAATCATATCAAAATGGCGTTTGCTTCAAAGGAGGGGTATTCAGAATGAAGAAGTTTATCAGAAAATGGGTAATGCTTTTTGGGCTGGCTTTCATTTCAGCCACGATCATACCGGCTATTGTCAATCGTAATTGGGAAGCTGCCATATTTGTATTTCAGTTACTATTTGTACTGCTTGTAATTTGCCTGTTCCAATTATTTACCGATAAAATGTCTTTGAAGATATCCTTGCTGAAATATGTGATAGATCTTGTCATGACACTTTCGGTTATATTGTTATTCGGGTGGCTATGGAAATGGTATGAGCCGTCATATACATGGATGATGTTCGCAATGGTTATTCCGGTTTATGTTGTTGGATATTTTCTTGATATCATCAAAATCAACAAGGAGGTAAAGATTATCAATCAACAGATCAAACGCCGGCGTGAAATAATGCGGGAAGGAAGAAAGGAAAAATTCAATGATTGCTAAAATGTTATTGTCATCATTGATGAGGAAAAAAGCGAGGGCATTGCTGTTGTTATTTTCCATAGCAGCCTGTGCCTCGCTTTTATTTGCCAATGCCGGTTTTCAAAATACAATAAGGCAGGCGATCTATGATAAAAGTATCCGCTATAGCGGGAATGCGGATATTACCATCAGCGTGAAACAATCGGCTGGTGCGGAGGAATGGATCGATAGCAATTATTTAGCCCCATATGCCGAGCAATTTGAATATCTGCAAGAGTTGATAAAATGCCAGGCTCTTTACGCTCCGGAGAATAGCGATACACAGCACTATTTTACTGCACTCGGTACCGATATAACCGCGTTCAATGCCCGCAATCCGCTGTCATTAGAATCGGGGAGCCTGGACGACTGGTTCGGCAATAAGCTTATCATGAGCGCGGCTTTCGCAGAGCGGTTGGGCGTAACCGCCGGAGAAACGCTCCTGCTGGAAATAGATGGTCAGAAACGGGATTTCCTGATCGCCGGGATTAGTCAGGCGAGCGGATTGTTTGCCCGTGATGTAGCTGACGGCGGATATTTGCTGATGCCGCACGAAACATTGACAGACATTCTCGGCGGACACTGCAACTTGATTTTTATAAAATCCTATGAAATATATGATTCGCTCTCCGTAGATAAGCTGAAACAAACTCTTTCGGAAGCGATGCCGCAATACCGTGTGAGCTCCAGCGTTGACCACACCGTTATCAATGCGGAAACGAATAATTTCGTAATGCCTTTCTGGATTTCAAGCTTACTGGTTGTATTCATGAGTGTTTTTATCATATATACGTCTTTTAATTTGATTGTCGATGAACGGATCAAAATCCTCGGCATACTTCGCAGTGTGGGGTGTTCCCGCCGAAAAACAAACCATATTCTTATAGCTGAAAGCATGATGATCGGAACTGTCGGCGGCATGATCGGCTGTGTCTTAGGTATTGGCGTTCTACATGTAATCAAATCCATGTTTTTCAGGGCGAATGCCGACATAGAAGAAAGCCGGATTGTGATTGGTTTGTATGAGGTCTTCTTTACGATAGCCACTTCTATGATTCTGACCGTATTAAGCGCGATGCTGCCGATTTTTAAAGCTACACAAATGTCGGTAAAAAATATAATAATAAATGATTATCAGAAGCAAAAGATCAAATCTGACAAATGGCGGATTGGCGGTATACTCCTGTTTATCCCTGTTGCAATCGTCCCTTTCGTTGTCGGTCAGGGATGGATCGGAATGCTTATTGCCTTCCTTGCATTTGTCTTGGCCCTGATCGGGCTTAACCTGATTATTCCCGCTGTTTGCCGCTTCGCCGCCCGGATATTCCGTAATGCTCCCCCAGAAATCGCCTTGGGGGTACGCAATACGGGCGATTTCAAGGCACTTGTGAACAACACCCGCCTATTCGGCTCTACAATCGCTATCATGCTTCTGATGATAACCCTTTTTAACACACTGTCATCGGATGTCAGAAATATGTATCAGCGCGATTCGTATGATATTCAAATGGAGCTGCGCGAATCAAATCCCCAGACACTTGAGGATTTAAATGAGATTGAGGGAGTGGAAAGCGCCTATGGGGTTTTCATGACTTGGGGCACAGTGCCCGATTATGGCACATTTTTGAACGGGCTTGTCGGTGTTGACGGCGCAGACTATTTTGATTTTTATCAGGCTGATGTCCCGCCCGAAACGAGATTCGCACTGAACAACCTTAAGGATAACGATATTGTGACTACCTATATTTTCCGCGACAAGTTCGGTCTTAAAATGGGGGATACTCTGACCGTTTCGCTTGATGAGGGAACGTTTGATTATGTAATTACGGGGTTTCTCGACACCAATTGGGGAATCGGCCATGTGGGTTATATATCGTCGGATACTTATAAAAGTCACTTGGGTAAAAATGATTTTTCTCACATAGCAATTAAAGCAAGCGGTAATCTTGATACGGCTAAAAGCAATATCCTGAGAGCATATTCAAAGGATGTACTAAAGATCAATACCAAGCTGGAACTGGAAAATGCGGACGCCGACAAGATAGAGGGGATATTTCATGCGATTAACACTTATGCGTATTTCGCTATGCTTATCGGATTCTTCGGGATTTTCAATAACATGACCGCTTGTTTTATGGGGCGGCGGCGCAATCTCGCCATGTACCGATGTATCGGCATGTCACAGGAAAGTACGGCGCATATGCTGATAACAGAAGCGGTGACAATTGGCATCGTCGGTGCCTTAACGGGAATTGCTGCGGGGCTTTTAGCGATGGGCGTTATCCCGCTTTTAGTCGGGGTGCTTTGGGGAAACGTAACCGTTGACGTTCCTATTGCGAAAATTGCGTCTGTATGTCTATCTGGCGCGGCCGCTATGTTGATTTGCGCGTTGATACCGCTTATGAAAGTCCAGAACATATCCATCATGGATAATATCCGTTACGAATAACAAAGGAGGCACTTATGATACAGGCTCAAAACATCTACAAAAGCTTTTCAACAGGCAAACATACATTGTCAGTTCTAAAAGACATCAGCCTTAAGGTGTCGGCAGGTGAGTTTGTTTCGCTCATGGGACCGTCAGGTTCGGGGAAAAGCACGTTGCTGTACATTTTAGGCGGGCTGGATCGGGCAGATTCCGGCAATATTATCATCAATAACAAGGAGATCGGCAACTTGAACGATACCGCGGAAAGTACCATGCGCCGTGTTGATATTGGCTTTGTTTTTCAGGCCTATAACCTGATCGACAACCTGACCGTGGAGGAGAACATTTTGATCCCCGCTTTGCTTGACGGCAAAAAGCGGAGCGCAGTAAACAAGCAGCTGGACGAACTATTAAAGGCAGTCGGGCTTTTTGAACACCGGAAACACCGCCCCACGGAACTATCCGGCGGACAGCAACTGCGCACCGCCATTGCTCGGGCTTTGATCAACCGCCCCAAGGTTGTTTTCGCCGATGAGCCGATCGGAAATCTCGACAGCCAGAGCGGCAAAGAGGTATTGGAGCTGCTGGGCAAGTTAAATCAGCAATACGGAATTACCATTTTGATGGTCACTCATTCTGAGGACTCCACGAAATACAGCAATCGTGTGATTCGGCTTAGAGACGGTCAGCTTGTGTAGAGAAACGGGGCGAACGACGAATAGTAGTTTGGTATCTTTTGCATTCATTTCGGTATCGAATCCTCCATAAACTAGTGACAATTTTTGCTAAGTTCGTGGAAATTATGACATTTTCAAGTCAGCCAACCTTTGATTTCATGATTGATCAGAAGTAAATGATTCCAATATAAGATAGCTGTTCAGATATCTTATGATTGGAATCATCTAATTGAGGCATTAATTTTGTTTCAGATATCTACCCAACCGTTTTAATCCTCAAGCTTATTTTCATTAATCTTTCTAATCAGTTCCGGATCAACTTTTGTCTTTCTGTCATAAGTATAGAGACCATTTATTTCCTGCTCCACATCAGTAAGTTGAGTGTAGCAGAAGCCCTGCACATATTCCGACTCCAGCAATGGCTGTACCACATCACGATACCGCCGCACAAAATCCTCCTCCGATACTGCAGTAGAATACCCCCATCCTTCCGTTGCATCTTTCTGAAAAGAAATCCCGCCAAACTCAGTAACAAGTACCGGTTCGTTCCGATAACATCCTTCGCCGGCATATAAGCTTCTTCCCGCCGGCTGTTCCTTCAATATGCGTTCCATAGAGCCATATCGTTTCGCCAGTATTTCCCTTTCAGACTCATAATCATGTATGGTAAGTAAATCCGTCTCCACATGCTCCCAACCGTCATTATCAATAACAGCTCTGGTATTATCCAAAGATTTTATCAGCGCATACATTGCTTTACAGAAGCTCTGCTGCTCTTTACTATGTGCTGCTTCCAAAACCCCCCATGACTCATTCAGCGCCGTCCAGGCGACTATGCTTGGGTGATTATAGTCCCTGTCAATCTCCCGCATCCACTCTTTTACCGTATCTTCTACAAGCCTGCCTGAATAGCTGTAACCCGAAGCCATTTCTCCCCACACCAGAAAGCCCATATGGTCGGCATGATACAAAAATCTGGGGTCCTCCACCTTTTGATGTTTACGCACTCCGTTAAATCCCATCTCCTTGGCAAGCCGGATATCCCGTACAAACGCCTCATCGGATGGTGCCGTAAGCAATCCCTCCGGCCAGTAACCCTGGTCCAGCAGGAGCTTTTGATAGTATGGGCGGTTATTCAGCAAAAATCTTCCATTCTCTACCGAAACCTTCCGCATACCAAAATAAGACTGAACAGAGTCCCAAATGGTCTCACCTTCCCTTAACGTAAAAACCACATCAAAAAGTCTGGGGTTTTCCGGAGACCACGCCAAATCCTCCACGGTATTCCAGCAAACTAATGCTTCTTCCTCAATCTTAACCGTGAACTCTCCCTTTCTACTCTTTAAACTGACGGAAAAACTCCCTGCGTCTGCTCCTTCAAAGGAAACCGCCGCTTCCAGCGTACAATTCTGCGAACATTCTGCTTCATAGGAAAACTTTACCGATCTTTCATCCAATAATGGTGTAATCCGCATCTTTTGGATATGCTTATATGCTATCGGCTCCAGCCATACACTCTGCCATATTCCTGTTGTTGTCGTGTAAAAAATGCCTTCCGACACCTCCTTCCAGTACTGCTTACCTCTTACAATGTCCAGTTCCTGATGGAAATCCTTCACGCATAGCTTCAACTCATTTTCCCGGTCTGCCAGAAAATCCGTAATGTCCACAAAAAAACTGCTCTGCCCCCCCACATGCCGCATAACCATATTCCCATTTATCATTATCTGGCATTCATAATCCACTGCACCGAAATGAAGGATTATCTTTTTTTCTTTCCACGTCTCAGGTATATCAAATGTACGGCGATACCATATTTTTTCATGAAACTCTCTTCTTTCAATTCCAGAAAGCTTCGACTCATATGTAAACGGTACATTTATCTTTTGATCGTATATTTCTTCATCAAATGCCAGATCCCATACTCCGTTTAATGTCATCCATTCCGCTCTTACAAACTGTGGCCTTGGATATTCTGTTCTAAGTATTTGCTCCATGATATATTTATTGTCTCCTTTTTATTGTTGTAACCCAAAGTCAATGACCTTCATCCGGCTATTTTTTACCCATATCCCCGCACATCCATTTTCTATTGGTTCGTCATCCGTCAGAATTATTTCCGGCTGCTTCTTTCCCTCCATGTATACTGTAATTGTTGCTCCAGAAATTTCCGCCAATAGTTGGTACTCTTTATCCGCTTCTACATAAAACCGACATCTCCCCAACACTTTTTCATCGTAGCGATGCCGTAATACTACCAGTTCCGTACCCGTAAGGGAAACCGAATATCCAATAAAGAAGTCTGTTCCCATCACCGTATCATCGCCTTCCCCGCCTTCGGATGGCTCCGTTACACGCAGCAGAATTCCGGCATTTCCATTTGTTCCGCATTTCACCGAAAGCACCGCCGATACCGCATAATCCGACAGCAGCGTGCTGTCCGTCAGCCTTTTCTCGTAACCATTTAACTCTGCTCCTGTCAAGTGATTTTTATAATCGACATTCTCCACAAAAGGGTATAGTTTTATTCTCTTTATTTGTAGAATCCCCGAAGTGTTCCGGAACCTTAATGTATGCATTCCATAATCCAGCCTTGTTTCAATAAGAGTCAAACCCGTACTTCCTTCACAAGTACCCGTCATTTTATTGTCAATCCAGACTTCCGCCAATCCATTTTTCTGATGGTTTGTTGAAATACAGCAATGATATATATCCCCCGCTCCCGCCCAAATATGGTATTGCGCATCTTCATCCTGCTTCAATACAATGCTGCCATCCGCGTTCCTGTTCCCGGATATTTTACCGAATACAGGGTAAAAAGCACACTCTGCCGGAAAAACCGCAGCTTCTGTCTTTTCCTGCTTCGTTGCTTCTGTCACCGCAGTATACCCGATTTCCAGCCCATCGGTATCTGCTGTGCAGCCAATCCGATATGCTACGCACTTCTCAATATTCGACATCAATTGCAATCTACGGTCAATATACACTTCAAGACTGCCATCCGGATTCTGGCACAGCTTTATACAGTGCAAAACATTAAAATTATAATCCTCCGGCAAACAGGACTGTACAACCACCTGTTCCGTCTCACCACACCGATGCAGAACCTGTACTATTTTGAGATTTGACTTAAACGCTATACAATAGTAATCATCCTCCCCTATTGCCAAAACAATTCCCGCCCCTTCATTTGTCCCTGGCGATTTTATTTTCATGTTGCACTCTATCGTAAAGCTGCCCTCAAATATCTGTTTTGACAGTACAAACATCCCTTCCGAACCGCTTGCCAGAATATCACCCTCCCGCACAGCTGTCCCACGATGGCAGACAAGCTCTAATACGGCTTTTCCCCGTCCCCCAAGAGCATAATCCGGCAGCGCCGGTACATACTGTTTCGCTTGTGTCGGTCCGGAAATCTGTGTTACTTCCCGATACCACAACTGGCGGTCAATATTTAAATCCCTACTGGCATCCTCATTCGTATTATGGTAAATGATATAATCCGATATCAGATCCGGACCCTCCACGGTGCTGCTGTGCCCCAGCCCATTCAGCCGTCCAGCCGTCCTCACTGCCACCGGATTGTACCTGTCATCCTGATAGCCCAAAAGCGGATGCCTGCTCCAGCAGGCGTTAATACGATATCCTTTACTGAGATAATGATTCCCCGTATAGGTCATATAATAAATACCATCTTTTTTATAGACTAACGGGCCTTCCGTCCATCCATTTAAAAATGCCCCCGTCAGCACAGGTTCCCCAAATTCTGTCGGGGATTTCATCTCACACCCCCAAATGCCCTCTTCTCCTGCCCAATAAAAATACCAGGTGCCGTCATCATCGATAAAGACCGTGCCATCAATGGCATGTCCTATGTTTTCACTGATTTTTCTGAAGGGACCTTTCGGGCTTTCGCTCCGTAGTATATAATGTCCGAATCCTGATGGAGATGTATACATATAAAAGTATCCGTTCCAGTACACCACCTCGGGCGCAAACGGAACCATATTCGGAAATATATCTTCGCCAATGGCTGCACCCTCTAAATTCCAGTGTATAAGATCATCCGATGACCAACACCGGATATCCGGATTGGTACAATATAAAAAATATCTGCCATTATACTTTAAAACAAAAGGATCTGCATAATCTCCTCTTTTTGCAATCGGGTTTTGGTACATCATACTTGCTCCCATCTGCCCGCTCTGCGGGCGTACTATCCTTTCAATCCGGTAATCGCCATTGAATCAACAAAATATTTCTGAGCGGAAATGAACAAAATTAAAATCGGCAAAATAGCAATCAAGGATGCTGCCATGATCAACGGTACATCTGTCTGCGTTTCATGATAGGAATTCAACATTTTTATCACAACCTGCAATGTATATTTTTGAGAATCGTTCACAAATATCATCGGCCCCAAATAATCATTCCACGTTCCCATAAATACCATGATAATATTACTGATCAGAGCCGGTTTGCAAAGAGGCAGAAAAATTTTATAATATATTCTAAAATATCCGCACCCGTCTATCTTGGCTGCCTCCAGCAGTTCCGTCGGCAGTCCGCCAATATATTGACGCAGGAAAAACATCATTGACACATTTCCCAATGAACTCGGTATGATCAGCGGCAGCAGTGTATTAATCCACTTAATCCTTGTAAAAATAATATACTGCGGAACCAGCAGAACGACAAAGGGAATCATCATGGAAGACAGCACACAAAAAAATAATACATTTTTATATGGTACATCCAATTTTGCAAATGCAAATGCAGAAAGAGATGTTGAAAAAGTCCCAAATAATAAAACACATGCTGATACAATGACACTATTTTTTATGCCGCTTAAAATATTTGATTTAGTAAATAGCTCGACATAATTTCCCCAATCCACCGGCCGGGGAATCCACTGCGGCGGAATCTGGTAAACCAGATTTGATTCCTTTAACGAGGTGGACAACATCCATAAAAATGGGACTACCATTGTCATGGCTCCCGTGATAAGGATGAAAAAAATCAATGCTCTTATAACCTTTCTGCCTATATTCAATTTCATAGCTTAATCTCCCTCATAAACCCATTTATTTGACAGTTTGAATTGAAGCAGTGTAACCAGCAAAATCATAAGCCCGAACACTACCGCCGCAGCACAGGCATACCCCATCTGACTATAATTAAATGCTTTCTGCCAGATATAGTAAATCACAGTAGCAACCCCATAATTGCGCCCGCCGTCTGTTGTAAATAAATCCACTTCAATAAAGGTCTGCAGGGAGCCAATAATATTTATACAAAATAAATAGAAAGTAATAGGCGTAATCATTGGCATTGTTATTTTGAAAAAGCGCATAAACGCACCTGCACCGTCAATCGTTGCCGCTTCATAATATGTGGATGGTACGTTTTTCAAGGCGGCCAGAAAATAAATCGAAGTAATTCCAATCATCTTCCATGCAATCATGATAACGATCATCCTCTTAGTCCATACCGGATCTCCCAGCCAGTTCGGTCCTTCTATCCCTAATAAACCAAGGGCCTGATTAACCAAACCAAATTCTGAATTAAACAACCATTTCCACAGCAGCACCAATGCCACAATGGAGGACACATACGGAAGATAGTATAATATCCGAAAAACCTTGTTTCCTTTTATCTCCTTGTGACACGCTAGGGCAAACAGCAGTCCAAAGACCATATAGAATGGAATCGGAAGCAGCATATATATTGTATTGCGAGCCGCAATCCAGAATTTACTGTCCCCAAACAATTCCACAAAATTACCCAGCCCGATAAAATTTTTATTTTTTACAAGTACATTCCAATCCGTCATGGAAGCAAATATGCATAAACACAGTGGCAATAAGAAGAAGCAGACAAACTGTACCATTGCCGGCATTACGAACAATATCCCCGCCCTGCGTTCTTTCTGTTTCAAACTATTTTTTGTCATAATTATACCCCATACATATCGCAGACCTGTCTGCGAAAGTGCTTAAATAGAAATTCTGAAAACCCATTTAAACATGCTCCTTTAACCATTATTGACTTACAGGGCTGCCATATACAAGAAATCTTACTAAAAAGTCAGCAACTTACAATTTCAGAATATGGCCGCCCCTCCTTTGGCTGTACTTGCTACTTCAATGCCTCCTGTTGTTCTACACTCTTATTCAGTAATGCCTGTACCGATTCCACCATCGAATCACAGTATTCCTGTGCTGTCATTTCTCCATTATACACAGCCTCTACCCCTGAATTAAACTCACTCCACCATTCCTGATTAAAGGTACGGGACTGCGTTGCCAACCGCCCATAATCTTCCAATACATTTAAAAATGCTTTCTTGTTTGCAGGTGCTTTATCCATTTCCGTATATTCTCCATATGCCATATCCTTCAATGTCGGAACAGACATTCCGGTTGTATAGCTGGTACGCTGAGCCTCCTCATTAAATGCCAAAAACGCAATCAGATCACAGGCCTCTTGTAAATGCTCGCTTTCCGGTGAAACCGCAAGTCCCGCACTTCCAAACCAAACCGCTTTTTCACCGGTACCGGGGCTTACCGGCCAATCCATCAAATCCCATTCAAAATCACAATTATTCCACAAATCCGCCTGTGCCCAGGAACCTACGCCCATCATACCCAGTTTTCCCTGCATAAAACGATCATAACTGCTTAAAGAGGTTTCCTCTGAAGAAGATGGTGCAACATGATACTTGCATCTTAAATCTGCCACAAACTGAAACGCCTCTACAAATTTAGGATCCGTAAACGCTACATTGGCTAATGAGTCGTCCAGCCAGTTTGCTCCATTTGACCATACTGCCGATTCCATCGAATACATGGCAGTTCCATAAACATCTCCATCGGTCAGTTTCTGTGCCGCTTCCAGATAATCATTCCAGTCCCAGGGATTTTCTTCGGTCGGCGGCGTGATGCCTGCTGCATCGAACAAGTCTTTGTTATAAACTACCGAAAATGCGCTTACGTCTTTGGGCAACGCATAAAGGGGACCATCACCCAGACTGGAGCCATTATAACGGTATATGTTGATTGCATTCTCCCAAACATTATCTACATCAAACAGATCATTGTTTTCAACATAAGATGACAGGTCATAAAGGTTTCCCGTAGCTGCATATTTCATCACATTATCGATCCCACAGTAAAACGCATCCGGCTGTTCTCCCGCCGCAATCATGTTCTGCATTTTTGTATCAAAATCACCATCCGGTACCACAGTATATTCCACAGAAACGTTGGGATATTTTTCTTCATATGCATCAATCATTGCCTGAAACGTTGCTACCTCAGAGTCATTTCCCCATCCCATGAAGTTTAACGTGACTTGTTCTTCGGCAGTATCCCCGCTCTGCGTTTCCTGGTTCGGGGTTTGATCGTTACTAATTTCCGTGCTTCCTGTGTTATCTTCTTCATTAGATCCACATCCGGCCAGCATTGAAATCCCCATTACGACAACTAATACTAATGCTGTAATTCCTTTTCTCATTTTTCTCATATTTTCTCTCCTTCTTTTTACAACAATATTTTTATTTCTTTTTTTACCCTTACTACCCTCCTTCTCCTAAATTTATAACACAATTTTTGTTTCTATTTTCTTGTCTTTATAGTAGCATAATGCCTATTTTTATGTCAATATTTTTAATTAATTATAGTATCTTTGCCCATTTTATTCCGATAGCAACAAATTATTTGTCTTAATAACAACATTTCTATTTTAATAGACAAGCCCTCCTTTTTATGTTAGCATAGCATTAATAACACATTTTATGGAGGTTTCCCATGTCCAAAAATCTCTATTTAAATACCGAAAATGAAGATGCTCTGTATAAAGTAGCAAAAGCACTGGCATCCATCGACCGCATCAAAATATTAAAGCTGCTCTATTACAACAGTTACAACATTGGCGAAATAGCAGAACAGCTGAATATACCGCCCTCCACAGCAGCACTACATATCCGTGTCCTAGAGCAGGCAAATCTGATCAATACCGAGCAACATCCCGGCTGTCATGGTTCCATGAAACTCTGCAGCAGGAAAAATGACGATATCAATATTTGTCTTACCGGCTCTTACGCAGACAGTGAATTGATTTCTACATTTTCCATGCCTATTGGCGCCTACACCGACTGTAATATATCCCCAACCTGTGGACTGGTCAGCACTGACCGGCCGATTGCCCGGGAGGATAAACCGGAGGATTTCTTTTTGGCCGAACGGCTGAATGCGCAAATGCTTTGGTCCTCCAACGGATATGTGGAATACCGTTTTGCGCATTCCATCGAACCATACCGGAAACCCAAACAATTGATACTATCATTTGAAGCATGTTCAGAAGCTCCAAATTATCGTGAAAACTGGAAATCAGATATAACGATCTGGATTAACGGTGTGGACTGCGGTACCTGGAACAGTCCCGGCGACTTTGGCGCAAGAAGAGGAAAACTGAATCCCGACTGGTGGCCCAATGGTTCCACACAGTATGGCTTTCTTGTAACCGTAATCATTACCGATTCCAAATGTCTTATCAATAATAAAGAAGCTTCCTTATCCCGTTTAAGCGACCTGAAGCTTGGGCAATATCCTTATATCGCTCTTCGGATCGGGAACAAGCCAAATGCGGAATTTGTTGGCGGTTTTAATTTATTTGGTCAAAAATTTGGTGATTTTGAACAGGATATCAATTTATCTTTTATTTATTGAGGTCCATCAACAAAGTACGTTCTGGTAAAAGAATGGGTATATTAAGAAAAGTCGGAGGATTGTCAAGTGAAATCAATCAAAAAACAGATAGACGGACAGACCGAAACCGAAATCGAGATTCGCTACGATGATAAACCGCCCCAAGGTTGTCTTCGCTGATGAGCCAATCGGAAACCTCGACAGCCAGAACGGCAAAGAGGTACTAGCGCTGTTGGGCAACTTAAATCAGCAATACGGAATTACCATTTTAATGGTCACACATTCTGAGGACTCCACGAAATACAGCAATCGTGTGATTCATCTTAAAGACGGTCAGCTTGTGCAGAAAACCCCTCCAGTTGGAATACCGAATCGCCATATTGCCTAGGCATCATCGGCTCCGGTGACTGTGGTAGAAAACGTACATGACCGGCTTGCCGGTCTTCACCGATTAAATAAGCACGGGCCGCATGGCCATCAGTACTATGGAAGCGGAGCTTACATAGTAAATTAGTGCATCTTAGTTTCTCACGTAATGATAACCCAGTGGTGTGAGGCCAAGGATGGCCGCACAAGCCATCACGCGCCATGGAGGGCACTTGATGGCGACACGGAAGCAGGCGGTATTTAGGGGTGAGAGACTTAGATGCACTTATTTTCGGGAGTCGGATCCGGAGCCGATGATGCCTAGGCAATATGGCGATGACACTCTAACAACACTTACTTTCCGGGAGCCGGAACCGGAGTCTCCGGAAAGATAGGAATCCACATGAATCCCTTCATCCTTTTTCTGAAGCCCTCCAGTATGTTCCTCTAATAACTCTCCCTGGTAAGCTCCTTCCTAAGCCGCTTCATAATCTTCTTTTCCAGCCTGGATATGTAGGACTGAGAAATTCCTAGCAGCTGCGCCACCTCCTTTTGGGTCATCTCGTTTCCGTCGGGCGTACCTAGCCCAAAGCGCAGATTGATAATCGTCTGCTCCCGGTCGGTAAGTTTCCGGATGGCTTTCAGCAGGAGCTTGCGCTCTACCTCATTCTCAATATCCTTATAAATCACATCCTCTTCAGTCCCCAGGATATCCGACAGCAGCAGCTCATTTCCATCCCAGTCCACATTAAGCGGCTCATCAATGGATACTTCCAGCTTGGTTTTATTATTGCGGCGCAGATACATTAAGATTTCATTCTCAATGCAGCGGGACGCATAGGTCGCCAGCTTGATATTTTTTTCCGGATTAAAGGTATTAATGGACTTTATTAACCCAATCGTCCCGATCGATATCAAATCCTCAACCCCGACCCCGGTGTTGTCAAATTTCTTTGCTATGTAAACGACCAGACGCAAATTATGTTCGATCAGAATTGATTTTGCCTCATTCTCATATTCGGTACCCAGATCATTAATGATAGCATTTTCCTTATCCAGCTCCAGCGGCGGCGGCAATACTTCGGTGCCTCCGATATAATGGATATCCCCTTGGCGGATGATCCGGAAGCCCGGCTCTTTCCGATATAACTTGAATTGTACCTTTCCTGGTATCGCCACTTTAAAAACCATACTTTTCCTCCTTAACAGCTTTCTGCTTTTCTTTTATATCTTTTCTTTCATATCTTTTCTTAAACCAGATCAGGATGCACGATCATCTGATACTGTTTTCCTGAAGAAATCTCACCCTCGCAGATCCCCACAACAACTTTTTCACAGCATATCCGCTGTTCTTCTTTCTCAATGATAACGGATGCAAGCTCATATCCTTTCATCAGGCCGTGGCTGTTGCCGACGCTATGATAGGGAATCAGTTTCAGCTTTTCTTCCCGCATAAGCGCTCCCAGCCGCTCCCAGACCGCTTCCTCCAGGATGGAAACCGGCTTGCCGGTGACAGGCTCTCTTAGCCCGTTTCCGGTATCAATCAAAGCATTGACGCATACTTCCTCTTCACCGCAGGGTATCATGACGCGGCAGAACGGGTTGGCTTTTCTTTCACGACGCTTTTTCAATATGAAATCCGTCAAAGCAAAGCATACATAACCCATTCCCATGATTCCAGCTACCTTTCCTCCCGCCCGGCCTAGGAATGCAAACCGGTTCAGCAAAAACAGCATCGCCCCGCCCAAGAGAAAGGCATAGACAAACAAATATCCGGTTTCCCGCAAGACATTTCTGTAACCCCGGGATCGAAACGTAATTCCACACATCCCTATACTGACCGGTATCAGTCCCATTAAGACTTTTCCTGAATAGGGGAACGGTAGCATAAGGATGATGCAGTAGCCCAGCGCCCCAGCCGCACTTCCGCCAATGAGCCTGAACCGCGTGACAGTACGGTTCAGTGTCCTGGCTGTCAGTGTGAGGAGAAATAGATTCAGGATAAAGTTAATTAAGAAGATACTGTCAATATAAATTTCATAGAACACTTTACCCTCCGTTTCGCAACTGCCTGTCAGGGATGTTTTGCTTGTCGTATTCATTATAAACATTAAGTCCTTGATAATTTGTCAAACCCTATCCCAACTTGGCCGTTATTCATCGCCTTGTATCGACAAAAAGTTACAGTTTCGTCTGATTGGTTGCGCGTTCATCGTCTGATTGGTTGCGCGGTCTTCGTCTGATTGGTTGCGCGGTCATCGTCTGATTGCCCGAGTTGTGCAAGCGCCAAATCGCATGTTTTTAGCGATTTGTGTGCATAAAGTTACTGTGGAGTAACGGCGTATGCATTTTGGCTAGGTTGTGAACAGTAACGCATTAAGTGCCAACGCAGAGGAAACCAATGAAAGTGGAGCCCCTCTGGGCGAGACTTTTATGCTCTGGGTTCCTCGGAGTGCTTTAAACGCCGCGTCCAGAGAGAAAATCCGACCGTCCAGCCCTCCGGCCCCCGAGCCCTCCCCCTGCTCTCTTTTCAATAAACTTGATGATACGACATTAGAGTGAATAGTAAATAAGACTTGACAATCTTTGTCAGGTTCCCTAAATTTAAATTATGCCGTATAAAAACATTATGCAGGAGACATTATGCGAGGAATTGATACCCAAGTCCGCCAAAACCGGCGGCGGATATTCAAAGAAGTAGCCAATCTGGCTTATCACTCCACCCATCTGGTCGACGACGTGGAGGCTCTTCCCTATAAAATCGTTGACTATGACGAGTCAGAATATGAAAGCATTTATCGGGAGCGGGCGATTACCCGCGAAATGATCCGGCTGGCAATGGGACTTTCTTTACGGCCGGAAAATATTCCGGTTCACGTCACGCAGGGGCTGGCGGAAAGCAATATTGCCGAAAAATATTATGAGCCGCCGCTGATGCAGGTGATCCCGTCGGCCTGTAATGCCTGTCCGGAAAACCGTTATGACATTACCGACCAATGTAAAGGCTGCGTGGCGCATCCCTGCCGTGAAGTCTGCCCTGTCAATGCCGTTACGATGAAGAGTAAAAAGTCCGTGATTGACCAGGCAAAGTGTATCCGATGCGGCAAATGCCGGGCGGTCTGCCCCTATGATGCCATTTCCCATCAGGTACGGCCCTGCCTGGATCACTGCGGCGTGGGAGCCATCAAAAACGATCTCAAGGGCCGGGCCTTCATTGATTCCGAGCTGTGCGTATCCTGCGGGCAGTGCATGGTCAGCTGTCCCTTTGGTGCCATTGCCGACAAATCCCAGATATTTCAGCTGATTCGGTCGATGCAGTCAGGCCGTAAGATTATTGCGCAGGTAGCGCCGGCTTTTGTCGGCCAGTTCGGTGCCGACGTGAGCGCGGATATGCTGAAAACCGCTTTAATGGAACTGGGTTTTGCCGCCGTGTATGAAACCGCGATCGGCGCTGACTTGGGAGCCATGGCCGAAGCCGAGCAATATGTCGATGCCGTGGTTGGCGGAAAGCTTCCGTTTCTGCTGACCTCCTGCTGTCCGTCCTGGGCAGTGCTGGCCAAAAAATATTTCCCGGAAACCATTGATAAAATATCCAATGAGCTGACGCCAATGGTGGCAACAGCCCGACTGATCAAGCAGGATCATCCGGAGGCCGAAGTGGTCTTTATCGGCCCCTGCGCCGCCAAAAAGCTGGAAGCTTCAAGACGTACCGTGCGTTCCGATGTGGATTTCGTCATCACGTTTGAAGAGCTGACCGGCATGTTTGAGGCCAAGGGAATCGAACCGGGATTATGTCGGCCTTCCGTTCCGCTGGCGGACGCCACCGGAGCCGGCCGGGGTTATGGCGTGGCCGGCGGTGTGGCGGGTGCAATTGAAGAGTGCATCCGAGAATATTATCCCGGTGTGAGCGTTCAGATCGACCATGCCGAGGGTCTGGCAGAATGCAAAAAAGCCTTGATTTTAGCCAAGGCCGGTAAAAAAAACGGCCGCCTGATCGAAGGGATGGCCTGTCCCGGCGGCTGCGTCGCCGGAGCCGGAACGAACATCACCATCGCGCAGGCAGCCAAGGAAGTCGCGGGCTTTAAACATGTGGCTGCACAAAGGATACCGGAGAAACATGAATAAAAACTCCGATCCCTTTATAGCTGATTCACTACCCCAGTAAACAAGATCTGTTCCCCGCCGTCATAAGTATTATCATAGAGTATAAAGGCAAACGGCCGGTTACAGGTCATTTCAAAGGGCTCATCCATTTCGATCATTGCTGAATCTGCCGATATTTCCACCACCGTTACTGCGGCGGCAGTTGCCCCATATTCATCGACTTCAATAAGCGCTTTCTGAGATACTTCTGAAACCCATACTTCATCGTCTCCCTCAATCAGACCGCCGGTCAGCGGTGCGACTTCCTCATCAAATAACGGAATCCCCAGCGAAATCAGCGCCGCCATAAGATTGTTTACCTGATTTTCCACCTGAAAACGAGGAAGCATCAGTTTACCACTCATCATTTCCGAACTATCAACGATTTTCTGAAAACGATCTGCCGTCAAAGAAGCCAGACAGTCATTCGCCTTGGCATCAGAGTCCGCCGCTTCCGTTGCTTTTGGAAGCAGAATCATCATCTTTCCCCCTGATTTAAAATTCAGAATCACCGCCTGAAGTTCCGCATCTTCATAATAAGACAGCAGTTCATTCATATACATGTAAAAAGCCGATCCTTCTTCTGCCGCTCCGTAAAACACATCCTCTCTCGTAAGTTGCGGTTCAAATCCATCAACCCAGCCATCTGAAAAGTAGATACTGTTGGCAATCGCGGCCACCGCATCCGGATCAAATTTCTCGACGACATCATTGATTAACCCTTCCGTATTCTCGCTGGCCCAGCGGTTAACCTCTAAAACCGCCGCTTCATCAGCAAAATCTACATTAATTGCGCTGCCACGGTAATAATCCGCAAAGCTTTGCACAAAATCCTTTCGTAAGACCACACTGTCATCCACAAAAATAGCATTCGCCATCTTCAGAGAACCAGCCTGTTCATTGGCATTTTGATTCATCCCCACCTTCGTCAGATCATACAGCATCCGCGAAGCCGCCCGGTTAATATCCTCCCCGGCAATCCCGGCAGCTCCCAGCGCCTCCGTCAAAGCCGGCTTATTCTGCTCATCCGTCGCATTGACCAGTGCTGCCAACGGAAGCCAGACCGAATACGGCGAACAGACAAAATTCGTCTCTTCAACATCCTGAACCAATGCCGCACTCAGCCGCAGCGCAAAATCATTCGCCCCGCCGGCCACTGCGCTCGCCGCCTCGTCCTCCTCACCACTTACAGGAGCCTGCAATTCTGCCGCCTCCACTTCCATAACCTGTAACTGCCGCTCACCTTGAAGTTCGCCACCATCACAAGCTGCTAACAAAACCACCATACTTAGCATTAAAATGCAATTTTTAAAGCGGTATCTGCTTTTCATAATTGTGATCCTCCTGATTCTTCCCTGATTTGTTGGCGATTGCGGAAATATTGATCCCGTTTTGCTTTAGCCTGCATAATAACTCTCGCTTGTTCCTGAACATGTAAATCATCCGCATTCACTGCTTCTTTAACAATCTCCGGATATTTTTCATAAAGCTTTGTAGCAGCGATTATGCCGTATCTTCTAATGACATCATCATCACTGTTAAGCATATCGGTAATCTCAGTAGCGGTAAGGTTATCCATATGTACCAAAGATAAAAGGCCTTTCTTATGGGAATCATTCAGGATATTTTGGTTGTCCGGACATTCATATGCCTTATGTACGATCTCTATCGATAAATTTGAAATTAAAAATATCGCATATTTTCTGATTTTAAAATCAGGATGCTCAAAGAAAGTAAATATCCTCAAAAAATCCTCCGTATACTCCTCCCCCGAATAACAGGCAATGATTTCCATAGCATAATAACATATAAGCGGATCATCGTCATACATTTGCGGCACCACTTCTTTGATAAATACGTCGGAGTCTAATTCTGACGCCATCCATAGAGCACATTGTCTTACCCGTTTATCCTGCGAACATAACAATTCACGTAAAGTTTCATATGACAATCCCTGATAGTACTCGTGAAGTAATTCATAGGCATTGTTACCTCCTTGGCAAAATTTCTCCGCATCCCTTTTCAATTCTTCAATAAGCGCTAAACCTCTTTTTTCATCCATAGCATCCTCTGCCAATCAACTGGTATTTGAATATAACGCCGATGCTTCCCTCTAAATAAAAGGGGGAGCTACCCGCTCCCTGCTTTCACCCCCCCAAAAAGTAGGGTTCATCTATCTCACTTTTTCTGCAAAAAGTCCGGAATCTTCAAAGACTTCTCCTCAACCGTACTCCTGATATCCCCCGGCTTATTCATCCCTTGCGCCGCCCTCACCTGCGACGGAACCACAGGCCGGGCTTGTCCGCCCGGTATCGGATTGACCCCGGGCTTCGGAAGCACCGTGCTTCCCCCGGGATTGTACCCTTTATTCCCCGCATAAACCGGCTTATACCCCAACGGGCCTGCCTGCCTGGCCGGTGCATTCTTGTCCACCAGTCCGGTAGCAATAACCGTGATCGTACAGGTATCAGCCTTGCTGGCATCATATGTAGCACCGAACAGCAGATTCACATCATCCCCTGCCAGTTCCTGGACATATTTCGCCGCATCGTCAGCCTCCGCCATCGTAATATCTCCGGATATATTAATAATAACATGCGTCGCCCCGGAAACCGTCGTCTCTAACAGCGGGCTTTCCACTGCCATCTTAACCGACTCGCTGGCCTTGTCATCACCCTTGCCGGTTCCGATCCCGATATGGGCGATGCCCTTGTCCTTCATCACCGTCTGTACATCGGCAAAATCCAGGTTGATCAGTCCCGGTACGTTAATCAGGTCGGTAATTCCCTGTACCGCCTGCTGCAAAACTTCATCGGCCTTCTTAAGGGCATCCGGCATCGTCGTCCGGCGGTCAACGATCTCTAACAGCTTATCGTTAGGAATCACGATCAAGGTATCCACGAAATCCTTGATCCGTTCAATCCCGTTGACAGCATTGCTCATCCTGGTTCTTGCTTCAAAGCGGAACGGCTTCGTCACCACTCCGACTGTCAGTATCCCCATATCCTTGGCGGCCTTGGCCACTACCGGAGCCGCTCCGGTTCCGGTTCCGCCGCCCATGCCGCAGGTAATGAAAACCATGTCGGCACCGCGGATCGCTGCGGTCACTTCCTCTACGCTTTCTTCGGCCGCCTTCTCCCCGATCTCCGGCCGGGCGCCGGCACCCAGTCCCTTCGTAAGCTTCTCGCCGATCTGTAGCAGCTTCGGGGCTTTGCACAGCTGCAGGGCCTGCTTGTCCGTATTGATTCCGATAAACTCAACACCGCCGATATTTTCATCAATCATTCTATTTACAGCATTATTACCTGCTCCGCCAACACCGATTACGATTATTTTGGCGGCAGATTCAGCATCGTTAGTCTTAATCTCTAACAAAGTAGTTCCTCCTTCATACTTCCCAATTATCCATATACTTCATCATATAATTATTTTAAGAATTTATCAACCATAAATTTTGTTTTTTTTACATTTCTGATTCGAAAATAGTTTCATCCGAAAAATCGTCAAAATTTTCCATACGCAAAGTACCGCTTAAGCCTTCCAGCTCGGGTAATATGTTTTGCAGTTCCATCATTTTTTCATCAATATGGTAATCATTGCCCAAGGCCACCTTGATCTTCCCAAAATACAGCATAATCTCGCCGTTCTCGTCAAAATACACCTTGTCCGCGGCGATCCCGTACTTCTGCATGAGCTGGCTGATACTTAATGTTCTGGTGAAAATCGACTCATCCTTGGCCGGAAGCTTTTCATGCATGACCGCATGGTCGAACTCCAGGCCGGCCACCTCAAGGACCCCCGCGGCCGCCTGAGCAGAGGCTTCCACCACGATCCCGTCTTTGTCGAAATAAAGATAATGTCCCATGTATTCCACATAACCGGCTATGGCCTTTTCATACACATTAATCCGAATCGTGTCTTTTTCCATGATGCTGACATCCATTTTTTCGATAAAGGGGATGCCGCTGATGCTTTTATCCTTATATTTTAACGATAAGTAAATTGAATTCTTGCCGAACCGGCCTTCCATTACCATGTCCATGATCTCTTCATCAGTATAATGGAGGTTTCCGTCCACATAGATCCTGGTCACCGCATATTCCCTGATAACATATTGATAACCGGCCCACAGCCCGGTCGCCAGTATCAGCAGCAGAACCAAAACAGTCAGCAGGCTTTTGTGCTGGCGTAAGACTTCCGTTAATAACTTCTGGCTATTTTTGGTCTTTTGTTGTTTTTTGCTCTTTTGCTTTACTTTGGCCTTGTGCTGTTTTGGGGCCCTTTGCTGTTTTGTTTTTAACAGCTTTAGCTGTTTTGGCTGCCTCTTCTTCTTTTTAACCATGCCGGCTCCCATATCAGTAACGGCCGGTCTCGCCGTTGCCGTCATTCACCATACTGGAAATTATTGGTTATTATCTTTCTGGTACCTAGTGTACGTTCCTGTGAATCTATATACCATGTGTCTGTCTTGTGTGCCTTAGCTTATATGTCTTGTCTTGTATATCTTGGCCTGTTTGTCTTGCCTTATGTGTCTTGCCATTCAGCTTGAGCAGGACACATTAGGCAGGACACTTTGGGCAAGGCGGCTGGGCTACTGCGAACAGACTGTTTCTTACGCATGAAAACTCGCTAATAACCGGCCGGGACAAAATCAAGCCGTATTGATTTTCACGCCAAGATTCCCGTAATCCCGGACAATATCCTCATAGCCTCTTTCAATAAACTGGCGGTTTTCTACGATAGTCTCCCCTTCGGCCATGCACCCGGCCAGGATCAGGGCCGCCCCGCCTCGCAGTTCCAAGGCTTCCACCCGGGTTCCTTTTAAGGCCTCCACCCCATATACGGTCGCCATATTGTCCTTCACTTCGATCCTGGCTCCCATTTTTCGCAGTTCCGGGACGATCCGCAGGCGGTTTTCAAATATTTTTTCACAGATCACGCTCTTCCCCTTGGCCTTTGTCAGCACCGCTAAGAGCGGTGACTGCATATCCGTGGGAAAAAGGGGGTATACCCCGGTTTCCAGGTAAGGGACCGTTTTGTGGATGCCCTCGGCCAGGACAGTGATTCCGTTTTCACATACACTGACTTCGGCATCCATGGCTTCGGCCAGCTGAATCAATGCTTTCATATGCTTGACCGGCGCATCTTTAAGAAAAATATGCCCGCCGGTTCCCAATACGCTGAGCAGATAAGTTCCCGCTACAATGCGGTCGGTCGGGATCCGGAAGCTGATCGGATACAGTTTCCGCCGGCCTCTGATCAGCAAGGTGCTTTCTGCGAAACTGTCCGCTTCGATGACAGCGCCTGCGGCCTTGAGAAAATCGCAGAGGGCGGTGATTTCCGGCTCCTTGGCCGCATTCTTAAGTACGGTGACACCCTGGGCCATGACTGCGGCCAGGATGACATTTTCCGTGGCACCCACGCTGGGCATGGGCAATGTAATTACTGTGCCGGTTAAATGGGCGGCAGTCGCCGTAAAAAAACATTCTTCTTCACAGATCACGACGCCCATCTGTTTTAAAGCTTCCAAATGGATGTCAATGGGGCGTTCTCCGATGACACAGCCACCAGGATGATTCATGGCGGCTTTTCCGAACCGTCCTAACATCGCCCCAAGCAGCATGATGGATGACCGCATCCCGGTCACCAGTTCCCCGCGCATGGCATTTTCCGTTACATTCGCCGCATCGATATAGAGCGAACGGTCACGCCAATGGATCTTGCAGCCGATTTCCTCCAGCAGCTGCTGCATATGAAAAACATCGGTTATTCGGGGACAGTTTTCGATCACACTGGTGCCTTCAATCAATAAAGCTGCCGCCATTACCGGCAAAACAGCATTTTTAGAACCCTGTATCTTTGTCTCTCCAAAAAGAGGATTACCGCCCCTTACATGAATAGCGTTCAAATTTACACCTACCTTTACGGTTAAAATTCAATAAACGACCTATTCTATCTATATGGAGAGATTTTTCAATGTGTATCTTGTCTTTACAGGTTCTTTAAACGGATTCCCTTGGCCACGCTGAGGACCAGGCCGATCTCGATCAGCAGAAACATGACCGAAGAGCCGCCGGAACTGATAAAAGGCAGCGAAATACCGGTATTGGGGATGGTATTGGTAACCACGGCGATGTTTAAGATCACCTGGATGGCGATATGGCTCATGACCCCGACCACCAGCAGGGCTCCGAAGAGATCCGCAGAGTTGTTGGCAATGATCATGAACCGCCAGATCAGGAGCAGGAACATCATGATCGTTGCCAAGGCCCCGAACAGACCCAGTTCCTCACAGATAATGGAAAATATCATGTCATTTTGCGCTTCCGGCAAAAACCCCAGTTTCTGCATGCTCTGACCGAGACCCTTGCCCAAAATGCCTCCGGAGCCGATCGCATACAGACCCTGCAGGGTCTGAAAGCCGGTACTTGACGCATAGGCCTCGGGATCCAGCCAGGCCAGGATCCGCCCGCCCCGGAAGCCGACGGCATCCGAGTCGGCCACGTTCACGATCACAAAGACCGCCGTCACCGCTACCGCAACCCCTCCCAGACCAAGCAGGATAAAGCGCTTATACTCAGGGCTGGAAACAAAAAGCATCAGGACGGCAATGCCGAGAATAATGATTGCCGAGCTCATATTTTCCGTAATCTGCCATACCATCAGGCAGATCGGAACCGGAACCGCCAGAACCGTCAGGAAGCCTTTGCCGCTGCGGATTCCTTTTCCCATCTTGCAGATCATACTGGCCAGGAACAGGATCATCGCCAGCTTCGCCACTTCGGCCGGCTGCAGGGAAGTATTGCCGATATACAGCCAGCGTTTGGCACCGCCTCGCTCTACGCCGAACGGGATGATCAGCAAAATCAGTACAATAGAAACGATAAACCCAAGTACGGCAAACCGCTCCCAGAAATGATAGGGTACATTGGCCACAAAAATCATTGCCGCTAATCCGATAATAGTGGCAAAAACCTGGCTTCTCAGAAAATAAGCGGCATCGCCATATTGAAGGCTGGCTTCGTAGGAACTGACCGAGTAAATCATGATCAGTCCAAAAGCCAGCAGAAATAATGTGATGAACAGCAGGGTATAATCAAAAAAGGTTTCCTCTTTTTTTCTGGCCAAAGCATATTCTCCTATCCTGATTTAAAACAGTACCGCTTCTGACTGCTAGGCAGTAGGAAGTTGGTCTGCCAGTGACAAAACATATTCTTTAAAACAGTTGCCGCGAACCTCAAAATTCGGAAACATGCCAAAGCTGGCGCAAGCTGGCGAAAGCAGCACGGCATCTCCCGGCTCGGCTTGTTCACGGCATTTTTCCAGCGCTTCCGGGAATGACTCAGCCAGCAGGACGTTGTCGATGCCATGAGCAAAAGCACAGGCGGCGATCTGTAAGCGGGTATCTCCGATCAGGATCAGAGCCTTTACTTTTCCGGCACAGGCTTCCATCCATTCATTGTAATCGCTCCCCTTGTCATAGCCTCCCGCCAGCAGCACCGTCGGCCTGGTCATGGCCTTGATGCCCTGAACAGCCGCATCAGGATTGGTGCCTTTGGAATCATTGTAATAATCCACCCCGTTCTTTTCCGCGACGTATTCAATCCGGTGTTCCACGGCTTTAAAGCTCCTGACCGTAGCCAGGATGGATTCCATCGGTACCCCCATGGCGGTACTGACGGCGATCGCGGCCATGACATTTTCCACGTTACAGAGCCCTTTCAGCTTCATCTCATGAATGTTCAGCAGCTTTTCCGTCTTGCCGCCCGCCCGGTAGCAGATCTCCTCGCCGGACAGGAAATAGCCATGTTCCAGTTCCCTTAGCGCAGAAAAATATACTGTCCCGGCTGGGCAGCGCGCTCCGAAGTCCCGGGTATAGTCATTTTCATAGTTCAGCACACAGACACTGTCCGGTCCTTGGTTCGCCGCAATCTTTTCTTTCAGCTTAACATAGCACGCCATCGTCCCATGGCGGTCCAGATGGTCTGGCGTAATATTGAGGATAGCCGACACCGCAGGCGTAAACTCAGTCACGGTCTCTAGCTGAAAGCTGCTGATCTCGGCGACGATCACGCTGTCATCAAGAGTTTCCGATACGATGTCGGTATAAGGATTCCCAATATTGCCGACCACATAGACGGAAGCAAAATACCCCTTCATGATCTCGCCTACTAAAGCGGTCGTCGTCGTCTTGCCGTTCGTTCCCGTAATCGCGGCGATGCGGCCCCTTCCTAAACGATAACCCAGTTCTATCTCGCCCCAGACCGGTATCTGGCGTTCCCTGATCCGCATCATGGCTGACGCTTCCGGCTTAACCCCCGGGCTGACAACGGCAAGAGCCGCCGTCTTCAGGATGTCATCCGCCAATTCTCCCAAAATAATCCGGCACTTTACTCCGTCCGGTAAACGTTCCCTGATCTTTTGCTCCGATAAATTATAGTTGTCATCATATAGAACGGGCAAAGCACCGATCCGTTCCAAAAGCTTTACTGCGGCGACACCGCTTTTGCCGCTGCCGATTACCAAAACTTCTTTTCCTTTTAACGTAATACTCATTCCCGACTGCCCTTCCGGCTTATTATCATAATTTATATCCCATGTCCGCTTCAGCGGACTCAAATCATAGTTGAAGGTGTTTATTCACACTTGCAAACATGCCGCTATGCGGCACAAACAATCCGGAAAACATTCAGAAGAATGGCTTTGCCATTCTTCGAGACGAGACTTAGCATTTCTTAGGCGACGTCCTTTGGCGCCTTAGAAATCCTTCTCGTCTTTCACGCTTGCTCCCATTTGCCCGCTATACGGACATAAAATCAGGGACTTGTTTAATTGTTACTTCAGACTCCTGCCAAGGCAACCAGGCACATGATCGCCGTGATAACAGAAAATACCGCTACCACTTTCGTTTCCTTCCATCCGCAAAGCTCAAAATGATGGTGGATCGGCGCCATCTTAAAGATCCGCTTCCCGCCGCTCATCTTGAAGTAGGAAACCTGTAAAATGACCGACAGCACCTCGGCCACATACACCAGGCCGATAATCGGGATAAACAGCTGCATCTGCGTCAAATAGGCACTGGCGGCAACGAATCCGCCCAAAGCCAGCGACCCGGTATCTCCCATAAAAACACTGGCCGGATGGACGTTAAACAATAAAAAACCCAGCAAGGCACCCACGGCCGCACAAGTAATCGGCGAAATACCCGCTTCCATCCCGAACGAAATCACGGTAAAAAAGGTCGCTACCAAAATCGTCACACTGCTGGCCAGACCGTCCAGCCCGTCAGTAAAATTGGCACCGTTCACAGTGGCGATCACGACAAAAAACATGATCGGCACATTCAGAAAACCAAAATCAATGTACTGACCGGGTAAAAAAGGGATCTTCATCGCCACCGGGATATCCATCTCCCCAATCAGGTAATACGCCAGTATCCCGGTCACCAGCAGCTGCCCCAGCATCTTCTGCCAGGCCTTAAGGCCCATGGAGCGCTTCAGCACCACTTTAATATAGTCGTCCAAAAAGCCGATCAGCCCAAACCCCAGGGTCGAAAACAGAACCGGGATCAGTCTGGGATAATCCTTGACATAAATCAAAGACGTCGCCACCATACTGATCAGGATCAGGATGCCGCCCATGGTCGGCGTCCCGGCTTTTTTCAGATGGCTCTTGGGGCCGTCATCCCTGACGGTCTGGCCGACCTTCAGGCGGCGTAGAAAAGGAATGATCAGCGGCCCAAGCAGGACACTGATAATAAATGAAATAATAACAGGCATTATAATCAACGGATCTATATTCATTTCTGTTAAACCTTCCTGTCATGATGCCGTAAAGCGGCACTGACATCAGTGAAAAAGCTGGTGCTTCTGAGTATTTATTATCATTTTACATTATAATCTATTTTTTCCAAATAAGGAAGGATATTTTCAAAAAGCTGCCTTATTACCGGCGCAGCCACCTGCCCGCCGTAATAAACCCCCTGGGGGTGATTGACTATGGCCAGCGCCAGGACCTGCGGATCGTCGGCCGGCGCAAAGCCGATATAAGATGCTATGTAACGGCCGCGGCCCCTGGGCAAGGTCTCGCTGGTTGCCGTCTTCCCGCCGATCCGCTGGCCTTCGACATAGCCGTTCCGGCCGGTGCCGTTCTCCACTACCTGTTCCAGGATCATGCGCATGGTTTCAGAAGTCTCCGCCGAAAGAATGTTTTCGGACACGGGAAAAGAAAAGCTTTGGGCCGCTTCGCCGCTACGGCTGACCGAGCGGACAGCAAAATGCGGGGTGACCCGGTTGCCGCCGTTGACGACGGCGGAAGCTGTCGCCGCCATCTGAACCGGCGTGATCTGAAAGGACTGCCCGAAAGCGGCCGTCGCCAGTTCCACTGCCTTCATATTTTCCTTCTTATGCATGATGGTCCCAGCCTCCCCCGGAAGGTCGATGCCGGTCTTGTCAAGGATGCCGAACTGCTGATAATAATTATAAAAATTGTCTACGCCAAGGCGCAGGCCTACGGTAACAAACACGGGGTTGCAGCTGTTCATGACCGCCTGGGTAAAATCCTGATGGCCGTGGCCGATGGTCTTGTGACAGCGGATCCGCCGGTCTTCCACCATGACATAGCCGGGACAGCTGAAGCCGTCGTGGACAGACACGACGCCCGCTTCCAGGCCGGCGGCGGCCGTGAAGATCTTAAAGGCCGAACCGGGTTCGTATGTATCATTGATGCAGCTGTTACGCCAGATATTGTTCAGCATATCCTGGACTTCCTTCTGTGGCATCGTGTCGGCATCGACGTCCGCCGGCAGGGCAAAAGGGTCGTTAAGGTCAAATTCGGGGACGTCGACCAAGGCCAGGATTTCTCCGTTCTGGGGATTCATAACCAGGATGGACACGCTTTCCGCCTGCTTAGTTTCCATGACCTGGGCCGCCAGCTGGGTCGCATAACTCTGGATATTCATATCCATGCTGATGAAGAGGTCGTTCCCGCTGACCGGATCGATACGGTCTTCGCCTTCGGCATCGAGTTCCACGCCTTTGGCATCGGTCACGGTCAGGATCGTGCCTTCTTTTCCCTTCAGGTATTCTTCATAGATTACCTCAAGCCCGATGATCCCCTGATTGTCCCCGCCGGTAAAACCCAGTACTTTGGAAGCCAGCTCACCGTATGGATAGTAGCGTTTATAATCTTCATCCACTTTCACGCCGTCAAGGTTATAGTCCCTGATACGGTCTCCGGTTTCTTTATCGACGTTACTCCTGATCCGCTCGATGGCGGAGTATTTTTCCACCCTTTTCCTGACGAATTCTTCCGTGAGGCTCAGTTCGTCGCACAGGATACTGATTACTTCTTCTCTGTCGGTAACCTGGTTGTAAATGACGGAAATCGTACATACGGTCCTGTTGTCGGCGATGACAGTCCCGTTTGCGTCAATGATCCTGCCTCTTGCTGCCTTGATGCTTCTTTCCCGTTCATGCAACTGCCTGGCCTGCTCGGAATAATAATCAGAACGGAAGACCATCAGATAGACCAGCCTTCCCGACAGGACGAGGAAAGCCATGAAGCATATGAAGAAGACAGTTACAACCTTTTTACGGTTATAAGTTTTGTTTTTTAACGATTTGCTTTTTAATGGACTACTTGAAAATGTAAAGCTTTTAAACATGAAAACCTCATAAAAAAGGTGTTACTACAATCTATTACCTTTTCAATGAGGTTATTCACATATCTTGTGTTTCTGATCAGCGGTTTCAATAATTACATCATGGCTTCCTCAGCAGGAAAGATTGCGGCCGCTGTCTTAGCGGCAAGCGTTAATCGGTAAACAATAGTTACATCATAGCCCTCAGTAGGGGATGTCAGTGTCAGCGGCACCGACCGGTGGAAGAACGCTGCCGCCTTCCATTTCAAAGCCTGAGCCGATTACGGCGCCGGTATCGGGGTCTACTTTTTCACCGGTGTCAGGATCGATAGCATAACCGCTTTCCGGATCGATGGGGAAAGTTTTCCATATTTCATCAGGATCTGCCGTATTCGGGTCTGACGGGCCGCCGTTTTCTGCGGCGATATCGCCGGTATCATTGGGATCAGCCGGATTGCCGGAGTTTTCAGGGTTATCCGAGCTGCCGGGGCTGTTCGGGTCTGTTGCCGCATCTTCCTGTTCTTCGCCTTCCGGAATCACCGGAGTCAGGATTTCCAGCTGCAGGGCTTCCAGTTCCGCTCTTTCTTCGTCGGTAAGTTCTTCGGTCATATAGATCTTGAGGTAAGGTAGGACTTCCGTCAGGATGCCGCGGACGATGAGGGTGGCAAATTTGGCGTCGTCCTGATACTTGGCATTGGGCCGGTCTACGACCACGTAGATTGCAATCTGGGGATCGTCTGCCGGGGCATAGCCCATAAAGGATACCACATAGTTTTCTTTGTCACGCGGCACGGTTTCCGCTGTGCCGGTCTTGCCGCCGATCATATAGCCTGCCGGGCGGGCGGTCTTACCGGTGCCATCGGCTCCGGATACGGTGAGGTTGCAATATTCCAGGATGGTGGCCGAGGTCTGCGGAGAAACGGTCTGTTTCAGCAGTCTGGGCTCGATGTTCTGGATGGTGGCACCGGTCGGGCTGGTTATTTTTCCCACGACATGCGGCTCATAGTAATTGCCGCCGTTGATCATGGAACAGAAACCGGTGATCACCTGGATCATGGTGACGTTGAAGCCCTGACCGAAGCTGCAGGTCGCCAGCTCGACAGAACGCATATTGTCTTTGTCGTATACTAAGCCGACCGTCCGGGCTTCGCCTTCGAGGTCGATATTGGTTTTCAGGCCGAAGTTGAAAATCTGCTGGAAGTCTACGAAGATGTCCCTGCCGATAGCCGCGGCAACATACATCATGCAGACGTTGCAGGAACGTTCCACGCCCTGCTGAACGGTCAGGACGCCGTCGCCTCTGGTGTTGTGGCAGCGGATCTTATAATCGCCGACATCCAGATAACCCAGGCATTCATACTGTTCATTGCCGGTAATGCGGCCGCTTTCCAAGCCGGTGGCGACGGTAAAAGGCTTGACGACGGAGCCCGGCTCATAGGTATCGCTGATGCAGAAATTCTTCCACAGCGAGTTATAATGATTGGCTAAGGTGGTTTCGTCCATGGCGGCCAGGTTTTCTTCGTTTATATAGGTGGCATAGGAAGCCGACGGTACGGTATTTCCCTCGGTGTCGATGAACCGTCCTTGGATGTCTACCATCGGCATACCGATCAAAGCTTCCGGATTCCGAATATCATTCAGGTCGTAATTGGGATAGCTGCCCATGGCAAGAATCTCGCCGGTATTGACCTCCATAATAACGCAGCCGACATTGTGGGCGCCGTTGCCCTGACGGTAATTGTTCTGATATTCCTCGTTGAATTCCAGGAGGTGTTTTTCCACGATGCCTTGAATGTTGGCATCGATCGTGGTGACGATATTGCTTCCGTCCACCGCCGCTATCGTCGTCCGTTCCAGCTCGGCATCTTCGTTCAGATAACCGTATTCCCGCCCGGCCACGCCGGCAAGGACGTCGTTATAGTATCTTTCCAGGCCGTACAGGCCGTTATTGTCGCTGGTGGTGAAGCCGATGACGTCGCTGGCAAGAGCACCGTTGGGATAATATCTTTTGTACTCTTCCTCAAACCAGATGCCCTGGAGGTTATCATTGTTTTCCTCGTCGGCCTGCAGGTCGGCAAAGCCGGCAATTTCTTCATAGGAAAGGCGTCGGGCAAGGACGTAATACTGAGAGGACGGATTCTCCTGCAAATAAGTTCTGATGGCGGCTATATCAAAGCCGAACTGAACCCGCAGCGCTTCCAGAGTCGGTTCCAGGTATTCTTCCTTCTCCAGCAGCGCCTTGGCATCCAATATTACGTTATATACTTTTTCACTGACGGCAAGGACGGTGCCCCGGGAATCCAGGATCTCGCCCCGCTTGTACGGTATTACCATGCTGTCATAGCGCTGTTGTGACAATACCTGTTTTTTGTACTGTTCGCCGCTTCCCTGAGTGATCCGGATCAATTGATAGGATAGGCCGATAAAAGCTAAAAAGACCAAAAAGAAGGTCACTAACAGCTTTTTTTGCATCCATGTGGCGAACCGGTTTGTTTTACTTCTTTTGTTTTTCACAATCTGCCTGCTCACATAATACCCTTTCCGCTTTAAGATTTTGTAACTCGGGCTTATCCCTTTTTATTCGGGCAGATCCGTCACCTGTCTGACATAGTCGTTTTTGCTGCCTGTAAAATCTATAATCTGTCCTTCCTGGGCATAACCCATACCCAGTTCCTGAATGGCGATGCGTTTGATTTCTTCTAAATCGATGCTGTTGGTAATCCGGCTGTATTCTTCGTCATTATCCATCTGTAGGCTGTACAGTTCCTTTTCCAGTCTGGCAATATTTTTGATACTGTTGGTAACATCTGCCTGCAAGCCAAGGTATACCGAAAGGATGGCTCCGGATATCATCAGGGCCAGCGCCAGGAAAAACACATAACCCATGTTCATATAGCGGGCTTTATCCCGGTTTTTTCTGGTCGTATTGCTAAGACGGAGCGGCGGGACCGCTTCGATCCTGGCCGGATGTCTGACAGGTACTGACTGCTGTTTTCTGACGGTATTGCCATGTACCTGGCCGTATCGGCTGCGGCTGTATGCTTGTCCTCTTCCTTGAGTTGCCATGATAAATTCCTTTTCTGAAAGCAGCACTTTTTTAAAGCAGCACTTTTTTAAAGCAGCACTTTTAAGCAGAGCTTTCCTAAATGTGATGGCCATTCGGCCAGTGCTTGTTTATAGTTGCATCAAATCGTTCCGATGATACTGGTTCTTTCGAAGATGCGGAGTTTGGCGCTTTTGGAGCGTTTATTGTCTTCACATTCTGCTTTGGTGGGGAGAATCGGCTTGTTGGTCACTGCTTTTCCGAGGCTTTCTTTACCGCAGATGCATAGGGGAAAGCTGGGGGGGCAGGTACAGGGATTCTCACTTTTACGAAATACGGTTTTGACAATCCTGTCCTCCAGGGAGTGGAAGGTGATGATGCAGAGCCTTCCTCCAGGATTCAGAAGCAGGATCAGTTCTTCCAGTGATTCCTTCAGGACTTCCAACTCTCTGTTGCATTCGATTCGGATGGCCTGGAAGGTTCTCTTGGAAGGATGTCCGCCTTCCGCCCGCATTTTTGCCGGGATCGCATTTCTTATTATGTCGTTTAACTGGCCTGTTGTCTCGATGGGGGCCTTTTCTCTTGCTTTGACGAGGTGTTTCGCGATGTTTTTGGCAAATCTTTCTTCGCCGTAGTCCCTGATAATACGGAAGAGATCGGCTTCGTTATAGCGGTTGATGATGTCGCTGGCCCCGAAGCTCTGGCCGGTATCCATCCGCATGTCCAGCTTGGTGTCGTTTTTGTAGGAAAATCCCCGTTCCGGATCATCCAACTGGTGAGAGGAAACACCCAAGTCCAGCACCATGCCGTCGATGCGGTCGATTCCCAGTTCCTGAAGCAGGTGCTGGCTGTTGCCATAGTTGCCATGGAGGATCGTGACTTGCCCGGCAAATTCCTGAAGGCGTTTGCCTGCCGCCGAGATCGCGGCATGGTCCCGGTCGATTCCGATCAGGCGGCCGCGCTTCGACAGCTGAGAAGCGATATGGTAAGCATGTCCGCCTCCGCCCAGGGTTCCATCCACATAGATTCCGTCCGGCTTTATCTTTAGTCCTTCAATTGTCTCTGCCAATAAAACCGATGTATGTGAAAATTCCATTTATGCTCCTATATGGCGTATTCTATGCGACTGCATCGCAAAATAATCCTAATCTTAGATTATTATTAACTTTATTTTCTGTATTTTCTGAAGTATTTTTCCTTGTATTTAATCATTAGATGCCTAGACCCAATGCCGACATGTGTTCCGCGATTTCTTCCACGTCATCGTATTCAGCCGCGCCTTCATACCTTTCCTTGCTCCAGACCTCGATCCGGTTGGAAACACCGATCAGCACGACGTCCTTTTCGATTCCGGCAAATTCCCGTAAGACGTTGGGGATCAGGATCCGGCCCTGCTTGTCTGCCTCCATGTCGGCGGCGCCAGCCAGGAAGAAACGGGTGAATTTTCTGGCATCTTTATTGGTGATCGGCAAGCCCTTCAGCTTTTCTTCAAATTTCTGCCACTCGGTATTTTCATACATACATAAGCAGCCATCCAGACCTTTCGTTATCACGAATTCTTCTCCCAGGCTTTCTCGGAATTTGGATGGGATGATGAGTCTTCCTTTGATATCAACCGTATGGCTGTACTCACCCTTAAACATGTATGCACACCGTGTCCTTCATTTATTAAACCAAGCCCCGGCCGGGGTCACTCTGTACTTTGTTGTATGAATCTTGTCTTTCATTAGCTTTGTGGTATTCGTTCATCAGCTTTGTGGTATTCGTTGCATTCGTGCATTCGTGCTCCGTTTCATTGCATTAGTGCATTCGTTCATAGAATGGTTTGTATCACATTTATCTTATGTTGTTAAAATGGCCTGCCACCGGTTTTATGAATTGGCAGTATCAAAACCACTTCCCACCACTTCACTCCACTTTTAACCACTTTTACATTGATTTTATATTATTTTTGAGCATTTTGCAAGCAAAATCAGATTTAATTTCAAAAAAACACACCTTGCATATGTTCGCAAAATGTGTTTTTCTTAATCACGCTATATGTTGTGGTTCTCGATGATCATCCCGCTAAATATAGCTTGTCATTTAACGGAAGCTATTCTCTATCACCCCCGGCAGCAAATCATAAATGGAGCATCCGATTTCCTCCTCAAAGTGATTCTTTATCTCATAAATTTTCACCCAGCGGTCTATCGTAGAGGGATGCATGCCATAACGGATCGTCACATCCACGAAACGTTTTTCCAAAAGACAGAAGCCGGACGGCAGCGCCAGCGCGTCGCATAACTGTACAAGCCGGTCATAATCATCATATACCATATTTGTGAGCAGCTGATCCATGAGCTGGTAATCGGCTGCACTCATATCAAAGTCGCCGGGGATAGCTTTGATATCTTGGCTCATATAGGCGTGGGAAATACATATCTGAGCAACTTTTTCCCAGCCTCTCTCCATGCAGTAATGATAGCCTTCGATCAAATGCCGGTTCTGATACACGCCGGCATGACGCCCGATGTCGTGCAATATCCCATAGATGTATGCATCTTCGGCCGACAGGGCTCGGCAGCGTGCGGCGATGTTTTTGCAAGCCATGGCCACATAGCGGCAATGCTCTATCCAGGCTCCCGGATTGGTTTCTGCCGCCTCTGCCAGTGCTGCTTCAGCGGTATTGCAGTTAAGTTCTATTTTGGTCATTATTCCCCACCTTGTACTTTATCATTGTACAGTCTTTTTTGTTTGCTGTCTGCGTTAACTTACTGTCCCTCATTATTAAATTAATATTACCAAATAAAAGGTATAATACGACATCTCACTTTCTGCATATAGTCCGAATAACCATCCAGACCTGTAAGAAGAACTTTCTCTTCATTTCTGATCCGAAATATAATACCGATGAGGAACACAATCATAGGAATCATGGCATAGTATGAGCCAAGGACAATCGGGGATGCAAAAAACATCGTCAGCGCCGCAGTATACATGGGATGCCGAACCACAGAATATACACCGGTGTCAATTACTCTTTGCTGGTCTTGAATCTCAATGATTCTTGATGCAAAACGGTTTTGCATCAGCGTCAGGACGAAAAGACCGAAGCCAGCCAGCATGACTGTTAAGGCGGTTACGACAGCCCCAACCGGCACAACAGACCAGCCAAAACGGTAATCCAGCCCGCCGACACCAAATACTCCCAGAAAAGATAAGCCGGTCGCAAAAGTATAGACATCCTGCTCTTTTTCCTTTTCTTTGGAGTTCAGCCGTTTTTGTAAGAGTTCTTTATCTTTGGCAAAAAGGGTGGCACCAAATGAGAAAATACATAGGGCAAACGCTATCAGAAACAGCCATGCGTTCCAATAATGAATATCGCCGGCACTAAGGAAAAGGAACAGCCCTAAGATGCCGATGCCTAGAATGAATTTTGTCAGTGCTGACCGGATCAGTTTTTTTTTGTTGTTCATATTCTCTCCGAATCGTTATTATCTTGTAGTTTCTTTATGATGTTATAAAGACTTATTGTTTTGGGGTGATGCTCACCTAATCTAAATTTATAAATTGTTAATGCTTTTTTATAATACTCCAGGGACTTGTCAAGTTCTCCCTGAATTTCGTACAAAATTGCTATATTATGGTAAGTTCTCGCCGTTTTAGGGTGTTCTTTACCCAGTACTTTTTCCTTGATCTGCAAGGCTTTGAAGTTATACTCCAGAGACTTTTCATAATCGCCCTGTTTTCCATACACTATGGCCATGTTATTATAGGTACTTGCCGTTTCATCATGTTCTTTCCCCAGTACTTTTTCCCTGATCTGCAAGGCTTTGCTATGATACTCCAAGGACTTTTCATACTCGTCCTGAGAATAATGCATGTTCGCTATGTTATTATAGGTAGCTGCCGTACTTGGGTGTTCTTCTCCCAGTACTTTTTCCCTGATCTGCAATGCCTTGCTATAATACTCTAAGGACTTTTCATACTCGTCCTGAGCGTCATACACCATCGCTATGTTATTATAGGTAGTTGCCGTGCCTGGGTGTTCTTCTCCCAGTACTTTTTCCATGATCTGTAAGGCTTTGCTATAATACTCCAAGGACTTTTCATACTCACCCTGAGAATAATATACCATCGCAATGTCATTATAGATCGCCGCCGTATCCGGGTGTTCTTCCCCTAGTACTTTTCTCCTGATCAGCAAGGCTTTGCTGTAATACTCCAATGCTTCCTTGAATTTATAAAGAAGTTAGTATATAAGTGAAATCTTATGATATACGGCAGCTGTATCCGGATGTTTTGCTCCCAACAGCTTCTTACGGATATCCAGCGCTTTGAACAGGACTGATAATGCGTCATTGTACTGAAAATCATTTTGATATTGCTGTGACTTGTTCACAAATGAAATCGCCATAGAAAGCAGTAATTCTTTAGGCTGATTAAAATCAATATCGTCTTGGTTGCTGTTAACATAAATACTTTCATTTTTTGTTGCCGACAAATCTGTGTTGATAATGTGAAAATCATTTATTATATCATATTGCTGACTCGCAAATGCATCAACAAACTCATCTTCAAAGAAAATCCGGAATTTTATATAAGAATAAAAATCATAAGCTCCTTTAGCCAGCTTATTGTCCGTATTTTGTGTCATAAAAAAAACAATATTCTTATCTAATCTGGAAAGAATATCCCTGCTGAAATTTAACCTTTTGATATCCTCATCGTTCTGTATGGCAAGCTGGAAATTAACAATAAAATAAGCATCGGCATCGGCTTGTCCGTTAATCCACTCCTCCAGATGATTGCCGGCATAGGAACCGGGATTTTTCTTATAGTCGTAGACCGCCACATTGGATGTTTCATAATGCACTATGATCTCCCGCTGCATCCGTTCTGAAGCAATCAAAAAAAACAGACCGTCGTCGGAATCATTCAATATCCATCCTAAACTGCGATAAGAATCTACATTTTGACCATTCATGTCATACCAGTTCCTGATCAACTAAAAACTCTGCCACCAGCGGGTGGACGTCATGCCAACGACTGCCATTATACTCTAAGACATTCCTTTCAGAAGGCAGCTGACAAGCTTCATAGATAACCCGGATCAAGGAACTGTATTTATCGCCGGTGCGAAATTCCATGGTGCTGGGATAATAAAATTCATCCATATCCTTTTCATCTAATGGTCCTTGTTTAAAAGCATTGCTGATATCCTTGATATTTTCTGCATATTTCATTGCCGTTACCCCGTATCCATATTGGTTCACCATATAGATCTACTATATACCTCTTAACATCTCTTTGTTTAACAACATTATATATTATGATTCATGCACCATTGCTATTAGAATAACAGTATTGGCATCAAATGGCAACACCTCAAACATTAAACCGGAACAATATCACATCTCCGTCCTTCACCACATACTCCTTGCCTTCCAGCCCGACCAGCCCCTTCTCCTTCGCGGCTGCCAACGACCCCTGCTCCAGCAAGTCCTGATAATTCACCACTTCCGCCCGGATAAAGCCGCGTTCAAAATCACTATGGATCTTCCCTGCCGCCTGCGGTGCCTTGGTTCCCAGCTTGACCGTCCAGGCTCTGGTCTCATCTTCTCCGGCGGTCAGAAAACTATGCAGCCCCAGCAAATGATAGCTGGACGTAATCAGCTTCTCCAGGCCGGACTGAGACAGCCCCAGCTCTTCCAGAAACATGCTTTTCTCGTCCTCATCCAGCTCGGCAATCTCCTGCTCGATCTTCGCGCATACGACAAATACCTCACTGCCCTGTTCGGCAGCATACGACCGGACCGCCGCCACGCCGGCATTGCCCGCCCCGTCATCCGCCAGCTCGTCTTCCGCAACATTGGCCGCATAGATTACCGGCTTCCCGCTGAGCAGATTAAAGGATGCCAGCAACGCCTCTTCCTCGGCATCTTCCGTCTCGTAACTGCCGGCCCGCTTCCCGTTCTCCAGCTGCTTCTTAAGCTCCTCCAATAAAGCCGCTTCCTTCGTCAGCGTTTTATCCATCCGGGCCGCCTTGCCGGTCTTGGCAATCCGCCGCTCCAAGATCTCCAGATCAGAAAAGATAAGCTCCAGGTCAATGGTCTCAATATCGCGTAACGGGTTCACTTCCCCGTCCACATGAATCACATTATCATCTTCAAAACAACGCACTACATGGACAATTGCATCCACTTCCCGGATATGGCTCAGAAACTGATTCCCCAGCCCTTCACCCTGCGATGCCCCCTTCACCAGTCCCGCAATATCCACGAATTCAACCACAGCCGGCGTAACCTTCTTCGACTGATACATATCGCCCAGCAGCTTCAGCCTCTCATCCGGCACCGCCACCACCCCCACATTGGGGTCAATCGTACAAAACGGATAGTTCGCCGCTTCCGCCCCCGCTTTCGTTAGTGAATTAAACAAAGTGCTCTTCCCTACATTAGGTAAACCTACGATTCCTAATTTCATGTGTCAAATCTCCATTTTTTATTTTTCTGCCATTAGGCATCCTGATTATGTCATCGTGCCATTCTTGATGTGGTAGTCAATGTCTCTCTCATTACAAAATTGGATCACAACATCTGCTTGCTCGTTATAAAATGCCCTGTGCTTTGAGTATGCCGATATCTCCTTGTTGTAGTTTGTCCTACCGAATATAATCCGATTGGTAAATGACACCGCTTCCAGAATCTCCGATAAGTTTTGCTGTATTAAATTTGGTGTAATCAATGTGATGCCGTATTCATTCTGATCGGATTGCTCAACCAACTCAATTGGCTGCAGTCCCTTAGTAAGAACTGTACAGCGAATATCTGCGGCATTTAGTTTTTGAATTGCCGCGAGACTCATTTTCCCCACCTCATCATAACCATGGGTAGTGTCAAAAACTACCTATATTTTTATACTAAAATCCTGTATAAACCTTGATTTTGTGGGAGTCCGAAAAAAAACGAGCAATGTCCTCCCTTTTCTGG
>DBDJ01000024.1:119300-147362 GCA_002293525.1 Lachnospiraceae bacterium UBA935
TCCCCGAAGTACCAGAAGCTTAAGATCGACGAGCTCCCGCTGGGCACTGACTTCCGGCAGGACTGGGACTACAAGGATCTTATCCCCTACTACGAAAAACGCTATGAAAAGAAGATTCGCCCGGTCAGGCGCCGCTCGGAATGTGACATCTCCGATGACTGCTCCTGCCCCCGCTGTGATGCACCCAAGCCCTTCCTCTATAAAAATAACGGTTCCAAGGGACAGCTCCTCTGCAAGGTCTGCGATGCGAAGTTTTCTCCCGATGAAAGCCGCTTCTCTTCCATTGGCAACACCATATAATCACCGCGGTAATCCTCTAAGCCCTCGCTCAACCGACCCACGGCTTCCGGCATATTGGTAACCGCAATATCGGTTCCCAGTATATTACAGCTTTTCAATGGAACTTTCTTTTTCATGCCGGCTCTCATGCTTTTCGCAGACACAGTATGTGATAGCTTAAATAAAGGGTGTGAAGTCTGTGCGTTAGCGCACAGTCACATAGTTAGTTGAAAAACCTGGGCCTTTTCCCTTAAGTGCAGCTTACCGTTCTCAACTTCATAAATAAAATCAACTTTCCGAATCGTTGATAATCTGTGAGCAATAATGATTATGGTCTTTGTCCCCTGCAGGCTTTCGATTGACTCCATAACCGCCGCTTCCGTTTCCTGGTCCAGTGCCGATGTGGCCTCATCAAGTACCAGAACCTCCGGGTCATGATACAGCGCCCGGGCTATTCCGATTCTTTGCCGCTGTCCTCCGGAAAGGCGTACCCCACGATCTCCCACAAAGGTATTCAAACCATCCGGAAGATCTTCAATAAAATCAAATAGCTGGGCTTTTTTAATGGCGGTAATGACCGCATCTTCATCGATCTCCTCGTCACATATGCCAAAAGCCACATTATTACGGATCGTATCATCGGAGAGATATATCACCTGAGGAATATAGCCGATTTCTTTATGCCATGTGCCCGGATTCTTGTGAATGTTCAGCCCGTCGGCCTCAACTTTGCCGTAGCAGGGTGAAAGCAGTCCTAAGATAATATCAGCCATGGTACTCTTACCAGCTCCGGAACTGCCGATGAAAGCAACGCTCGTTCCTTTTTTGATTTCAAACTCCGCACCGTCGATAACCAGTTCGTCTGAGTCCGGATAATGAAATTTGACTTTCCGAATCCTGATACTATCCGTAAACTTCCACTGTTCGTCTTTCTTCTGCTTTTCGGAGGGCAGATTCATTACTTGCTGCAGATCATGATAAATCAATTCAATTGACGGAACAGCGTACAGCATATTCGTTGTATGTTCATTGATTCTTCCCACGGATGGCAATAACCTGAAAGCAGCTACCGCAAATGCTGCCAACTGCGGGATAAAATCGGCCATATCGTCTTTTTGTCCGAAGAGCATCTTTATGATGATAGCAGCTAATAAACCTGTCATACTAAACATTTCCACAAAATATTTCGGAATGACGCCTATCAGTCTGCTTACCTTTAGGCCATGGGCATATTTTCTAAAATATTCTCGGTAACAATCAACAAAGTACTTTTCCCGATTTAGAATCTTTATTTCCTTGATACCTCCCAAAGACTGATTCATCCACTGGTACAGTTTGGCTTTATATTGCTGGCAGTCCTTCCCTAAATTTTTCGCAAACTTTTTGGAGATATTATAAAATACCAAAACACAGGCAATTAAGAGAGCCACCGTAATAACGGTAATTGATTTACTGACATGAAACAAATAAAATCCCAAAGTAATACATACTGTTATTTCAACCAATAATTCCATCGCATGAATGATCGCTTTCGTAAATTGATCGGCATCTTCCTGCATACTTCTCTGCAAGACGGCAATGTTTTTATTCAAGTGAAACGTATAAGGTTCTTTCATATAGGAATCCAGCAGACCGGTGGATAATTTCATCTGTGTCTGATAGGAAAAACGATAAATGATATTTTTCTCAAAAATCAGGTAAATATTTTTAAAAACATATATTGCAATAATACAGCCTGCCAATGCTGCCAGGAAATATTCAATCGTGGAAAATTCAAATAAATCATAAAAAAACTTAAGGTACAAATTTTCATATACTTGTGAAGAATCCATTAGAACTTCTATAAAAGGCATAAAAAGCGTTACACTCATCAATTCCAAAAAACTGCCGAAAATAATCATGACGATAAGAAATCCCAACTTAATTCTTTCTTTTTTAGAAAATATAGCGTTTAACTGTCTCAGCATTTTCATTCCTCGGTTCTCTCTTATACACTCGGATAATTGTCTTTACGGTGATAGTTAATCCCCTTATTTAAAATTACAAGATCTTCATATTCCTCATGATAACTCTTTTTCTGAATCCTGGCTGCTATGCTTACTTGCGATAAACCGGCAATCAGACCGGAACAGGCTGCCAATGTATACATATCCCTCAACACCTCCAAGCCTAAGAGATAACGATGATTTTCCCGCTCCGACGAGCTATTCATGACAGTTTCCGTGCCATCACTTCTGGTGACTTCCTGATAGCAGATCAACTTATCCCCAAAGGCTTCCCGAAACAGCCAAGTAGCTTCACAGGTATCTGTCGCCAGAAAAACCTGCTCATATTTTCCCCGATTCATAATTAACAATGCCTGCTCCAGATATTCACCGGTATCTATGGTAATCGGATGGCCGTTATAGTTTCTTTTAAAATCGGTGCCCCGGACATGGACGGCTAATGTTTTGCCGACTCCCAGCAATTTTCGTATATTGGTTTCGATATCGTTTCTGACAATATCATTAAGACGAATATATTTGGCCGCTATCCGGCCCAATTCATTGATATATTCCTCGGACCTCATATAACCGTTCTTATCCATATTTAAAGAGCCGGCCAGCAGCGTGTTTTCTTTCTGGCTCTTTAGTACTCTTTTTGATGTCATGGCTTCCGTTAACGTAATGCCTCCCGGCTGGATAAAATAATACTCAAAAGGGTTGTCGGTATTATTTACCGGATGTTTTTCCGCATATCGGTAATTGGGATGATAACGGACAACCGGGACTAAATCATAAAAATCGGCAAAGTACAATAAAGCAAGGAGTCTGTTCTGATCGGCAAAAAAACCCGATCCCGACTCTTCCATATCAATTAGATATATATTCTGCGCTAGATTAACTTCCCCATAACGTTCCAGATTTACCAAGTTATTTTCTGTTCCGATCTGACTGACTGTTTTTACAAAACGATCATTGTCACCATATGGCATACAGTATAAGGCAAACTTAAGCCGTTTTCTTATTTTATTGATGGTCTGCTTTATACTCATATTATACTCCCTCTTTATCTGTAGTCTTACCGGAAACTGCAGAACTTGATGCTTTATTCTCTAAGCCATACAAAGCCAAAGTCTGTCTGGTCTTCTCTTCCCAACTGTACCGGCCGCATATGTAATCGGAAGCGGTTTTTTGATAATCATGGACAGTCTGCTCATCCGCCAGCAGGATCGAAAGCTGCTCTCTTAAGTGTTCGGTATCGCTCTTGCGAAAAGACACTGCCTTATCACCGGTCACCTCGACATTTTCGGCAATATCGCTGGCCAGACAGCAATTGCCGTAACTCATGGCTTCCAACAGGCTGATGGCCATCCCTTCCGTATCACTGGGCAACACAAAACAATAGGCATTGGCGTATAATTCTTCCAGTATCCGGCCTTGCTCAAAGTCGGTCATAATGACCCGGTCATCACGTCCGGCCATCTCCCGGATCTTTTCCATATATTCAAAGGCATGGCTGCTGCCGCCGCTCTGACAGTTGACCGACTACCACTTCCACACCGCCTTCGCGGGAGGGAATTCGCTTCTGACCAATCATTGCAATCCGATATGGCTTTTCTTTATCCCTTTTTTTCATAAAAGCTTCCTTTTACAAGTTTTAGTGACGATCGGTTTCCCATTCTCCTGTTTTCATCAGCGCATTTCTGACATCTTCCAGATAACCGTACCCATTTGCTTTGTCCGGTTCCAGCATGGAACCTTCCGCCCATTCATTCCAGGCCACAACAAAGAGCATGTCCTTTTTATAGACCTCCCTGGCCCTTCTGATCTGTATCTCCATATACTTCTCAAACAATGCCGGACTGGCATTTCTTACCACTAAACCATGTTTCCCTTTTCTGGGTGTATTATCCCACCCGGAAAAAGCTCCCGGCACCCTTTTTTCGTCAGTCGGCTTCCGTTTATACTCCATAAATTCCAGTCTGGAAACATTTTTTCTATTAATAAAAAAATCTCATTGTGTAATCCCCATATTCCACACCTGTTTTATAAAGCATAGTCTTTCGTGTTATTGTGTCCATAATCGCTAACCCCTTTTTTGCAGCAAGAGGGTTTGCCCCTTACCTTCCTGTCAAAATGTAGATGGTTTACTCTTTCTGGTTGCTGCCGATATACGTTGAACGTCACTCTATCCAAGCACCGTGCGCAAAAAAGCTGGCTTAGATTTTATCATACCTTAGTTCCTTCCTTTTTTCAATATTATTATTTTTTGAATTATTTTCGCTGTAAGCTGTTTTCGTTGAAATTAGAGCCATTTACCGGTTCGTTACCCGCCACTCCGCCAGCCAGAAGAGATGATTTTCATTTTTCTGGCCAAACAAACTAGCTTAATTCTATCGTTCTTTGACCTTTGTCCATGAAAACATTTTATGTCCGGCTCCGTAAGGAGGGTTTTTAAACTTGCCGGTCGGGATACCGAATCGTCAGATTGCCCGCTTAATCCAGCAATTTATTTTCTCAATACCGCTTCATCCCCTTAAGCTCCTCATACAGCTTCACATAATTCTGATACCGTAGCCGGCTGATCAGCCCCTGCTCCAGGGCTTTTTTCACCCCGCACACCGGTTCGCTGACGTGAGCGCATTCCCCGAACTTGCATTCGTCGGCATAGCGCCCGAACTCCGGGTAATACTTCCGCAGGTCTTCCTTGTCCATCTGCCCCAAGGTCAGTGAAGTAAAGCCCGGCGTGTCACAGATATATGTATCACTGCCCAGAGCAAATATCTCCGCATGCCTGGTAGTATGCTTGCCCCGCTCGATCTTACGGCTGATTTCGCCGACTTCCATATGGGCTTCCGGACACAGGTAATTGACCAGCGTGGATTTCCCGACCCCGCTGGGCCCGGCCAGAACCGTTGTTTTCCCTTCTAACAACAAGCGGACGGCTTCGATTCCATCTTTCTCCTCCGCACTGATAAACAAAACGGCAAACCCGCAGGTTTCATAACTGGTACGCAGCTCCTCCTGCTCTTTTGCCGTGGCAATATCTTTCTTATTGAAACAGATCAGACAGGGGATCTGCTGTTTTTCCATGATCACCAGAAACCGGTCAAGCAGATTGTAATTGGGATCCGGCTTCACGACCGCAAAAATAATCATTGCCTGATCGATATTGGCAACTGCCGGCCGGATCAGGGTATTCCGCCTAGGCATGATCTGCACGATATTGCCGATGCGCTCTTCCTGATCCACAATATCAATCAGCACATCATCGCCCACTAAAGGCTTGACCTGCTCTTTGCGGAATATCCCCTTAGCCTTGCACTCATATACCGCTTTTGCCGCTTCCGCATACACATAATAAAACCCGGCTATTCCTTTGATTATTTTTCCCTGCATAAGACACTCATAATTTGCCAATCCTGCTGCTAATCACTCTGCTGCATCCTGCCAATCCTGCTACTGTTCACTCTGCTGCATCCCGCTGACCGTTGATTAACCCTGTTGCTCAAACGTGATTTCCCTGACGACTTCCTTGTTCTCCGTAGTTGCCTCCTGTGTAATGACACTGCCGTCTTCCTGAGTAAGGCTCTGTTCTTCAATATGATTGACATACTGGAAGACAAGGGTTCCGGAAGGGGTCGCGATATTGGTGAAACTGACCGGTATGGGAAATGACGCTGTCTCGGTGGAAAACAGCTGGGTTCCGTTACTGGCCGTAAGGGTGACAGTCACCATCGTTTCTGAGCGGTAATTGGGATCCTCTCCCGCTGTCGGCCCTTCAATGCTCCCGATATAGCTATAAAGCTGGCTTTCCGTTCCGGTGCTGACCTGAAGATCCACTTTTGTGCCCTTCTCTACAAAGGAATCCACCGAATAGGACTGGTAACACACCAGGCCGACCAGGTTCGGATCGGCATGGATGGTTTCGGTAACTTGCCCCGGCGAGAGGCCTGCCTCCGCCAGGATCACCAAGGCATCCATCTCGGTCTGGCCGAGCAGATCCGGCATCCTGATTTTCGTATCTTCTTTCCCGAGACTGATTCGGATCGTCACGGTAGTTCCTTCCGGTACCTTGCTTCCGGATGCCGGATCCTGATGCAGCACGCTTCCGGTCTGAATGATTTCATCAAACTCTTCGGTGCGGTTAATCTGAAAACCGGCCTTCAACAGCATCGCTTCGGCTTCTTCCTCGGTTTTCCCCACCAGCTCCGGAACCTCGACTCCTTCGGAAACGGTGCTGACTGTCAGGATGACGTTGTTGACCGGATTGACCATTTCGCCCTGCTGCGCCGACGAGCGCATCACGATGTTGGCAGCGTATTCCGAACTTTCTTCATATTCAATCTCCGGGGTCAGGCCGATCGCGATCAGGGCGATCTTGGCTTCTTCCAGCGCCATTCCTGTCACCCGGATCATTTCCACCAGCTCGACCTCTGCCGTCTCCTCTTCCGGTGCTGCTTCGTTACTGAACCAGTCAAACCGGAAGATTCCCAAGGCCCGGCCGGCCAGGGCCAGAATCACACAGCCGATCAGGATAGCCGCGATAACAGCCAACACGGTGGTAAGCCGCTCTTTTTTGGGATTGTAATCCTCGTCATCGTTATGATAGTCATCGTCATCATATTCATAATATTCATCTTCATATTCCCTGTCACCGTATTCCGTCCGGGTACTGCCGTACTCATTCCGGCCGTTAGCATATTCTTTCCGTCTGCTGCCGCCATCTGACCGAGCGCTTACGTTGTCTGACCGGCTGCTGCCATTATCCGACCTGTAACCGGCGTCATCTTTTTCGTTCTGGGAAGCTCCGGCATAGCCGAGCTCCGGTTCTGGCCGGCGGCGGAATACGATCGGTTCTTCGATGACATTGCGAGATCTTGCGGCTTTGATCTGGGCGACTTCGATTTCCGAAATCGGCCTGGTCGAAGCTTCCTCGCTTGGATCCACGACCTTGACAAAGTCCTGGTCAGGGTTCATAAGCGATTTTTTCAGGTCTTCGATCAGCTCGCCCATAGACTGATAGCGCCGGTCCGGGCTTTTCTGGCAGCATTTAAAGACGATCTGCTCCACGCTTAACGGAATCTCCGCGATGAATTCCCGGGGCGAAGCCATTTCTTCCTGAATATGCTTGATGGCGATCGCCACTGTCGTTTCGCCATTAAACGGCACCCTGCCGGTCAGCATTTCAAAAAAAGTGACGCCGAGGGAATAGATGTCGCTTTTGATATCGGAAAACCCGCCCCTTGCCTGCTCCGGCGAAGTGTAATGCACCGAACCCATGACGTTGGAGGTGATGGTATTGCTGGTCGCGGCCTTGGCAATGCCGAAATCGGTCACCTTGACCTTTCCTTCTTTGGAAATAATGATATTCTGGGGCTTGATATCGCGGTGGATAATATGATTATTATGGGCCGCCTCAATGCCCATGCAGATCTGGATGGCTATGCTGATGGCCTCTTTTACGGAAAGCCGGGCTTTTTTTTCGATATATTTCTTCAGGGTGATGCCTTCGACCAGCTCCATGACAATATAGTAAATGCCGTTTTCTTCTCCGACATCATAGACATTCACGATGTTGGGGTGGCTTAAGCCGGCGGCGGCCTGTGCTTCTATCCTGAACTTGGAAACAAAATTGGCATTCTCGCTGAATTCCTGTTTGAGTACCTTCATGGCGACAAAACGGTTCAGCTTGTGGCATTTGGCTTTATAGACGTCCGACATGCCACCGGTGCCGATTTTTTCTAATATCTCATAACGATCTCCGATGATCATTCCTATTTTTATCATGAACCCTCAGCTCCTATCTAAGCGCTTTCATATATGTTGCACCACTAAAATCAGTCTTCCGCAAAAGGATCGATGACGATGACGGCAATATTATCTCTTCCGCCGTTATCATTGGCCGCCCGTATCAGCTCTGCCGCCTTCTCCCCAAGTCCTGTCCCCCGACACAGGATGCTGCCGATCTCTTCATCTTCAAGCATATTATTGAGCCCGTCCGAGCATAACAATATCATGTCGCCTTTGCTCACTTCTTCACTAAAAAAATCCACGTCTACCTTAGCTTTTGCTCCGATAGCCCTGGTGATGATGTGTTTATCCGGATGATTCCTGGCTGTTTCTTTATCCATCCCCCCCATGCGGACCATTTCTTCTACCAGCGAATGGTCTCTGGTAACCTGTCGCAGCGACCCGGCTTCCCGATTGGCAATATAAAGCCTGCTGTCGCCGACATTGGCAACCTGCAGATGGCTGTCTTTCAAAGTGGCCGCAACGATCGTCGTGCCCATTCCATACAAAGCGTCATCTTCTTCGGCATGCTTGCGGATGTCGTCATTGGCCGCCTGGATCGCCATGTCCAGGATGCGGATGGGATTGGGCTCCGCTGATTTCCTGATTTCGTCGATCACCTTTTCCACAGTATATCTGGAGGCAAAATCGCCGGCGTTATGCCCGCCCATGCCATCAGCGACGACAAAAATATTACCGAGACTGCCGATGCTTTCTGGTGATACGAATACATAGTCCTGATTCAGCTTTCGTCTTTTCCCGATATCAGTTAAAGAAACCGCTCTGATCATAGGCTTTCCTCCCTTGGCCCTGGCATCTGTTCCTGATGCCTTTGCCTGAGCTGACCGCAAGCGCCGTCAATATCTCTTCCCATTTCCCTTCTTATAGTAACATTAATTCGGTATTTTTCAAGTTTATTTTTAAATTCGTTGACATTTCTTTCGTCCGACTCCACAAAATCACGCTCTCTGACCGGATTTACCGGAATCAGGTTGACGTGGCAGTTAAGCCCTTTCAGCAGGTGCGCAAGGGCTTCGGCATCGCTTTTACTGTCATTGGTCCCTTGGATCAGGCTGTATTCAAAGGTAATCCTTCTGCCGGTCGCGGCAAAATAGTGGCGGCAGGCATCGATCAGTTCCATCAGGCTGTACTTGCGGGCGACCGGCATCAGGCGGCGGCGCTGTTCGTCATTAGTCGCATGAAGGGAAACTGCCAGCGTGATCTGCAGCCCTTCGGCAGCCAAGCGGATCATCTCGGGTACCAGGCCGCAGGTGGACACGGTAATATTCCTCTGGCTGATATGGAGGCCGTTTTCATCGGTCAGCATCCGGATGAACCTAAGCAGATTGCCGTAATTATCCAGCGGCTCGCCCATGCCCATGACAACGACGTTGGCGACACGTTCTCCCGTATGCCGCGAAACGGCATAAACCTGTTCCAGCATCTCTCCCGCCGTCAGGGACCGCTCCAGCCCGCCGATGGCGGAGGCACAGAAAGCGCAGCCCATACGGCAGCCGGCCTGAGACGAGATACAGACCGAATTGCCATGGCGGTATTTCATCCACACGCTTTCGATCAAAAGGCCGTCCGGCAGGGCAAATAAAAACTTCCGGGTGTCCTTCGCCGCCGACTCCTGCACTTTGACCGGTTTCAGCAACGTAAACTGATACCTTGCTTCACATGCGCGGCGGAGCTTTTCGGATATGTCGGTCATGTCGGCAAAGCCTTCTGCCAGCCTGGCATGCATCCACTGATAGATCTGCCTGCCGCGGAAAGGCTGCTCGCCCAAGCCGGTGATATCGGCGGTCAGTTCCGCTAATGTCATTGATTTACTGTCGGTCATCTTCATCCTCTTGCATTCCGTAACCCGCTTCGCTCCTTCGTAGCCGGCAGATAAAAAAACCGTCGGTGGGATGGATGCCGGGCAGAAGCTGAAGCATGCCGTCCCGGCTTTCCGTAAACGGCGGCTTGGTTTCATCCGGGAAATGCTCACGTCTAAAAGGAAAACGGGCGGTGAACCACGCCATCATCGCTTCGTTTTCCGCGCTGCTGATGGTACAGGTACTGTAGATCAGCAGGCCGCCGGGTTTTACGTACTGCCACACGGTACTTAAGATGTCGCGCTGAAGGGCGGCGACATCCGCCAGGCCTTCCGGCGTGATTTTGTATTTGATATCCCTTTTCTTGCCGATGACGCCCAGGCCGGAACAGGGGAGGTCGGCAAAAAGGATGTCGGCTTTCTCGAATAAGGTCTGATCCGGGATTCGGGCATCATGCTCGGTGACTTCCAGATTATGGATCTTCATCCTGATCATCTGGCCGCGGATCAGATCAGTCTTGGCAACCGTTACGTCCCTGGCCTCGGCCCTGGCCGCCCGTTCTGCGCCATGGACGGCTTTCCCCCCCGGTGCCGCGCAGACATCCAGAAGAAAATCCCCGGTCCCTATCCCGGCCGCTTCAACAACCAGCATGGAACTGACATCCTGAACGGTAAACACGCCTTCCGCATAGCCCGGAAGGTTGGCGACGCCGGCGGTGTGGTACAGGTCGTAGGCGTAGGTCAGGTAGGGATGGGCGGCTGCCCCGACACCGGCTTGGTTAAGCTGGTTCAGCCAAGCGAATCTGTCCGCTTCGCTAAGACCTCCGCGGAGCCGCACGGTCACCGGGCGGATTGCCAGCAGTCCTTGTAAGAGGCTTGCCGTCTGCCGGCTACCCAGTTCTTCCTGCCATTTTTCCACCAGCCAAAGCGGCATGGAATACAAAACGGACAAGTACTTAAGCGGTTCACGCTCAGGATCCGGCCATGCGACCGCATCTTTCTGCCGGGCGATATTACGTAATACCCCGTTTACAAAGCCCTGCAGACCCCGAAACCCTCTTTTCCCCGCTAGCTTCGTTGCTTCATTGCAGGCCGCGCTGTCGGGTACATCCATGAACATGATCTGATAGACGCTGACACGCAGCAGGTTTTTGATCAGCGGCTTCATCTGCGCTACCGGAGTCCTGGAGAACTGATCCAGCACATAGTCAAGCTGAAGCATGCGTTCCAAGCTTCCTTCCACAAGCCGCTTCAGAAAATCCTTGTCTCTTTTATCCCAATAATTATACTTATCTAGTACATTCTTAATAAGAACATGGCTGAACGCTTTTTCTTCCGTTACCGATAACAGAATGTCCAAGGCCATTTCCCTTACATTTTCTTTCACATCGACTCCTAATCAATTGCGGCGGCGCCGGTTATTTGACAGCAGGATCAACCGTAAAAGTTGCAATATAGAAGAGGCCGCGGCGGCCACATAGGTGAGGGCGGCAGCAATCAGGACATGGCGGCAGTCGCTGATCTCATCGCTTCCTACCACGCCGTTATCTCCCAACGCCCGTAATGCCCGGGTAGAAGCATTGAACTCGACCGGCAGGGTGATGATCTGGAAAAGCACCGCCACGGCAAAGACCACGATGCCGACTTCAACCAGGGAAAAGGTTCTGTCGATTCCCGGTATGGGGAATTCCAGGCTAAATATCAGGCCGATAAATACCAGCGGCAAGCCCAGCCGGGAGCCGATGTTGGCGGCGGGTACCAAAGCGGAACGAAGCTTGAGCGGTACGTAACCCTTATGATGCTGCATGGCATGTCCGCATTCATGGGCGGCAACCCCGATTGCGGCAATGGAATTCGAGCCATAGACCGAATCGGAAAGCCTGAGCGTTTTTTTACGCGGATCATAGTGGTCGGAAAGATTACCGCTGACATGCTCAACGGCAACGTCATGGATTCCGGCCCGGCTCAGGAGCTTTTGGGCTGCCTCGGCACCGGTCATACCGGTCCTGCTTCTGACTCTGGCGTATTTGTTGAAGGTACTTTTCATATAGGCGCTGGCGGCGATGCAGATGACAGCTCCGATAATGACCAGAATATAAGTGGGGTCAAAATAGTATCCGTACATTGTTTTTCCTCCTTTTAAAAGTGCTCATGAAGACGGCAAAGGGTCAGCGGCCACATGGCCCAGGATTTCTCCCGGTAAAATAATATGGCCTAATAAAAAATCTTTTGCCGACATTCTTTTTTTTCCTTCTAACTGTAACTCGTGGATCGTAAGGATGCCTGCCCCGGTTGCTACCGCGATGCCAGTGCCTTCTGCCTTTAAAATGGTACCGGGCCTAACGGGATCAGGTCGGCCGGCTTCGGACCGGACAGCAACGTCCGCCCGGACATCATCGTGACATGCATGACCGGAATCTATGGATGCTGACCATATTTTCAGGGTCTTATCCTTATAAAAAGTATACGCACTGGGCCAGGAATTTAGTCCGCGGACCAGCCTTTCTATCTGTTCGGCCGGGAGTTCCCAGCAAATCTGCCCTTCTTCCTTAGTCAGCATGGGGGCATAGGTAGAACGCTCATGATCCTGCTTCCGGGCCGGTATGCCGCCTGATTCCAGTCTGCTGAGGGCTTCTGTTACCAGCCCGGCACCGGCCTCGCTCAGCTTGTCATGAAGGGAGTCGGCAGTTTCCCCGGCTGCGATAGGCACCGGCTGCTGCAGCAGGATGTCGCCGGTATCCAGGCCTTTGTCCATCTGCATGATGGTAATGCCGGTTTCTTTTTCGCCCTCGATGATTGCTCTCTGGATCGGTGCCGCTCCCCGGTAAAGGGGCAGCAGGGAGGCATGGATGTTAATACAGCCTAACGCCGGGAGCCGCAGGATGTCTTCCGACAAAAGCTGGCCGAAGGCCGCCACCACATAGATGTCTGCCGGAAAAGCCGCTAACTCCCGGACTGCTTCCGGGGACTTGATTTTCTGCGGCTGGAAAACGGGGATGCCGTGCCGGAGGGCACATTCTTTTACCGGTGTGAACTTCACTTCCTTGCCGCGGCCTTTCTGCCTGTCCGGCTGTGTGACCGCCAGTAAGACCTGATGACCGGCCTGGATGATTTTTTCCAATGGGCCTACCGAAAATTCGGGCGTTCCCATATAAATAACCTTCAGCTTATTCGGCATCATCCTCTTCCTCTTCGTCATCTTCGGTATTATCCCGCAGTTCCCCTTCGACTTTCTCCACATAAAGATGGCCGTCCAGATGATCCATCTCATGGCAGATAGCCCGCGCCAGCAGTTCGGTGCCTTCCAGTTCAAAGGGCTTCAGCTCTTCGTCATAAGCCAGCACCTTGACATAGTTGGGCCGGGTAACGGTGCCGTGTTTTCCCGGCACGCTAAGGCAGCCTTCATTGCCGGTCTGTTCCCCGCTGGTTTCCATGAGGCGGGGGTTAATCAGTACATGCGGCATATCCCCGGTTTCGTCTACGACTATTATACGCTTCAATACGCCCACCTGGCAAGCCGCCAGTCCGACCCCGTCGGCTTCATACATCGTATCAAACATATCCCCGATCAGTTCCCTGATTCTGGGCGTGATCTCCTTTACTTCTTTACTGGTCTTTTCCAGTATGCTGTCTCCTATTTGTCTTACGTTCCTGATTGCCATCTTGCCCTGCCTTTCCTGTTCCTGTCTTTTCTGTATTTATTGGCTATCGCCGTTGTTTTCGTAAGCCGGTTCTATATGAAAGCGGACTGTCAAATACGGTCCATGGGGTCAAAGTCAAACTGTACGGATTCTCTCCTGCTTTCCTGGTTATTTATCTTAGCTTCTACGACATCCTTGACTTTTATGAGTTCTTGGTAATCGGCATGTTTTATATAAAGTACGAACCGGAAGACGTCTTTTATTTTCGTGACCGCCGCCTCGGCCGGGCCGATGATCCGGACCGGGCTCCCTGAATCCCTGATTGCTCCGGTCAGCTCTTCTCCCAGTCCCTTCCCTGCCTCGGCCGTAGCCGCGCCGATTACTATAGCTAACATGTGGGCAGCCGGAGGATAGGAAGCCAATTCCCGGTAGATGATCTCTTCTTCGTAAAATTTCCCGTAATCCTGTTCGGCGGCACGGACGATGCTGTAATGCTCGGGGCGGTAGGTCTGGATGACTACTTCCCCGGGCCGGTCGCCGCGCCCGGCCCGGCCGGCAGCTTGGGTCAGCAATTGAAAGGTACGTTCCCCGGCCCGGTAGTCATTGGCATTGAGCGACAGATCCGCCGCCAGTATCCCGACCAAGGTCACGCCCGGAAAATCATGTCCTTTGACAATCATCTGGGTGCCGATCAGGATGTCGGCCTGCCTTTCGGCGAAGGCTGTAAGGATCTGCTGCAGGCTGTCTTTTTTCTTGGTGGTATCGCCGTCCATCCTCAATACCTTGGCGGACGGCCACATCTTGCCGATGTTCTCCTCGATCTGCTGGGTTCCGGCCCGGAAGCCCAGGATATAGCCGGAGCCGCATTCAGGGCAGCGGGTCACTTCCGGGGTCTCATAACCGCAGTAATGGCATAACAGCCGGCCGCCCTTGTGCTTTGCCAAGGAGACATCACAATGGGGGCATTTCACGACATGGCCGCAGGAGCGGCAGGAAATAAATCCGGCATATCCTCTCCGGTTGAGGAAAAGGATGATCTGTTCTCCCGCCGCCAGCCGGGCCGTTATCAGCTCCTGAAGCTTGCGGCTGAAAACCGAACGGTTCCCTGCCTTCAGTTCCTGCCGCAGGTCGATCGTATATACCGTCGGCAGCGTCCCGCCGGTAAGCCGTCTGGTAAGGGGAAAGAGCTTGTATCGCCCTTCCTGCACCCGGTAATAAGCTTCCAGGGAAGGTGTCGCCGACCCAAGCACCAGTGCCGCCCCCTTCATCGCCGCCAGCGCCTGTGCCGTCTCTCTGGCATGATATCTTGGCATGGACTCGCTTTTATAGCTTGGTTCATGTTCTTCGTCGATCAATATCATCCCCAGCTTCGGAAAAGGGACAAAAAGCGCGGAACGGGGGCCGATGATGATGTCGATGTCGCCGCTTCTGGCCCGTTCGCACTGGTCATATTTTTCCCCTTGGGAAAGCGAAGAATGCATGACCGAAACGCGGTCGCCGAAGCGCTTGTAAAAACGTAACAAGGTCTGATAAGTCAGGGCGATCTCCGGGATCAGGACGATGCATTGGCGGCCTGCTGACACCATGTTTTTGATCAGGGCGATATAGACTTCGGTTTTGCCGCTTCCGGTTATCCCGTGGATCAGATAAGTGCCTCTGATTCCTTGTGAATACTCGCAGGTGATTTCCTCTACAATCGTTCTTTGCTCTTCGCTAAGCTGCTTTCCCGTTTCTTCCGCTGCTGTCAGCCTGACCGGATTGCGGTAAATACTTTCCGCTCTGACCTCAATGACGCCTTGGTTTTCCAGACTTTTCAGTGTACCGGCAGAAATATTCAGCTTCCCGGCAACCAGTTCATAGGGAAGGACTTCTTCATTTATAAGCTCGGTCAGGATGCGGATTCTGGCCGCCTGTTTTTTTCTGACTGCTTCCGCCAGCAGTTCCCTGAGCTGTTCCGGCGGCTTCAGCCTGATCACCGACTTGCGGGTCTTCGGCCGATAGGCCTGCTTCGCTGGCAGGACGGTCTTAAGGGCGGCAATCATGGTGGAACCGTAGTTTTTTTTCATCCATGCGGCGAGGCGGATGGCATCGGCGGATACAATGACGCTGTCAGGAACGACTTCAATGATTTCTTTCAGCTTATCAGCCGGATAATCCGCCCGTCCGGTCAGCTCAATTACCACGCCGTTACAGAGCCGGTTGCTCTTTCCGAAGGGAATGCTGACGCACATCCCCGGCTCCAGCACGGACAATAGGGAGGCCGGTATCTTGTACTGGAACGGCCGGTCTACTTTTTCATGGGAAATATCTATGATGATGTTGGCGTACCGATATTGCTCTTTTTCTGTCATACTGACCTCTGCGATTGGCCGGCCAGGCGGCCAACGCTTTTATAATAAGGGTTTGATGATATCCCAGATAATAACCCTTTCATCCATCGGGTGCTTTACCCCGTTGATTTCCTGATAATCTTCGTGGCCTTTGCCGGCCAGGACGATGATGTCACCGGGGCGGCCGTTCTTTATGACATAGCTGATCGCTTCCCGGCGGTCGATGATCTCCACATAGTCGCCTCCGGTCTTTAAGATCCCGGTCTTGATGTCGTCGATGATGGCCTGGGGCGGTTCGGTCCTGGGGTTGTCGGAGGTGATTACGGTCAGGTCGGCCAGTTTCCCGCTGACTTCTCCCATCTGAAAGCGGCGCAGCCGCGAGCGGTTGCCCCCGCAGCCAAACAGACAGACCAGCCGCAGCGGCCGGTATTCCCTTAAGGACTTTAGCAGGCTTTCGAGGCTCATGGCATTGTGGGCGTAATCGATCAGCAGGGTGAACTCCTCGGATACGGGAATCACCTCGATCCTGCCGCGCACCCGGGCTCCGCTCAGGGCCCGGCGGATGTCGCGTACCGGCACATCGAAATGGCGGCATACGGCAATCGCGGCCAGGGCGTTGTAAACGCTGAATCTTCCCGGCGTTGCCACTTCGGCCGCAAACTCGGTCAGGCCGCTTACCTGGAACTTGATGCCGAGGATGCCACGTTCGTTCCATAAGCTTAAGCCGGAAGCCCGGATATCGGCTTCCTCAGATATGCCGAAACTTTCTATCTCACACAAATGGCCGGCCGTAACGGCTTCCCAATGGCTATCATCACAGTTCACGATTCCTTTCCGGCACTGTCTGAACAGCATGCTCTTGCAAGCCAGGTACTCGGCAAAATCAGCGTGCTCGTTGGAACCGATGTGATCCTCCTCGAGGTTGGTAAAGATGCCGATGTCAAAAACAAAGCCGGCGGTCCGTGACAGCTTAAACCCCTGCGACGCCGCTTCCATAACCACGATGTCACAGCCGGCTTCGGCCATGCTGCGGAAGTACTGCTGGATCAGCAGCGATTCCGGCGTGGTATTGGCCGTCGGGATATGTTCCTCGCCGATGATAATCTCGATGGTACCGATCAGTCCGACCCGGTATCCGGCCTGCTCTAGGATCGACTTGATCAGATAGGCTGTGGTGGTCTTGCCCTTCGTTCCGGTGATGCCGATGATCTTCATTTCTTCTGCGGGATGTCCGTAAAAAGCGGCGGCGATAATGGCCATGGCATAACGGGTGTCCGTCACCTTGATTACCGTAACGTCGCTGTGGTCGAGCGCGATTTCCTTTTCCACCACCAGGACAGCGGCTCCCTTGGATGCCACCTCCTGGGCATAATCATGGCCGTCGCTGTTGGCTCCGGCGATGCAGATGAAGAGGTCGTCACGGCCGGCTTTGCGGGAATCGTTCACTACCGCGGTGACGGGCCGCTCGTCGTTTCCTTGGATGCATTCGTAGTCTAAGCCGCTTAGTAAGTCTTTGCAGATAAACATATTATACCCCGTATCCGCTTTGGCGGACTCACAATTAATAGTTGAAAGGGTTTTGGTTTTGCTTTCAACTTTCTTTACTCCTTAAATTAAGATATCATGAACGGCGAGTTTTTTCAAGAAAACCTGTGTTGGTATTCTGATAAACTGGGGGGGCTCGGGAACCGGAGGGCTGGGCAGTCGGGTTCCCGAGCCTTCAGACCACCACTCTTTTCCTATCATTCATAATTATTTGTGCCACATCTGCATGCTATTATTTTATGAGCCGCTTCATTATACGTTCAAGGTATACACATGCTTAAACTTTCCATCATCCAGGTCATACCTAAATAGTTGGAAGCATAATAACAATGAATAATGACCGCTGTGTCGTCCGTAATCAAACCTACACCGGAGCAGCGATAAGGGAGCGGCACAATGAACGAAAAAATATCAGTTATGCCAATGCCGAGCCCATCAAGGAATAGAGAATCCCTCCAGTTTAGTAAGAAAAACTTGTTGACTAACTTATTCCAAGAGACGAGTCTGGCTATTAAGTTATTATAAAGTTTTAAGATTTTCATTAGAAAATGCTCACACTTTGTACACATTTTATGGTTATAGTGGTTACAAGATAGTTGTTAACTCACTATCTCCCCCCTCATAAGAAAGTGAAACCTCCGGGATGCCGGAGGTTTTCACTTTCTTATGAGGGTCGACTAGTAAACCCTATCCTACCGGATTCTATTTTTTATCTGAATATGTCTCGAAAGCTGATAAACAGTATAGCCAAGCATGACCCCTGCCGTATTCAATATTACATCGTCGATATCCACTGAGCGTCCGACAAAGTGCTGGGCTGACTCTATTGCCGTTGAAAAAAGCATGCCGGTTAAAAACATGACCTGCGACTTCTGAAATCGCTGCCAAAATAATGGAAAGCAAAATCCTATAGGTGAAAACATCAGAATATTAGCGATAATATTAATGATAAAAGGAGTCTCTATCCTGCCGGTAAAAAAACTGCGAATGGTACGGAACGGTACTAAATTGATGATATGGCGGTCCTCCGGATGCCCCGGCCAGAGGACGAGAAGAATCAGGCCGGCCATAAACAGAATAAAAGCACATAACCGTATCTCGTGTAATATGACAAGTCTCGCCTTTTTTCGCCGCAGATATAGCCAGCGCAGTATCAAGTAAAAAGGCAAAGCTAATGCCGCGCCCAGTCCTAGTCTTGTAAAGAGTGTAATCATAATCTGTCTCCGCTGTTTTCGTTTGTTCGGTTATTTATCCATTATTTACTATATAGATTATCCTGTAAATTATCAACACATAGGCAATCTGACGATGACCGCGCAGCCAGTCATTGTATCAGGGGTACTAAGGAAATTCCAACTAAAATCCATATTTCGTCAGACAAATAGTAATAACGAAAATACCCTATGCTTGCTACTGAAATATGATATAATAAATAGACCAAAGAAATTCGTATGAGTTTATCGACTAGAAAGGAAGGCAGAAAATGAAAAAAATATCTCTTTTAGTACTCAGTTCGCTGTTTTACCTTGCCTTATTGACAAGCTGCGCAGCTGCAGGCGAAGGCTCCCCGGAAACCGACAGCATACCGCCGGTTTCGCAGGACACGGAGAATGTACCGGAAGAAGCCGTTTCTCCTGAAGCACCGGCAACACCCGCAGACACGGATGCTTCCGCCCCGCCTGAGGGGCCGGTAACAGCCGACGAGGCTTCCCCTGTCTATTTTACGGATGACATCACCGCGGAGGGACTTCAGGCAGTCTATGACGCTTTGGAATGGTCGCCTGCCGGTAACCTGGCCGTAAAGGTCACGACCGGTGAACCACCCAATTCCAATTATCTGCGGCAGGAGCTGATCGGCGGACTGGTCACCTCGCTCGACGGTACCTACGTCGAATCCAACACGGCATATGGCGGTTCCCGCTCCGAAACCGCGATGCATTATCAAGTTGCTGAGGATCATGGCTTTTCGCCTATTGTCATTATGGATGAAGAAGACTCAATGGAACTAACGGTAAGCAGCGGGGAGATTCTTCAGGGCGTCAACTATGTGGGAGCAAGGTTTGACGAATTTGACGCGATGCTGGTGCTGTCACATTTTAAAGGGCATGCCATGGCCGGCTACGGCGGCGCGATCAAAAACATCTCCATCGGTATCGGCTCGTCCAAGGGCAAGGTCTGGATCCACAGCGGCGGCACCCGCACCGTGGGCGGCATTAACGGGGATACCGACTCTTTCCAGATGGCGATGGCCGAGGCCGGGCTTTCGGTATCCGACGCACTGGGCAGTGAAAATATTGTCTATATCAACGTGATGAACCGCCTGTCGGTGGACTGCGACTGCGACGGCAACCCGGCAGAACCGGACATCCATGACATCGGCATCCTCGCCTCCCATGACCCGGTGGCACTTGATAAAGCCTGCCTTGACCTGATCTGGGAAGCAGAAGGCAGTGAAAGCTTCCGGCAGCGTGTGGAAGGACTGAACGGTTTCCTGTCCTTGGAATACGGGGAGACGATCGGTCTTGGCTCGCAAACCTATGAACTGGTCAATTTAAATGAGACATGAAATCTCGAGTAAGGGAGACGGCTGATGCTAGAGATTTTACAGCGTGAATGGGTATACCTGCGGTATTACTTGGAGTTACAGTTCCGGCAAATCGCGCCGTACTATGCGCTGGGCATGGTTCTCGGCTCGCTTATTTCCGTGTTCGGAAAGGCAAGAATACACCGCCTGTTTGCTGTGATGGGGACTAAGAAATGGGGGGTTCTGGGGGTAATCCCGGCAAGTGCGCTCGGCATTGCTTCCCCTTTGTGTATGTACGGAACTATACCGCTTGCGGCATCGTTTTCCCGGCTCGGCATTAAGGATGACTGGCTTGCGGCATTTATGATGAGTTCTATCCTTCTTAATCCGCAGCTTATCATCTACAGCGCTGCCCTGGGCGGCACGGCACTGACGGTACGGATTATCTCATGCTTTATCTGCGGCATGGCGGCAGGCCTGCTCATCAGACTGTTGTACAAGGATAAGCAGTTTTTTTGCTTTGACGGTTTTGCCGAGCCTTCCAGCCGTGACACTGACCCGAACATCTGGCTGCGGTTATTGAAAAATATCGGCCGCAATATCAAAGCGACAGCGGGATGGTTTATGATCGGCCTTGGGCTTTCAGCCCTGTTCACCCGCTATGTTCCTGTCGGTCTGATTGACCGGCTGTTCGGCGCCCGCAACGATTTTGGCATATTTCTAGCGGCAACCATCGGCGTGCCGCTCTATGCCTGCGGCGGCGCAACGATCCCTTTGCTGCAGGAGTGGCTGCGGAGCGGCATGAGCATGGGGAGCGCAGCCGCCTTTATGCTGACCGGGCCGGCGACTAAAATCACCAATCTTGGTGCGGTAAAAATCGTGCTGGGCATGAAAAGGTTTGTTTTATATATTCTGTATGTTATAGCTTTTGCTCTGATTTCCGGATTGTTGGTGGATGCCGTCTGATTCCTCACTGGATTCATGAGCCAGACCGGAACAAAACAGCCATAGGCTTTATCTATCAAGCTTTTGGCTGTTTTGCCGTGAAGTTCATATTCACCACTTTAAAAGACCACACCATGTGTGTTTGCTACATCAATGCCTTCTGTCTCGGACGCGCCCACAGAACCAACCGGAGAACAGTTGTCTTTGCACTTACAAGAACATCCCCGCGTCGCATTTTCGTCTGACATGCTTTCCGCCTTTACTTCTTCGATCATAGTTTCACCTCCTACTAGTATATACGTATTATTTGCATCAATATTGCCATATCATCAGAAGGCGACAAACTGCCGAACCTTTTAATGAACCATAACATGATCCGACAGAAAATCAAAAACCGTCGGATTTTCCTCCAGAAGAGAATAATATAAGATGAGCATTTCGCTGTACCGGTGTCTCACGGCATCGCACTCTTTTCGCTTCCTTTCCTCTGAAAAAGCCGCGCCGTCATGTGCAGAGGCAAAACAAGCGGTACACAGGCGGCAGGCCCAGCAATCCAGACAGGCTTCGCTGATCTGTATGTAACTGTCAATAAGCGCATGAACCTTCTTGGCATCAAGCCCCGTGTAGATATTTCCGACCGGATGGACACCATCCATTTTCTCGCAGATAGAAATCTGTCCTTCCCTGTTAACAAATTGCCTTCGCAGACCCGGACGGCAGCATCCGTTGAGAGGCAGATCGGCCAGATCGGCCTTAAAACGCTCATAAATGTCTTCTATATACTTACCGACAATTTCATGGAGCATAGATGAGATTTCCCTGCCGTTTAAGAGACAGTCGGCATAAAGGCGCGAAAGCTCATCCAGATTACCTTCCCGCTTACTCCGGCCGTCCTGATCTGCCAAGGGGACAAATTGGTTGGCGGCGCGTGAAAGAAAAGCAGGGGTTACATGGTGGCCGCAGAGCAGTTCTTCCGACGAAAAATAGTCCAGTGTCGTTAAAATCCGGTACGGCGGGGCGTTAACGGCGGAGAAGACTACCTTGCTCTGATAATAGTCTTCATCCATGGCCCGGAGCCGGCGCAGGTTTTCATAGATAATCGCGTGGGTGCCGTTGCCGTTTTCAAAGCGCCGGTAACGGTCATGGGTTGCCGCATCGCCGTCCAGGCTGACAGCCAGCCGGAAATTGTTGTCGATAAAAAAGCGGGCAATTTCTTCGTTTCCAAGCAACGTGCCGTTAGTCGTCAGACCGAAGGTGCACTCAAAGTCCGCCTTTTTCTTGGCGTATTCAACCACGGAGACAATCAGCGGAAAATTAACAAGGGGCTCGCCGCCATAAAAGGCTATATTCATCCTGGGGGGATTCGATTTGAGGAAGAAATCGACAGCATCTTTAGCGGTCTGCTCGCTCATAAAGTACTTGCTGTGCTGGCGGTAATTAGTATAGTGCTCACTGTAGACACAATAGCCGCATCTTAAGTTGCAGTGCTCGGTGACGCCGAGAATCAGCTGTTCGCACACCCCCTCCTGAAGGGCTTCTTCCAGGTCATCGTGCGGCTCCATTTTTCCCGGCCGGTGGCTGGATAAAAGTCCTTCACGCTTGGCTTGGTCGATTTCTTTCATAGCTGTGCGCAAAACATCTTTGGAGAAATGCATACCGTACTTATGAAAGATCTGCTCGGCAGTCAGCACGCCATAGTCCGCTGCGATGGCATAAAAAACATCATCGACGCGAAAGACGCGGTTGGTGTTTACGTCGTAAAGATATCTATGTCTTTCTGTGGAAAAACGATACACGAACGGTGATTTTGGAAGTGACTTGTCAGGAACACTCAGATTCATAATCCAATTCCCCTTTCACATACCAACCGGATGTTCGGTTAATATGACTTGTCTGCAAGTAGAAATATAACAATTACTTAAGCGATAAATTAATGTGGCACCAGTTTTTATTATAATAACTTACTATATTCTTCCTGTCAATATCCGGTTTATAACAAAATTTAAACAGTTGATTTTAATTATTTTTCCCATTCTTTTTATTATAATATTTTGATATACATATCAAAACATATCATAATTTGGCATCTATTTTCTGCTGCTCCAATTGAAATGTACTGTCCTATATGGTAGAATGGTTATCAAGCTGGTTAATAAACTACTTGTCCGGTTGATGGAAAGATACGGAAGAATGACTTAATCAGCAAATAGGGAGGCTGCTTATGATAATGACAGTTACGCTTAACCCGGCCATCGACAAGACCTATACGGCCTCCGGCCTGATCATGGGTCAGGTAAACCGTATGAAAACAGTCCGCAACCTGGCCGGCGGCAAAGGGATCAACGTGACTAAGATCCTGAGACAATATGGCTGCCCGGTGACGGCACTGGGCTTTTTAGGGGGCTATACGGGGAGTTTTATCGAAAACTATGTAAAAGAGATCCAAGCCGTCAGCGCTTTTACCAGTGTACATGAGGATACCCGCAGCAGCATCAACATAATTGCCGAAGATGGCTATATCACTGAAGTCCTGGAACCGGGCCCGGAGATCACGAAGCAGGAAAAAGAGCGTTTTCTGGCTGATTATAAGCTGGGCCTGGCCGACTGCCGCCTGGTCGTTTTATCAGGAAGCGTACCGCGTGGGCTTAGCGAGGATATTTATGAGACTTTGATCAGGCTGGCCAAGAAGCAGGACAAGAAGGTGATCCTGGACACCAGCGGCGAGTATCTGGTAAATGCTGTCAAAGGAAAGCCCTTCATGATCAAGCCCAATCTCCGGGAACTGGAGTATCTGACCGGACGGAAGATCGCCGCCACTGAAGATGCCGCCGATGCCGCCAAGGAACTGACTGCAAAGGGGATCGCCCATGTGATGATATCAATGGGAAAGAAAGGGCTTATCTATGCTTCGTCAGCGTTTCACGAAGTCCTATATGCCAAGCCCCCGGCCGTCAGAATGAAAAATACCATCGGTTGCGGCGACAGCGTGACTGCCTCCTTCTGTATGTCCTGGCTGAAACAGGAAGCTCCTGAGCTCACGCTCAGAAAAGCGACCGCGATATCGGCGGCCAGTGCCACTACTTTTGAAATCGGGGTCATCCCAATGGAGCTGGCAGAAGAACTGCTGCCGCAAATAAAAATAGATACTGTCGCAGTTTAATTCCCACCGCTTACAGCCGTTGATGAAATGACAGGAGACACCCGTATATGCCAAGCTCAGGTAATGAAAACACCTTCCACCGCCAGATCAGGAAGCTGGTAATCCCTATCGTGATCCAAAACCTGTTAAGCGCTGCCGTCGGCTCTGCCGACATCGTCATGCTTAATTATGTCGGACAGTCCTCGGTCTCCGCGGTTTCCCTCGCCGCCCAGTACACCAACATCCTTTTCATGGTCTATTACGGCCTGGGTACCGGTGCCACCATGCTGTGCGCTCAGTATTACGGTAAAGGCGACCTGCGTGCGATCGCGGCCGTGGAAGGGATCGCCTTGCGGTTTTCTCTGCTCCTGTCTGCTGTTTTTGCCTTGTGCGCCCTGACTATACCGGAAGGAATGATGCGGATATTTACCAATGAAGCCGAGCTGGTCACCTTAGGCTCCGCCTATCTGCGGTATCTGAGTGTCTGTTATCTGTGCTGGAGTATAATCGAGATCTATCTTTCCGTTCTGCGCAGTACGGGAAGAGTGGTGGTCTGCACGGTTCTCAACTGTATGACTTTTCTATTGAATATTTTCCTGAACGCGGTGTTTATCTTCGGGCTGTTCGGGGCTCCCCGGCTGGGCGTCGTCGGCGTTGCCATCGCCACTTCGGCCTCCCGGGCTGTGGAACTGGCCGGCTGCCTGCTTGTCTCTGCCTTCCAAAAAGACATCAAGCTGAAATTCTCTTACCTGTTTATCCGCAACAAACTGCTTTTCAAGGATTTTTTACGGTTATCCCTGCCGGCGCTGGGCAACGATATTTCATGGGGCGTGGCCTTTTCCATGTACTCGGCCATCTTCGGCCATCTGGGCAATGATGCTGTCGCCGCCAATTCCTTTGCTTCCGTGGTCCGTAACTTCGGCACCATCCTCTGTTTCGGCCTGTCCAGTGCCGGGTCGATCCTGCTGGGCAATGCAATCGGCGACAACCGCCTGGAGGATGCCGAGAAAGATGCCGGAAAACTGATGAAGATGACGGTCATAAGCGGCGCTATCGGCGGCCTGATCGTCCTGGCCGCCACTCCCTTTGTCCTGCGCTATGCCGCGCTGTCGGAGACGTCCCTGCATTACCTGAAATATATGCTGCTGATCAACTCTTACTATGTCATGGGGGCGGCCGTCAACACCTCCCTCATCGTCGGGATCTTCCGCGCCGGCGGCGACAGCCGCTTCGGCTTTATCTGCGATACCATCGACATGTGGGGCTATGCGATCCCGCTGGGCTTCCTGGCCGCCTTTGTGTTCAAGCTTCCGGTTCTTTGGGTGTATTTCCTGCTCTGCACCGATGAATTCGTCAAATGGCCCTGGGTCATCCGCCATTACCGCAGCCGTAAATGGCTGAAAAATATTACCCGGGAAGAGCTATTTGATTAGTACGGGATCGCTGCAGGTATTCTACGGTTACTGAGCCTCTCCATTGTCAACGCATATAACATAAGGTTTAACCTAATTCATGAACCCCTTGGGCACAGTGACTTCTCCGGAAAAAACAAAGTCCTCGGCATGATTCCTGATGTATGTGTCTAATAACTGAATCATTGATTCTTCGCTCTCATAGTACAGATCATCCAAATCCTCAAAATCAGGGTCAAGCTTATCCATTTTCTTTTGACGCTTTTTGCGGTCTTTGCTAGGCTTGCCGCCCATCCGTTTCGCCGACGCCTTTATGATATCAGCATTTTGCCATGCTTCGATTGCTTGAAAACCTTTTAACGCATCTTCCCAGACGATACCGGTGGAGTTGTAATAAAACTGGTCGTGGCCGCCATTAATGACTTCTGCACTATACCATTGGATAGCAAAAACGTTTCTTTGCGGTGTTGTAAACGGCTTCAGGTCATTTTCAAATTTTTCTTCACCGTCATAGATGCTGACACTCCACCAAAGCGGTTCGATAATTTTTTGAACGTCAGCATACCTTGAGTGCCCGTCGGCATTTATGGCCTGAGCTTCAATAAGTTGTTTGTCAACTGTCATATGAACCGTTTTATATTTTAACGTATCAACTGCTTCCGAACTTGAAGTTTTTATCTTTGTAAAGATTTTTTTCATTTTTTTAAGTATAGTAATCATTTTCAACAATAACCCCTCATCACGATCTGAATATTTTCTTTTCCTTGATAACTGTTGATGTCCGGATAATAAGCAATACTGATCTCCATAGGCACCAATGCCCCGCCCTCATACAGTCTGGCTACCGCTTCCCGTGAATACCGGCCCGCCAGGAATTCATGAAAGGCTTCCACATCCCCGAAGTAAATCATCTCAAATTTCCGGCCATCCGCGTCGGCAATCGTGTACTTTCCGACGTTCCTGTTCTTGCCCATCACGCTTCCCCTGATCAGTCGTATCTGTTTCTGCGCAAAAACCGGCTTGGTATTGCCGTTCCCGAAAGGAGCCAGCTTGTCAAGCTCCCGGATCAGTTCGGTACTGACATACGAAAGCGGCATGGCGATGTCAATGCGGATGTTCTCTTCAAAATCCGCTTCCGTCAGAACCGCATTTTCATTGAGCTGCTGCCGCAGCCGCCCGATATTTTCTTTCTTGATTGACAGGCCGGCGGCCTGCTTATGCCCTCCGAACTTAATAAAGAGCTCCTTGCACTTACACATCTCCGCATACATGTCATAAGCCTCGATGGAACGACCGGATCCTTTCGCCTCTTCCTCTGCGTCCGTCAGCACGAAGGTCGGCTTGCCGAAATGCTCCCTGACCCGGCCGGCCACGATTCCGGCCAGGCTTTCATGGCAATGCGGCAGATAAAGTACCAGGACTTTATCGCTCTGATACTCCCGCTCCCCTTGGTCTTCCTGCTTGCCGGAAGCCACCATATGTACCGCCTCTTCCACCATGGCCCTGGTCATTTCCTTGCGGCTTTCATTCAAGTTCTTCAGATCCGCCGCCAGCACCATCGCCTCCCGGTAGTCGGTTGCTCCCAGCAAAGCCAAGGCCCGTTCCGCCGTATCCAGGCGCCCGGTGGCATTGATACAGGGACCCAGAACAAACCCGACATGATAAGGGCTCAGCCGCTCCTCACGGATCCCGTTCACTTCAATCAGGGCCCGTAGCCCCAGATTGGCCGACCTCCGCATCCGCTCCAGGCCGTATTTCACTAATATCCGGTTCTCATCCCGCAGCTCCATGACATCACAGATGGTGGCAAAGGCTCCCAGACAGCGGATTTCTTCCTGTAAAACAGCCGGAATCGCCTGCCCCATATGACGGAAAAGAGCCTCAACTACCTTGACCGCCACGACACCGCCGCAGATCTGCTTGCACGGATAAGGACAGCCCTCCTGCTTCGGATCCACCACCGCATCCGCTGCCGGCAGAACATACACCCGTTTTCCGTCCTCACCCTCTTCAAAAGGCACTTCATGATGATCCGTGACAATTACCGTTATCCCCAGCGCTTTGGCCGCCTGTATCGGCGGTGCTGCCGCAATCCCGTTATCGCACGTGATAACCGTGTCGATTCCGGCCTGCGCGGCATCGGCGATCAGATGATCATTCAAGCCATAGCCGTCCTTCATCCGATGCGGAATCGCCGTATCGGCCCTGCCTCCCAGCGACGTTATCCCCTTAATTAAAATATGGGTCGCACAGATACCGTCGGCATCATAGTCCCCAATCACCCGGATCGCCGCTCCGGAAGCAATCTTTTCTGCCAAGATACTGACAGCCCTGTCCATGTCTTTCAGTAAAAAAGGATCATACAGTTCCTCTGCCGTTCCCGACAGATACTTCCTGATATCCTCCTCCGCCACGATATCCCGGTTGCGGATCAGCCTCGCCAGCACCGGAGAAATCGCAAATTTCCTGCCGATACCTTCAAAGTCCGCCCGCTTCGTCACCACCACCCACTTCGCCAATGCTAGTAGCCTCGCTTTCATGCGTTCCGCTTCTTTTCACCAAATGAAAAGAAGATTATTTACAATCATATACAGGTATCGTAGCATAAATTGTCATGGTTGAAAACACTTTTTCCTTTTCATTCACCTATTCC
>DBDJ01000049.1:0-28756 GCA_002293525.1 Lachnospiraceae bacterium UBA935
TATTTCATGCTGCAAAACTCACGAATTTTGGAAACATTATTTGGAAAATTTCGAAGAGTATTTTAATCGTTCCTGAATTCATAAATAGATTTTCAAAAAACCAGTAATTTTCTCGAATTTCAGCAAATTACATATTGACAAGGAAAAAAACAGCACGTATACTATCTTAGTGTGCGCTATTATGCACGTGTTGTTTTGTACTGCTATTTTATTAAAAAGGAGGTGAAACAGAATGCCAACATTTAACCAGTTAGTTAGAAAGGGACGTCAGACATCGGAAAAGAAGTCTACCGCACCGGCTCTGCAGAAGGGAATCAATTCGCTGCATAAAAAGTCGATCAATACTTCTTCCCCTCAGAAAAGAGGCGTTTGCACGGCTGTTAAGACAGCTACTCCCAAGAAGCCTAACTCAGCACTGCGTAAAATCGCCAGGGTGCGTCTTTCTAACGGGATCGAAGTAACCAGTTATATCCCCGGTGAAGGCCACAATCTTCAGGAGCACAGCGTTGTCCTGATCAGAGGCGGCAGGGTTAAGGACTTGCCCGGTACGAGATACCATATCATCAGAGGTACACTTGATACTGCGGGAGTTGCAGGCAGAAGGCAGGCTCGTTCCAAATATGGGGCGAAACGGCCGAAAGCTGGGAAATAATCGGTTATGCTGTGGAAACTAATTCAGTGTTGGAATTCTGTTTTGACTACAGATATACCGCACGGACACATTCAGGATATGCGAAATGCGCAATGTACCATGCACAATGTACAATGTACAAAGTGCACGGCGCAATGTACAATACACAATGTGTATGACACAATGTGTATGGCGCATGAATGGAGTTAGGAACACAATGTGAGTACCGATGATTTATTACTGGATAATAAGGAGGGAAGAAACGTGCCACGTAAAGGACATATACCAAAAAGAGATGTATTAGCGGATCCTTTATACAATAACAAAGTGGTCACCAAGCTTATCAATAACATTATGTTAGACGGTAAGAAGGGTGTTGCCCAGAAGATTGTATACGGCGCATTCGCTACTGTGGAAGCGAAGTCCGGCAAACCGGCACTCGAAGTATTTGAGGAGGCCATGAATAATATCATGCCGGTACTGGAAGTAAAAGCAAGACGTATCGGCGGTGCCACCTATCAGGTACCGATCGAGGTCCGGGCGGAAAGACGTCAGGCTCTGGCACTCCGCTGGCTGACATTGTTTGCCCGCAAAAGAGGCGAAAAGACAATGAAAGACCGGCTGGCCAATGAGATCCTGGATGCTTCGAACAAAACCGGAGCTTCGGTGAAGAGAAAAGAAGATATGCATAAAATGGCAGAAGCAAACAAAGCCTTTGCCAACTATCGTTTTTAGGAGGAAGAACCTTTGGCTGGAAGAGAATATCCACTGGAAAGGACCAGAAACATCGGTATTATGGCCCATATAGATGCCGGTAAAACCACTCTTTCCGAGCGTATCCTGTTTTATACCGGCGTTAACTACAAGCTTGGTGATACGCATGAAGGAACTGCTACCATGGACTGGATGGAACAGGAGCAGGAAAGAGGGATTACCATAACATCAGCGGCTACGACGTGTCACTGGACCCTGCAAGAAAATGCCAAGGCGAAACCGGGTGCGCTGGAGCATCGGATAAATATTATCGACACTCCCGGACATGTGGATTTTACTGTTGAAGTAGAACGATCTCTACGGGTGCTGGACGGTGCCGTCGGCGTGTTTTGTGCAAAAGGTGGAGTAGAACCACAATCAGAAAATGTATGGCGTCAGGCTGACACCTACAACGTACCCAGGATGGCATTTATCAACAAGATGGACATTTTGGGGGCGAATTTCTATGGAGCTGTAGAACAGATTAAGACCAGATTAGGCAAAAATACGATCAAAATCCAGATACCTTGCGGGAAAGAGGATAGCTTTAAAGGTATTATCGACCTGTTTGAAATGAAAGCCTACATCTTCAACGATGACAAGGGCGAGGATATTTCGATAACCGATATTCCCGAAGATATCAAGGAAGAGGCGGAACTGCACCATGCTGAACTGGTGGAAAAAATATGTGAACTGGATGACGACCTGATGATGCTGTTCCTGGAAGACCAGGAACCTTCCGTGGAGGAGATGAAAGCAGTACTCCGTAAGGCCACCTGCGAATGCCGGGCGATCCCGGTCTGCTGCGGTTCGGCATACCGGAACCGGGGCGTCCAGAAGCTTCTGGATGCCATCCTGGAATATATGCCGGCACCGACCGACATCCCGGCGATTCAGGGATTTGACATGGACGGCAATCCGGTGGAAAGGCATTCGTCCGATGAGGAGCCGTTTGCGGCGCTGGCCTTTAAGATCATGACCGATCCTTTTGTCGGCAAGCTGGCTTTCTTTCGGGTTTACTCGGGATCAATCAACTCCGGTTCCTATGTACTGAATGCTACCAAAGATAAGAAAGAACGCGTGGGACGTATCCTGCAGATGCATGCCAACAAACGGGAGGAGATCGACAAGGTTTATTCCGGTGATATCGCGGCGGCAGTAGGCTTTAAACTGACCACGACCGGTGACACGATCTGTGATGAACAGCACCCGGTTATTCTGGAATCCATGGAGTTTCCCGAGCCCGTTATCGAGCTGGCCATTGAACCCAAAACCAAGGCAAGTCAGGGTAAGATGGGGGAAGCGCTGGCGAAGCTGTCGGAAGAAGATCCGACCTTCCGGGCTCATACCAATGTGGAAACCGGGCAGACGATTATCGCCGGCATGGGTGAGCTGCATCTGGAAATCATCGTTGACCGTCTTTTAAGAGAATTTAAGGTAGAGGCCAATGTAGGCGCGCCGCAGGTTGCGTATAAAGAGGCCATTACCAAAGAAGTCGAAGTGGACAGCAAATATGCCAAGCAATCCGGCGGACGCGGTCAATACGGCCACTGTAAAGTCAGGTTTGGTCCGATGGATGCCAACGGCGAAGAACTGTTCAAGTTCGAGTCAAGCGTTGTCGGCGGGGCGATCCCCAGGGAGTATATCCCGGCAGTCGGCAACGGCATCGAAGAAGCGACCAAGTCCGGTCTTCTGGGCGGCTTTCCGGTGGTGGGTGTCTATGCGAACGTGTATGACGGCTCCTATCATGAAGTCGATTCCTCGGAACTGGCTTTCCACATCGCCGGATCCCTGGCCTTTAAAGAAGCGATGCGAAAAGCGGAACCGGTGCTGCTTGAGCCGATTATGAAGGTAGAGGTCACGATGCCGGAAGAATATATGGGCGACGTGATCGGCGACATCAATTCCCGCCGTGGCCGTATCGAAGGCATGGATGATATCGGCGGCGGTAAGATCGTCAAAGGCTTTGTACCGCTGTCAGAAATGTTCGGTTATGCCACCGACCTCCGTTCGAAGACACAGGGACGCGGCAACTACTCGATGTTCTTTGAAAAATACGAGCAAGTGCCCAAGAGCGTGCAGGAAAAGGTATTGGCGGTAAAATATCGGTAAAAAAGCGAGCAGATCTGTTTGTCCGCTAATTTATCGCTAACCGTAAATAAGGCTTGAAAATATTGGGAAGATTTAATATAATCAAAGATAGCCGAGTAAATTTATGAAAAAGAACAATAATATATTTATTTCATTAAAGGAGGACTTTAGAAATGGCTAAAGCTAAATTTGAAAGAAACAAACCCCATTGTAATATTGGAACCATTGGTCATGTTGATCATGGTAAAACCACGTTGACCGCAGCTATTACCAAGACCCTGCATGAAAGACTGGGAACTGGCGAAATCGTAGCATTTGACAAAATCGACAAAGCACCGGAAGAGAGAGAAAGAGGTATCACCATCTCTACCGCCCACGTTGAATACGAATCAAAGAACAGGCATTATGCCCACGTAGACTGCCCCGGACATGCCGATTATGTAAAGAACATGATCACCGGTGCCGCTCAGATGGACGGCGCTATCCTGGTAGTTGCCGCAACCGACGGTGTTATGGCTCAGACCAAAGAGCACATCCTCTTGTCCCGTCAGGTAGGCGTTCCTTATATCGTCGTCTTCATGAACAAATGTGATGCCGTTGATGACGAAGAACTGCTTGAACTGGTTGAAATGGAAATCAGGGATCTGCTGTCAGAATATGACTTCCCCGGCGACGACACCCCGGTTATTCAGGGTTCCGCTTTGAAGGCCCTGGAAGACAGCAGCAGCGAATGGGGCGATAAGATCATCGACCTGATGGATGCCGTTGACGCTTGGGTTCCGGATCCGCAGCGTGACACCGACAAGCCGTTCCTGATGCCGGTAGAAGACGTTTTCACCATTACCGGACGTGGTACTGTTGCTACCGGCAGGGTAGAAGCCGGTATCCTGAAACTTTCCGAAGAAGTAGAAATCGTCGGTATCAAAGAAGAGACCAGAAAAGTAGTCGTAACCGGTATCGAAATGTTCCGTAAGCTGCTTGACGAAGCCCGTGCCGGCGATAACGTAGGTGCCCTGCTTCGTGGCGTTAACAGAAACGACATCGAAAGAGGACAGGTTCTGGCTAAACCCGGTTCCATCAAGTGCCACACCAAGTTTACCGCTCAGGTTTACGTACTGACCAAGGATGAAGGCGGACGCCATACTCCTTTTTTCAACAACTACAGACCGCAGTTCTACTTCCGTACCACCGACGTAACCGGCGTATGTAATCTGCCCGCAGGTACCGAGATGTGTATGCCTGGCGATAACGTAGAGATGACGATCGAACTGATCCACCCGATCGCTATGGACCAAGGTCTGACCTTCGCGATCCGTGAAGGCGGACGTACTGTCGGTTCAGGCAGGGTTGCTACGGTTATTGAATAATAGCGTAATTATAAGATAAACTTAAAGTGGAACTAACCCTTTGGTAAAACAAAGGGTTAGTTTTTTTAGTGCTATGAAGCCGTCTGGTATAGAACCGACTAATTGTGGAAAAATAAGTAGATATACTAAGAGATATATGGAGTAGAATTTATTTGAAAGGTGGTTACGGACATCAGGTCTTTTAAAGGTTATTATTTCAAATGCAGTATGAAGAAATCATCCATCGCGTTTATACCGGTTAGGTACGGACGCAGTGGATCTGCCGATGCGGGTGTACAGATCATAACGGAGAATGCTTCTTATTATGTTCCGTTGCAGAATATCAGGTTTTGCCGCACGAGGAAGAATATGCTGAAAATAAGAGCCGGTAACAGTCTTTTTTCAACTGATGGAATCCGGCTGGACATTGAGGACGATCAAGTTCGGGCGACAGGCAGGCTGCGTTTTTCAGAATTGGAACGGATTCGGTATAATATTATGGGGCCCTTTCGCTTTCTGCCTTTTTTACAGTGTCGGCATAGTGTTGTCAGTATGTCACATCTGATTAATGGAAAGTTAGTAATTAATGGCAAAGGATATAGTTTTCAGGATGGTATGGGGTATATTGAAGGGGATGCCGGGTATTCTTTTCCTGGTGAATATGCATGGACGCAGTGCCATCACGAGGATATATCGCTGATGCTGGCGGTAGCGGATATTCCGATTATGGGATTTCATTTTATCGGCGTGATCGGTGTGATTCATATATATGGCCATGAGTACCGGCTTGCCACTTATCTCGGAGCCAAAGCAATTCAAATAAAGGATGAAACTGTGGTGGTAAAACAAGGACGATATCGCTTTATGGCAGCTCTGATTCAAGGGAATGGACTTAAATTATCGGCGCCAAGAAAGGGACGGATGGAGAGAACGATTCACGAAAGCGCTTGCTGCACGGTGCGTTACCGCCTTGAATGGGATGACAAGAAAATGTTTGATTTTACGTCAGATATGGCGAGTTTTGAGTATGAATTCAAAGGGTCTTGATTTATGCGTGAACCCACCTGCTTTAGCGGGTGGTGGTTTAGTTCTTATTCTTTAAATGCTTATTAGCCGGGCTTTCAAGCAGTTCGCCGGTTCGGGAGAAGCGTGATCCATGGCAGGCGCAGTCCCATGTATGCTCGGCGGTGTTCCGTTTTAAGGCACAGCCCATGTGCGGACACCTTTTCTGGGAAGGAGTCAGGAGATTTACGGCGGCTTCCCAGCCATTTATTACCAGCTGAGGATGCCAAAGGCTGCGGGCTGGAGAGAAAATAGCAGCGTTTTTTTCTTCTCGTCCCATTATCATGTCGGTCAAGATCATGGCGGAAACCATGGATGATGTCATTCCCCATTTCTGGAATCCGGTTGCTACATAAAGCTGTGGCTTTCCCTTGGAAAAGGAACCGATATAAGGAATGCCGTCAAGGGTCATGCAGTCCTGAGTCGCCCATCGGTGCGAAATCCATTGCTGAGGGTAGTATTTTTGCACGAATTGTTCCAGTTCTGTCCAGTTTCCGCCTTTTTTCCCGGTACGGTGATCACCGCCGCCGATCAGCAGATTATCGCGGTAGTTACGGAATGACATACCTTTTTCAGCCGCATCGACATACATTCCGCCCACGTCCTGTCCGTTTTCCAGGGCAAGCACATAAGAACGGTCCTGATACATTCTCAAAAAATAAGTTCCGGCGCGCAGAAAAGGGAAATGGGTGGTCAGGATAATCTTTTCGGCCCTGATATTGCCCTTTTCGGTAAGAGCCGTATGGCCGATAATGTCGTTTACCCAAGTATTTTCATAGATATTTAAGCCGGGGGCAATAGATTTGATAAAGGCCAAGGGATTAAACTGTGCCTGCCCGGGAAAATGAACGGCTCCCGAGGTCGGAAAAGGAAGCGGCAAAGTATCGGAAAGATCGGCGGCAAATCCTAGTTTTTGAATGGCGGCTATTTCTTTTTCGATAATTCTGCGATCGGAAAGGGTATATACATAGGCGTCTTTTTCTTCAAAATCACAGTCTATGGACTGGCAAAGCTCTTGAAACTTTTTTAAAGCTTTATAATGATAGCCGAGATAGGCCTGCGCCTGCTCCAGACCGAACTGGCGGAGCAGGCGGTGATAGATCAGGCCGTGCTGTACCGTTATCTTAGCAGTCGTATTGGCGGTAACGCCGGAGGCGATAGAACGGCCTTCTACAAGGGCATAATCGATGCCTTCTTGGCGAAGGAAATAGGCCGTGAGAAGTCCGGCAAGACCGCCGCCGACAATCAGGACGTCGGCTTTCAGATCTCCCTCTAAGCTTTTAAATTGAGGCAGTTCAACATTGTCTGACCATAATGAAAGCATTTTTCATATCTCCTAGTTATCTTATTATAGAATACATGCTTAATTAGCATATCCCATATCGATAAAAATATAAGAGATAACTGCCTTCTATTTTTTGGTCTTAGTTTAAGCCTTTATATTTAATCCTCTTCTATTTTTTTAAGAAATTCTTTGAACTCCCGTTTCGCTTCTTCGATGGTACCCGGGTCATAAGTGTTAAGTGCCTGATCCAGTTTGCGCAGCGCGGTTTCCGCACGTATTCTTTTATCGCCTAGGCTTTCTTCATAGATCCGTTCGCCCCGGAGCAGGAGAAACTTGTTTTCTTCCAAGTCGCGGGGATGGATTTTGAGGTAGGAAAGGGTCTGCAGCCGTTCCTCGATTTCCTGAGGAGTCATGTCCACGTCCTGGCCGGTGAATACCTGGCGGATGGACTTGCCGCTTTGAACCGACTTTACTTCCACTTCCAGAAGTGAGTTAATATCGTAAGTATAAGTAATGTCAACAGCGGACTGCCCGGCTTTGGCTGGCGGAACATCTACAGTCAGTTCGCCCAGGGAGAGATTATTACGGGCAAAGCGGCTTTCGCCTTGCAGGATATTGACCCGGATTTTCCGCTGATTGTCATGCACGGTATATAGGCGTTCCGTGCGGCTGGCCGGGATCACGGTATTTCGCTCAATGATCGGGCAGAATACGCCGTTTTCCATATAGCCGCCTTCCCATTCCCGGACGACTTCCGTACCTAAGGTGAAAGGGCAGACATCAGTCAGGATGATTTCCTTTATGGCGTCATGGCGTTCTTTCATGGCACCCTGAAGGGCGGTGCCAAGAGCGACGGCCTCCTCTGGGTTGACGGTGACATCCGGCAGCATCTTGAACTGTCTTGCGACATATTTGCGGACAATGGAGCTTTTGGTAGCGCCGCCGACCAGAACGACCTTGTGGATATCCGAAAGGCGCAGGTGGGCATCAGAAAGGCTCCGCTTGATTGGTTGGGATATCCGCTCAAGCAGCTCTTCACAGGCTTTTTCATAATCAGATATTTTGATATCCATTTCGACGAGCTGGTCGCCGATGCGGCATTGTAAGTGTGATATTTTTTCATCGGCAAAGGCAATCTTACAGAGTTCCGCCTGTTTATGAATGTGGGCCCGTTCCTTTTCACTGATTCCGATCCGGTCGATATCCGGATGTTTGTCGTAAAACATCGTTTCAATGATAGCCGTGAAATCTTCCCCGCCCAGAAAATTATCGCCGGCTACCGCCCGGACTTCCAGGATTGAGCCATAGTGCTCCAGGATCGATACGTCAAAAGTACCGCCGCCCAAGTCAAATACCAGGAAGCGGGCATGTTCTTTATTCTGATAAAGCCCGTAGGCAATTGCCGCCGCCGTCGGTTCGCTGATAATCCGCTCTACTTTAAGACCGGCCAGTTCACCGGCTCGTTTGGTGGCTTTGCGGCGGGCTTCATTAAAGTAGGCGGGAACACTGATAATGGCTTCCGTTACGGGTTCTCCCAAGTAATGTTCGGCATCTTCCTTGAGCGCCCGCAGCACAAAAGCGGAGAGATCTTCAGCAGAAAAGGTCTTGTGCAGCAGCTGATATTCCTTTTTACTTCCCATATGGCGCTTAAAAACGGCGGCACTGCTGCCCGGATAGAGAAGCATTCTTTCCAGAGCTGTTTCGCCGACATAGATCTGTTCATTCTCATCCATGCTGACTACCGACGGCGTCAGTGTCCTGCCGAGCCGATTGGGGATGATCTTCGGGCCTTCTTCGGTAAAATAAGCGGCCAGACTGTTCGTTGTCCCTAAATCAATTCCAATTATCATCTTACTGTTAACCTTCCCGTCATGCCGTTACAGCGCATAAAGTAACTTGACTTATATTTTTATTTGGTTATTAACTAATATCTGTTTTTAAGTTGGTTTGAAGTATTTGAACCCAGTATTTATGTCTTATCGGATTCTAAAAGCTGTTTCAATCCAGCGATTTCTGCCACTAGCCTGCCGTCTTGTTGATTGGGAGGAATATCGTAGGCGGCCTGATAGTCTGCAAGAGCTTTCTGCCATTCCTTAATTGACTTGTAATAGACCGCTCGGATTTCGTATAATTCCGAACAGCGTACCCTCTGGCACCAGTCGCAACGATAGCATTTACCGATTTGTTCAAAATATGCCAGGGCCTTTTCGCGGTCTCCCATATAGAGATAGCATTTCCCAATCCGCACAAGATTTTTCGGCCGGCTCGGCAGATAGTTCAAGCAAGCTTCCTCGGAACCGTATACAGCAAGATAGTTTTTATAGGCTCGGTTACTATATTCTTTTGCCCATTTTAAATTATGCCGTTCATAATAAAATTCTGCAATTGCAAGAGCAATTTCGGCTTTTTCAGAGTGACTTGATGACAGCATTGTTGCTCTTAGATAATATCGCTCGGCTCTTCTGTATTTTTTCATGTCTTTATGGAAAAATTTTGCGGCATTAATCATATTATCAAAAGTGGCTTTAAACAGGATCATCTTCCGATAGATAGCTGAAGCTTTCCGCCGTAATCCCATGTAAAAATAGGCATTCCCGATCTCGCTGCCATATTCCAGATCCGACACGCCGTGTTGCTTGGCAATGTCGCGATACAGGTCAATGGCTTCCTGGTATTGCTGCGAGTAATAGTAACATTGGGCAATTCTTTCTTCAAACGGAAAATAATCGGGGTACATCTCAAGATTTTTCCGGATACATGCAATCGCTTTCGGGTAATCTCCAAAGGCTTCATGGCAGCTTGCCAGGTCATCATAAGGACCGGGTTCCCTGATGGACTTTTCTTCCAGTGAGCTGGCGACCTCAGTAAGTTGTTCAATCGCCTCCTTAAATCGGCCCATCAACATATAGCAATGACCCATACAATAATATGCCCTTAGGTTATCCGGCTCATATTCCATCGCTCGGCGATAATCAGCTAATGCGTCTTCAAGCAGCATACCCGCCTCAAAAGCATTGCCTCTTTCTATCAAATAATAAGCGCAGTCGTCTGCTTCAATCTGCTTGGAGGCATACTCAAGTGCTTCTAAATAATCTTCCTTATGATAGGTTTCCTGATATTTTTGAAGGTAAATCTTGGAAAGTTTATCGGCTGTATCACGGTATTTATCATCCCTTTCCAAGGCCTGCTCATAGCACTTGATCGCTTGTTCCTTTTCCCCCATTTCTTCATAGCAGATTCCCAGATAATAATGATGGGATGCCATTTCTTGAGAGCTTTCCGGAAACCGTTTAAAAACTTCGAGGGCCGCCTGATATTTTTTTTGTAAGCGCAGGATATTAGCTTCCACATACTTATACTGTTCCCGCTGTGGATCCTCTTTCTGGGCTCGGCTGATCCACATATAAGCCTGAGCAAGGTCGTCCTCGCTGTCCTCGTTACAGTATAACATTCCCATTTCAAAGTAGAGCTCCGAGATATCTTTGAGATCCGTTTCGGCGGTCTTATTTTCAACGATCCGCTCATAGAGCTGCCGGCAAAGTATCAGGGCTTCTTGCGATTCTTCATCAGTCTGCGCCAAGTTGCGTTTGATCCTCACCTCATAGAGGAGCATCTGGTCATTGAATTCCACCTTGCTTTCTCTGGCCTTTTCTATGACTTCCCATGCATCTTTATATTGGTTATGATCACAATATACTTTGATAGCCAGCAGGTACGGCATAAAGTAGCCGTCATAAATATCTGTCGCCTGATGAAAATCATTGATGACCATCTGCCCGTTGTCCATTTCATAAGCGGCTTTCATCCGGTTAATATAGGCAGGGTAATAACCGGCGTCTTCTTTCAGAAGAGCGTCCGAAACATCAACGGCTTTGGAATACTCTTCGCTGGTGATATAGATATCGGACAAGTGTAGCATGAAGGCAAGCCGGTCTGCTAGCGGCATTTCGTATTCCAAGGCTTGATTAATTTCAGCGGCGCCTTGACTGTGCCGGCCCAGCTCATGATGACAGAAGCCGATCAGATAGTAAGCCAGTGCCTTCCGCCTTACCCTTTTATGGGATTCTTCAGAACCGTCATCCGGGGTCTCCAGGATTAGCTTACGCCAATGTAATAAATATGGCAGCGCTCGTTCAAACTGCTGGTCGTTGGCCAGGGCCCGGCTAAACAGGTTATGATATTCATAATCGTCCTCCAGGTCAGGGGTAATATTTTCTAGGATGTTAATAGTCTCAGGATACTTTAAGTTCTGAAAATAACACCAGGCCAGTTTGAAAAGCAAGCCATGCTGTTTTTTACCGTCACTTTCCTGGATTTCTGACAGCTGGTTCTGATATTTTTCAATCAAATATGTATTTATTTCTTCCAGCATGCTGATAGCATCGGGATGCCGTGGCTGTGCTTCCAGTATTTCCTGCACGTATTTCTTGGCTAGGTTATAATCGCCGTTCCGTGAGTAATATTTGGCAAGTCCGATTTTGGCAGTCACGTTATCAGGAAGCATGGTCAGCAGCCTGTTCCATAGAGAAAAAGCGGTTTCCGGCTGTTCCAGTTCCCATCTGCAGTTGGCCGCGTGAATGAGGATGTAGATATCTCCATCATATTGATTCAGCAGCGTGTCGCACAAAGCACCCGCTTCCGTCAGTTGTCCTTCTGCCAGCAATAGGCGCAGCCGCTCGACGTCTTCATAGGGATGATATATGCCAAAGGCCTTCAGGTCGTTCAGTTCCTGTATGGCACCCTGATATTCGCCGTTATCGATCTGCTTTTTGATGTCAAGATATTTTCTGATATAGCTGTCGGTCTGGCCTTCTTCGCCATCTCTGCCGACATGCCGGAAGTTATGGTAGGTAATAAAACCATCGTTTTCGATATTGTATTTGGCGTAATTCAAAAAATTCTCATGGATATTTTTCTTTAAGTTCTCGATATCTTCCACGATATGGAACTCTTCCTCAATCGCTTTCCAGATCCGCTGCGGCAGATAATAGTGTTCCATCAGATAAAAAATAAAGCGCTCTCTTGCTTCCAGGGAAACATCAAAGCCTTGGCAGAGCGGGTCGTCAAACAGCTCTTTCCATAGCGTTATCTGGATGCGTTTGCGGACGTCCCGGTATATTACATCCGCTTTATCGAGCCACAGGTCAATTTCGGTTTTCTCTGTTTCGGAATCTTCTTCCGGCTTGCGGGCCAGAGCAATTGCTGTTTCGTAGGCTTCCCGAAGTCGCTTGAAGCCTTCCGGGTCGTCCTCTGGGTTCACATGTTTCAAGTGATCAAGGTAGGCTGAGCGTATCTGGTCCTCGTCCTTGGTTTCTTTTAGATCCAAGATGTAAAAAACCTGTTCTTTATCCATATTTAGTCCTGTCTTTCGCGCGTGTAGATTAGATGCAGACACGCTCTAGTTTTTATTATACATAAATTAGAGGTTGTGGTAAAGCTGAACTAATTATAATTTGATAATTAGGGAAGATGGGTGTTACAGTTCAGACCAAAGAATTAATGACATTGGAGCCTGAACAGTAACACTAGGATTACTATAAAGATATTTAAAAGGTAACTTCCCCATCATGGGCAATCAAAGATGCCGAGATAATATTTTCCAGATACATCAGTTCCGTCACCAGTGCAGCTTCGCCCTTCACTCGCACCTCAATAGCCATTTCAAGATGATCTTTAGTCAGGTTACGGGCCTTTACTTTGTGAAGGGTGCAATGTTTTTTTATGATTTCAGTTATTTCATTTTCATTTTCATATGAGGATGAGTTGATGAGCAGGATCAGGGGAGACTTGGCGATCGGGAGCCAGTCTGCCAGTAAGAGGGCGCCGGTCAGCACGGCCGATGCGATCAGCGCGATAACTGCAAATCCGGCACCGCAGATAATCCCAATGCTGATTGACCAGAATAAAAAGACCAGGTCCATCGGATCTTTGATCGCCGTCCGAAAACGGACAATTGAAAGGGCGCCGACCATGCCCAGAGAGATGATTATGCTTGACTGGATCGTCAGAATGATTGCTGCGGTTATGATGGCCATCGCCGGAAGCGAGATATTAAAACTTTTATTATAAAATGATTTTCGGTTGATAACCCGGTAAAGAATGAAGATATAGGATGAAATGAATATTGTCACTACCATGCAGGCTACTATAGAACCTGCTGAAAGCGTTGCGGAAGCATAGCCTTCCAGAAAAGAATTTCTAAATATATCTACGTAGTTCATGCTTGGTTCCTCCGTATACATTCTTTTTATGCATTGTTTATATGTATTGTTTGTCGGGTATTGTTTGTCGGGTATTGTAAATCAAAGCTTTTCAAATATTGCTTTTGCCGTTATTCCACCCGTGGGGACAGACACTTCGATCTGGGTTTCCGGCCCTGACACATCGCCGCTCCAGCCGACGAACCGGTAACCTTCCTGAGCTGTCGCCGTCAGGGTAACCGGATAATCGGTGAAATAGCTCCCGCTCCATTCGGGTGTACTATCTAGAAGGGCAGTATTAACTGTTACCATTCCGGCTTCCGGAAGGTTATTTTCAATAACCACGGTTTCCAAGCTGCCGGTCAGCCCGAAGGTTTCCGCCAGGCTGGTCATCGCAAAGATAAAACGATGTTTAAAAAACTCATCTATGTCTTCGATATATTCATGATAGTCTTCAGCAGTGAAGCTGCCGTCAAAAAAACGCTGGTGGCTTTTTACGATCTGGGCTGTGTATATTTCCTCCCATTTCATCAGTTCAGCATGGACAGTATCATAGGGGTATACCGTGTTTGCGATATCCATGAACGTAATACAGAACTGCCTGCGAAACTGCTCGCTTGCCATAAGGCTCTGGATCGCCGGATCATTCATCAAAGCGTGTTCCCCCATCCAGCTTAGCGGCTGGCTGTTGCTGTCGCTGTGCAGGGAAATATCCAAGTCAAACACCATCCACCGCCACCGATTGTCGCCGGCCTTTGTCCCATCTGCAGCTGCGGTTCGCCACAGGGCGGTATTGTGTTCAAGGCTGACATCCCGGTTATCGACATAGAGGTTTATGCAGCAGTAATCAATCAGGCTCTGGACATCAATGAAGCTGCAGCCCATCTCATAGACGTCATCATAAGAAAAATCACATTCAGTTAAGATAGACATCATATCTTTATAGGCTGACTGCGCCGCGTCCTCCCCGGCTCTGACATCTCCCGAATCAATGATATAAATGTTGTTTTCATTTACTCCGTAGTGATTATACAGATACTCTTCGGCATATCGTTCCCGGATGTTATAGATCCCCCAGTATTCCCCGTTTAAAAATACAATACAGGGCTCTGACTGCTGAGTCGATACGCTACGTCCTTCCGCCAGTGTTCCCAGAAATGCGTCTGTGATCATTACGGCATCATTCTGGTTGCCGCCGTTTCGCAGCTTTATCGAGGAATACTGTGTTTCTGGAAAGAATTCATAGGGAAGCAGGACATTTTCATCATAGATATCCCGACCGTAGATATTCAGGGATTTTTTCGGCGTTCCCCGCGTTGACATACCGGCAGTCCGGATGCCGACATCCTGCGTAAAAATATAATTATGAGCTGCATCAAAGAAAGTGACGGTGGCGGCTTTTTCCCATGCCCTGCCGTCATTAAAAGCATTGGAGGCCTCGTAGAGATAGTGAGATACTCCGTTCTCGTCAATAAACGACGGTAGCAATGTTTCGTCCAGCAGACCTCCGTCAGACTTATACTGCTCCAATTTAATGCCATTTCCGTAAATCCCATTTTCGCTGTCAAATAAGTTGTCGGGATCCGACACGACGGAAATAACCGGCAGTCCCTCATATTCAGCTTTCTGGCCGTATCCCACAAAATAAACCTTCGTCACCATTTCACTGACAGTATTTTCCTGGATGTTATAGCTGACGGCACGTACAATTGTTGCTTTATCTACTTTAAAAGAAGGGACATAGTCTCTGGTTGGCGACAGATCCGTTCTGGCCGCATAGACATTTTCCTGCCGGCTGGCATCGCCGATTTCAAAAGTATGCTGATTCCAGACGGAGCTACCGGTATCAGAAGTATTCTGATAGAGACTGCTGTCCGGCATCGGGTCGCTTCCGTCCAAGGTGTAGCAGATCATCGCATTTTCTGGCGCCGTGATCGTTAGTTGGAAGGCTTCTTGATAAAAACCGCTTTCAGCGCTGAAGACCGGTTCATTTAAGGTTACAGTTTTTAATATTTCCGCTTTTTCATTGGATTCGCCAGCCGTGGATGTTAACTTTTTCCATTGCGGTCCTCCGTCGTTTTGCCTTCCGTAGCTGGTATTATAGGACAGCGTCGGTACGGTAACAGTGTCGATTATTTCTTCTCCGTTTGCGTTACTTAGAAAAAGCTCTTCTCCTGAGCGGGCAATCCGGAAACCGACTTGACCTGCTTCGGCATGATCCGTTCCGTCCAACCAGACCACGTAATACCCCTTTGGCGGAATGACAGCCGGGCCCAGAGCAAACTTTTGCGGCCAGTCTTCGTCATCGGACAGGTAGTAGCCGTCTAAGGAGACCGGGTCAGGACTTGGATTATACAGTTCTATATAATCGGAATAGTTTCCGTTTTCGTCTTGAATAAGAGAAAAATTGCTGCTGCAGATTTCATTGATTACCACTTGTGATGATGTCGATTGAGCTGAACCCCAATATATGACAACGATAAAAATGCCGGTCAGTAAGATCGGCATCATCTTATAAAATGATTTTGAATAAAAGAAAGAATGCATAGTAATCTGCCCCGTTACGTTTTGGCATGGAGCATCGCAGGCGACAGTATGGAAATGTCATCCACGGGTGCTCTTCGTGAGAAATCAAAACAGGGCAAAAGTGTATATCCACACTTTTACCCTGTTTAAGAGGGCAGAATATTCCAATAACACACAGATTAGTCTTGTAAACGTGAAACATCTACATTATAATAACCTTGTGTGTGTCGCAGAGTGATTCTATATTGTGTGGCAGCCCCACTGCCGACCTTGCCAGATAGAAGACAGTCCTATCTGGAGGCACAGCATGAACCCTTTGATTTCTCTTGAATATATTAGCACATATATTTCTCCCCTACAAGCCCAATGCCGAATTTTTGTAATAATTGTTATATTTTAATGTTTTATTGTCACTGTCGTTTGTAAAATAAGTCCGTTTTTAGAATATAAGATAAGGAGTACATAAAAAATAAACATGAAGTATGAAATTTTAAAAAAATACTTTGGTTATGATTCTTTCCGGCAGGGTCAGGAGAATATGATCGATAGTATCCTATCGGGCCGGGACGTACTGGGAATCATGCCGACCGGAGCCGGCAAATCGCTTTGCTACCAGATTCCGGCTTTAATGCTGGAAGGCATTACTTTAGTGATCTCGCCCTTGATCTCGCTTATGAAAGATCAGGTTCAGGCTCTGAATCAGGCAGGCGTTCACGCGGCCTTTATCAACAGTTCCCTGACCGAGACTCAGATTGCCAAGGCGCTTCAATATGCCGCTGCCGGTCGGTACAAGATCATTTATGTCGCCCCGGAAAGGCTGGAAACCGAAAGTTTTCTGCAGTTTGCCCAGGCTGTGGATATCGCCATGGTTACCGTAGATGAAGCCCACTGTATCTCGCAGTGGGGCCAGGATTTCCGTCCCAGTTATCTTAAGATTGTCCGTTTCATCAACCTGCTCCCGCGGCGGCCCGTGATCAGTGCCTTTACTGCCACCGCGACAGTAGCGGTCAGGGAGGATATCTTGTGTGTGCTGGGGTTAATCGAGCCGCAGGTTTCGGTGACCGGATTTGACCGGGAGAATCTGTTCTTCGGGGTGGAGAAGCCCAAGAAAAAGGACGACTATCTGCTCCAATATCTGAGTAATCATGAAGGAGAAAGCGGAATTATCTATTGTGCCACCAGGAAAAACGTGGATGCCTTATATGATCTGCTGCTGGAAAACGGCTTGCCGGTGACCCGGTACCATGCCGGGCTTAGCGGAGCGGAGCGGAAAAAGAACCAGGACGATTTTATTTATGATAATGCGCCGGTGGTAGTCGCTACCAATGCCTTTGGCATGGGAATCGACAAGTCCAACGTGCGCTTTGTGCTTCATTATAATATGCCGCAAAGCCTTGAGAATTATTATCAGGAAGCCGGCCGGGCAGGGCGGGACGGCGAAGCCGCCGAATGTATTCTGTTATATTCCCCGCAGGATGTAGTAATCTGCCGATTTCTGGCGGAGAACAAAGAAAACCTTCAGGATTTGGAAAATGAAATAGAGGACATCCGTGATCGCGATGAAGAACGCCTGAAAGCCATGACTTATTACTGTATCGGCACCGGCTGCATGCGCGAAGCCATCCTCAAGTATTTCGGTGAGAAAGGAAGCGGGTCTTGCGGAAAATGTTCTAACTGCCTGAGCGAATTTGAAGACGTGGATGTGACAGAAAATGCCCGTAAGATTATCCAATGCGTCGTAGACTGCCGCCAGCGCTATGGGGTAAACGTGATTGTCGGGACGGCATGCGGCAATTATTCCGCCAAGCTAAGGGAATACGGTGTTTCAAGACTGCCTTCTTACGGTTCTTTAGAGGAAATGTCCGAGGCCAAGGTGAAGCAGATCATCAATCACTTGCTGGTGGAAAACATCCTGTACCTGACGAATGACAAATATACATTAGTAAAAGTAAGCCCATCTGCCAGAGAAGTGTTGCAGGGAGACCTTAAGGTAATCATGAAGCTTCCGAAACAAAGTCAGGATCAGGAAATACGGCCAAAAACCGGAGCCAAGAAATATCGGAAATCCGACATTCTCACATCGGCCGGCCTGGAACTGTTTGATAAGCTTCGCGAGCTGCGAAGCATCGTGGCAAGAGAAGAAGCCATGCCGCCCTACATTATTTTTTCGGATAAAAGCTTGGTCGATATGTGCGTAAAGCTTCCCGGCAGCCGTCAGGAAATGCTGGCCGTGTCCGGAGTAGGCGAATACAAATATGAGAAGTACGGCCAAAGGTTTTTGGAACGCATTAAGGAATGCACCGCAAGCAGGAACGGAAAATATTATTTTGGCGAGCGTAACGAGGCCATTATGGCGGCAGCCGGCCCAGGTACGTCTGAAAACAATCATCAAAGGGTAAAAGCAAGACTGCCGAAAGAGGATTTCACGATAACTGATAAATTCAATATTCAAACATAAATCTTGTTGACAATAGTATAGGAAGTGGTAAAATAGCAAATAGTATAAACATGAATTAGCAAAAAGCAAAGAGGAGACCGCGCATGAAATATTCTTACAAAACAAAAGGAACATGTTCCGGCCTTATTCAACTCGATATCGAGGGCGACACCGTACATAACATCAAGTTTCTGGGCGGCTGTGAAGGCAATCTTAAGACAATCTCCATCCTGTTAGAAGGATCTAAAGTAAACGAAGTGGAGCAAAAATGCAAAGGAATCACATGCGGGGGGCGGTCAACGTCCTGTGCCGACCAACTGGCCCATGCCGTCAGAGAAGCCTATAACGCCTCGTTGAGTTAAATACATGCTCTGACAATAGACTTATGCTTGGAATAGCTTGGAATAAAAGACCGGCAGGAACCGCAAAAGTTCCTCCCGGCTTTGTATTATCTATCGATTTATATTGATTGTTTTATCGATTTTAATTAAGGTTATTGCTGCAAGGGTGAATCACTTTCGCTTAATCAATATTAATTTTGGTTGATTCTGCAACCGGTGCCTTCTTGGGAACCACAACTGTCAGAATGCCATTATCCAGCTTCGCCGTAATATTGCTTAATTCACCGTCGCCTAAGTGGATACTGCGGCTCATAGAGCTCAGCCTTCTTTCCCGGTGGACGTAATTCTCCTTTTCTTCCTCGTTGCTTTCTTCTCTCTTAACAGAAATCGTCAGCCTTTCTTTGGCAAGATCCAGATCAATATCCTCTTTGCTGATTCCGGGAAGCTCCGCTTCAATAATGTAGTTGGAGCCTTTTTCCTTCACATCCAGTTTAAAAGTGTCGCTTGAAAGGCTCCGGCCAGGAAACCAGCTGTCGGTAAAAAAGTCATCCAGCATATTGTAAAAAGACCCGCCGCCTAAATTGTCCAGTTCATTCCTTCTTCTGTTAAATGGTATTAATCCTGTCATAATGTAACCTCCTTCAATGTTCTGTTTTATTTTTATAAACAATCCTCTTCATTGCAAAGGATTGTTAGCACTCTTCCGCGGTGAGTGCTAATGGCTATATTTATTATATACCACAGCATATGGAATTTGTCACTACCTTATACAGTTCCTTAATAATTTTTTCGTTTCTGTTAAGAAATATAAATTTCTGATTAGATTTTAATTATCTTGTCAAGTGCTTCATATAATGAAAAAAAGGAGATTTATAAATTGAATGAACATTACGAATTTGTAAATATTCCGCTGCCCTATGCTTACAATGCATTAGAGCCTTACATCGACGAAAAAACCATGCACCTGCATCATGACAGGCATCTACAGACATACATTAATAATCTGAATAATACATTGAAGGATTTTCCCGAATTACAATACCTGTCGCTGGAGGAGCTGCTTACCAGATCGTTATATTATCCTCCGCAGATCAAGACGCCGATTGTCAACAATGCCGGGGGAGTCTATAACCATCTGTTTTATTTTTCCGTCATGGGCAATTCACATATGACAGATCGCGAAGTAAACCGGCCTGCCGGGCTTTTGGCCGGTTATATCAATGATGTCTTCGGCAGCTTTGAGCAGTTTAGGGACAAATTTTCCAAGGCGGCCCTCGCGGTTTTTGGTTCCGGTTATGCATGGCTGATTGCCGATGTCGTCGGAGCCCTCTCGATCATTACCACGCCCAACCAAAATACCCCGCGGCTGCAGAAATACCGGCCACTGCTGAACATTGATGTATGGGAACATGCTTATTACCTGAAGCATTATAATGTACGGGCCGATTACATTGAAGACTGGTTCCATGTGGTGAACTGGGATCAGGTTAACCGGAACTTGATAAACTGTCTGGAATCAACATGATTATAAATGATCAGATCAGATTAAAGTAAGCAGTCAGATTAAGGTAAGCAGTCAGATTATAATAAGCAGATTATAATATAAGCTAAAAAGAAAGGAAATCAGGGAAGAAGGCAGAATAGTAGGAGTAGAACCCTAAAAAGGAGAGGAATGCCGTTGCAGTATTTAATTTCTTTCTTAGAAGGCATAACTACTTTTATTTCCCCCTGCCTGCTTCCCATGCTTCCGATTTACATTTCTTATTTTTTGGGTGACAGTTCGGGAGAAAACATTAAAAAAACCATGGTCAATGCGCTGGGCTTTGTGGCTGGCTTTTCTTTGGTTTTTATTTTACTGGGCGGATTTGCCGGCTGGCTCGGCAGTTATCTGCTCCGATATCAGACAGCGGTAAATATCGTGACCGGTGCGACTGTGATTATGTTCGGCTTGAATTTTCTCGGAGTTATCCGTCTTTCATTGATAAACAGGACAGTCCGGCCGACGGTTAGCGTAGAAGGCTTTGGTTTCTGGCGGGCGGTATTTTTTGGCATAGTATTTTCGATCGGTTGGACCCCTTGCGTAGGGACATTTCTTGGATCAGCGCTGATGCTGGCCTCCCACCAGGCTTCTGCAGTGAAGGGAATCATGATGCTAGTATGTTATTCGGCAGGGCTTGGTCTGCCTTTTTTGCTGAGTGCTGTTTTTATCGGCAAGCTCAAGGGAACTTTTGCATGGATTAAGAAGCATTTTCAGATCATAAATCGGATATCGGGATTATTCCTGCTTGTGATCGGTATCTGTATGATGACTGGGCTGATGGGACGAGTATTGGCATTTCTGTCCTGAACTTATAGTAATATTAGGGAAACGCTGATGCAGCGTTTCCCGCGCCGGATTTACGGCACAAAGTGCCATTTTCCACTGTAAGTCCGTGCGCATCCCGCGGAACGTCTAAGGAAATACTGATGCATCAGTGTTTCCTTAGGTTGTGCACGGACTTGCAGAGGAAACCATACTTTGTGGACAAGGAGGATAAATGGAAGATCAAAATGTAAGTAGCAAAGAAAATAGCAGTGAGGATTTAAATGAATATATAAATGAATATGAAAATGAATATCGAAATGAAAACAAAAACGAAAAAAGCAATCAGAATGGCAAACAACTGATTGTGTTAGCTGCGATTATCGTTGTTTTACTGGGTGGGGGCACGTTGCTGTACCGTTGGATTCAGGACAATGATATCGTGACTGAGGAAATGAGCGGACAGCTACAGCCGGAAACGGGGCTGCAACCGGAAACAGGGCTACGACCGGAAACAGGGCAACAGCCTGCCGGACAAACGTCAGAAGAGCAAGCGGCCGAGGCAGGAACGGAAGCAGAGTTGATACTCGCACCGGACTTTTCGGTTGTAGATGCGGAGGGTAACACCGTCAGCCTTTCCGATCTTCAAGGAAAGCCGGTGGTATTGAATTTCTGGGCCAGCTGGTGTCCGCCCTGCAAACAGGAGATGCCGGAATTTAATAAGGTATATGAAGAAATGGGAAATGAAGTCCATTTTATGATGATCGATGCCGTAGACGGGCACCGCGAGACTTTTGACAGCGGGTCGGAGTATATTGCCGACCAGGAATTTACATTTCCTGTTTATTATGACATAGGTCAGATAACAGTCAATCAGTATGGTGTGAGGGCTTTCCCGAGTACGGTATTTATTAATGCGGAAGGTTATGCGGTTGCAGTGTACGAAGGGGCTATGGATGAAGCCCTCTTGCGTCAGGGTATTGCTTTGAGTTCTGAATAAGTATGGTTTTAGGGTGGTGCTGTACGAAAAAAGGAGCAGGCGACATGAACGAGAATCTATTTGAGCTGATCGTGGCCGGAGAACAGAAGGAGGAATTGACGAAGATTCTTTCCTATAATGAAAAAACCCAAAAGCATGGATTAACACTGACTGAAAAAGATGCCGAGCTGTTGCTTGCCAGCCGTCGCAGTACCCTGAAAGAGCAGCGCCGGGTGGAGTTCGGGGAAAGTATTTTACCCAAGATTATCGAAGTGTTCTGTGATTCCCAGTATATCAATCAGGATGACTATGTTGACATGCTGACAGTCCTGCAGGATATCTTTCACCTCTATAAAAATGAGTCCCAGGATCAGCTGACAGATGATGAACTACTGGCTTTTATGAGGGAACAGTTTGAAGGAATTTGCTTCGGGTCATTGGACTATCTGAGCGAGACCTGTCTGGAGCGGTTTGCTCGGGCGATCCGGGGAGGCTATAACAGCTACCAGAGCAGCGGCGGCTGGGGCGAATACGGAAATGACAAGCTATCCGAGGAAGAACGCTGGGATAAGGAAGTTTTTTTGGCGATATGGGATGAACTGATCAGCTAGGGAAAGGATTGATTTGATGAAACATACCGTGAAGCTGGACTATACCATGGAAGAACTGGTGCCTGTCGTAAGAATACTGGTGGAAAAATATACCGGCAAGGAAAGCACGTCGGTAACATATGAAATGGCAGAGCGGCTGATGGGGGCGGTTATTTTTTGTATCGGTGAATATGCCGCTGCAAAAACTTTCAGTTGGACAGCTGGCGCTCAGTCGGCCGAAGCAGCGGCACATGGCAAGATACAGGGAGCTTCTGAGAGCCGATTACGTAACAAGACAGAAAAACTGCCGGCCCAAGAAGCCTATGAGAAAGGCTATCAGGCGGTCATTCAAAAGGTTCTGCGCGCAAAAGCGATATATGATGAGCTGATAGCGGATTTTAATTGGTACGGGAATATGGCTTTATATGATACAGTCATAAAAGGTATGCCGGCGTTTTTTACTTATTATGATGCGAAGTTTTATCCTCAGGATGCTATCCTCACTTTGGATTATCCGGTTTTGCGGAAACTTGATAAATTGTGCGGGGTTGATATTATCTATGAATATCTGCAATGTATCCGCCTGGAGCAGCGGATTCTGGCCGGATTTTCGCCGGATAGAACCGAAAAGATACTAGGACAGTATCATGCCGGCTATAAAGAATTATTGATTAACCTGCCGTCTGTGCTGATTAATTCCGTGATTGATGAAATGACGGATATAAAAGAAGATATAAAAGATAATAATATAGAAGATAATGAAGATAATAAAAAGAAAAGACGACTTGCTCTGGAACTGCTGATTAAGGAACGTTATGATGGCAATAAGGAAATTTTAGAATATTTGATGTAAAAGATTGGATAATTCGATACATTTAGACTGGGAAAGCTGTGAACAGCATAATTATTAAATAATCTTAAAATATGCCTTTAATTCTGGTAAATCCACAAATTATATGCTATAATACAAAACAATGCGCATACGGCTGGAGGAATTTATGAAAAACAGGCATGTATATTTAGGGGATTCCAGACTGTCGATGATAACGGCAGGCTGTGCAGCACTTATTTTATTTTTTGAGTGCTGTTCCGTCAATATAATGGGTGGCAGATTTATGTTTTCATTTCGGTTTCCGCTGCACATTGCCGCTGGGACAAGTTTCTTTGACATGGTTGAATCGGCAGTTCTTGTTTGTATTCCGTTGTCGATGCTGATCTTTACGCTTATTTATGCAAGAAATGAAAAAAACAAAAAAAATTCAAAAGTTGAAAATAACGAGACAAGTGCGAAAAGTGCGAAAAATGCGAAAAGTGCGAAAAAACAGATCAGAACAATGGTCTGGCCGATCGTGTTTTATGTCATGAGTATCTTGGTAAAAACTGCTTATATTTGCCTCTACAGCGGATATTTTACTTTAGCTGATACTTGGTTTAACTGGGTGTCATCGCTTTTGCTACTTTTCGCTTTTGTTTTAACTGTATATGGCAGTATGAAAAATACGTGGCTGGTGGCGGTCTGTGTTGCTCTTTCGCTGATGGAAATAGTCAGGTTTTTTTTGCCGGAAGGGCCTTTTGCTTTTGTGATAGGAACAAGCGTATATCTTTCGACTTTTCTGACCTCGTTTCTTTTTTATATAGGCTACGCGGTTCTGGGACTGACGATGAAAGGTGATGTAGCAGGAAATGGGAAAAAACAGTAATAACAGTAACAATAGTAATAATAGTAAGTTCGTTATTATTGGGATTCTGTCATTTTCTATTCTTATTATCGTCATATTGGTGATAGCTGTTATAAGGAAAGACCGTCAGAGTGAGAGTATGCAGACGTTGGGGGAGGCTTCAGAAAGAATCAGTCAGTCAGACGCAGATAGCATAGTCGACTCTGATTCCGGGGAAGCGTCGGGAGAAGAAGAACCAGAAGCAACGACGGCTCCGGCGGCAATAGAGGAGCCCGGAGAATCGGGCGATCCTGAAGCATCAGGTGATTCTGGCCACGAAACCAAGGTGGGCGCCTTGGATGACGAGGAAGACCCGCAAAGCGACAGTATGGCGGGAAGGGACCAGGGCATAGGTGCCAGCGTTGATTTCAGTGAAATCGGGCAGAGCAGACCCAATGTCGGTAATATCGGCACGGAACTGTCCTTCGGCATAGATGTATCTAAATATCAGGGGACAATCGACTGGTCACAGGTCAGGGACTCCGGTGTGGAATTTGCCATGATACGCGTAGGTTACCGCACCAAAGTTACCGGTGTCATCAGTGAAGACCCAACAGCCCGCTACAACTTGCAGGAAGCGCAGGCTAACGGGATCAAGATCGGGGCATATTTTTTCTCTTCCGCAGTAACTGCCGATGAAGCCAGAGAAGAAGCGGAATTCACTGCCGATATTATAGCAAAATACAAGATCACCTACCCCGTAGCATATAACTGTGAGGACTTCCTGTCTGCCGACAGCCGCCAATATGGAATGGACAATCTGTCCAGAAGCAACATGGCAATTGCCTTTCTGGACAAAATAGCGGAAAGCGGTTACACCCCGATGTTTTATGCGTCTAAAGGAGAGATGGAAAACAATGCTTATTGGGAAACCGATGCATTGAGCAACAGATACATGATATGGGTAGCCCAGTATCCGGCTTCACCCTATCCGGATACAGCCCAGTCCAGTTATACCGGGACACATGATATGTGGCAGTATACCAGCCAGGGTACGATTGCCGGCATAATAAATAAGACTGATGTCAATGTCGCTTATTTTAATTATCAACAAGAGGCTTCAGCGAAAGATGCGACCCCCGCTGAGATCGTCGAGGCGGATCCCGAAGTGGGAATCATCTTTACGGAAGTAAATGAAACCGTGACGGCAAAACAGGAAACCAACCTGCGTAATGAACCGAGCACCAACAATGACGCCAGCATCGTTACCCGGCTGGTGCATGGAGATACGGCGATCCGGACCGGAATCGGCCATAACGGCTGGTCCAGGGTGATATATAACGGCCAGACCCTATATGCAGTCAGCAGTTACCTGACTACCGACATGAATGACGTCGGGCAGCAGGCGCTGCCGCAGGGTCCGGTATATACCCCAGTAAACGAAAGTGTCACTGCAAAAGAAGAAACCAACCTGCGGACCGTGCCCAGCACGGCTGACCCGGCGACAATAGTAGGCGTCCTGTATCACGGTGACGTGCTGACCCGAATCGGGATCGGCGACAACGGCTGGTCACAGCTGGAATATAACGGTCAGACGGTATATGCGGTCAGCAGCTACCTGCAAAGCGCCCAATAAAAGCATTGACCCGAGTGAACGGCATTTCCCGTTTGAGCGATACATGTAAAGCATATGATTCACATAAGCAGGGCAAAGAGCAAGGACATTGCCCTGTTTTAATATGTGTCAAAAAATGTACCGAATGTAAATATAATGTCAATGTAAGTAATGTCAATAAATGTCAACAAAATTGAGAGTTCAGTCCTTAATTTCGGGTTTTGAGTGGTATAAGTAAAAACTATGGAAACTATTAGAATTATTAAGTGTACTTATTATACGAATTGAGATATAATACTTTTTGTGAGATGGTGGAATCATCAGCAATGTAACAAGGTAAATTTGTATGGGAATGTGACGGAGGTATATAATATGCGAACTTTAGGAACAGTAGCAAGAGGAGTGCGGGCCCCGATGATCCGGCCCGGTGATGATTTGGCAGTCATTGTTGTTGACAGTGTAATGGCAGCGGCTGAAGAAAATGGATTTGAGCTTCGGGATCATGATGTAATTGGTATGACAGAAGCAATTGTCGCAAGGTCACAAAACAATTATGCTGACGTGCAACAGATAGCAGCAGACATCAATAACAAGTTCGGCGGCAAGGATATGGCGATTGTCTTTCCGATACTTTCCCGAAATCGTTTTGCCAACCTGCTCAAAGGCATTGCAGCTGGATGTTCAAAACTATATGTCATGCTGTCTTATCCCGGCGATGAAGTGGGCAACCAGCTGATTGACTGGGATAAACTGGATCAGGCGAAGATTAATCCATATACGGATGTTCTGGATGAAAAAAGATATCGGGAACTGTTTGGATATGAAGAAAAACATCCTTTTACCGGTATTGATTATGTCGAATATTATAAAAGTTTCGGAGATCATGTGGAGATACTATTTGCTAACGACCCCCGTGCCGCTTTGCGATATACTAAAAATGTCCTGGCTTGCGATATTCACACCCGCCAGCGGACAAAGCGGCTGCTGAAGGAAGCAGGGGCAGAAATCGTCTATGGACTGGACGATATTTTGTCCACAAGCGTAAACGGCAGCGGTTATAATGAAAAATATGGTCTGTTAGGCTCAAACAAAGCTACTGAGGAGAAAGTCAAACTCTTCCCCAGAGAGTGTCAGAATCTGGTAGAAAATGTCCAGTCAGCTTTTTTGGCCAAAACCGGGAAAAAGGTTGAAGTCATGGTTTACGGCGACGGGGCCTTTAAAGATCCAGTCGGTAAGATATGGGAGCTGGCCGATCCGGTGGTATCCCCGGCTTATACCGCTGGACTGGAAGGAACCCCCAATGAGCTGAAACTGAAATATTTGCTGGATAATGAACTGGCCGGCAAGTCGGAGGCAGAAGCCAGGGATGCAATGGCAGAAGCGATCCGGAACAAGGATGAGCAGCTCGGCAATAAAGCACTGGGCACCACACCTCGTCGCTATACCGATCTATTAGGGAGCTTGTGTGATCTGATGAGCGGAAGCGGAGACAAAGGAACGCCGATTATTTTGATATCGGGATATTTTGAGAACTATGCATCTAACTAAGATTTAAGAGTGGAGCATAAAATATGGAAGGATCGGATATATGAAGCAGGATATGATTGTAATTCTTGATTTAGGAAGTACGGAAAATACAGTGTTGGCAAGGGAAATCAGGGAAATGGGGGTATACAGTGAGATTTATCCTCATGACATTACTATTGGGGAACTAAAGGATTTACCCAATGTCAAGGGAATCATTATCTATGGCGGCCCAAATCATGTTGTGGACGGTTTGCGTATCGATGTAAATGCCGATATTTATGAAGCCGGATTTCCGGTCATGGCGATCAGTCATGAACCTGCCAAGTGCCGGGAAAGTTATGAATCATGGGAAGAGGCGGCTGAAGGGTTGCGTACTTTCGTATTTGACACTTGTCAAGCTCAAGCCAACTGGAATATGAAAAATTTTGTTGCGGATCAGATTGAATTGATCAAACGTCAGGTGGGCGACCGGAAAGTGCTTTTGGCTCTGTCCGGCGGCGTAGACAGTTCGGTAGTGGCCGCTCTGCTAATTAAGGCAATCGGTAAGCAGCTGGTTTGTGTTCACGTGAATCATGGGCTTATGAGAAAAGGTGAGTCGGAAGATGTAATTAAGGTGTTCGGCAGCCAGATGGAGGCCAACCTGGTTTATGTCGATGCGACTGACCGCTTTTTGAGTAAATTGGACGGAGTAGCAGATCCCGAACAAAAGCGCAAGATCATCGGCGCGGAGTTCATCCGTATTTTTGAAGAAGAAGCGCGCAAGCTGGAGGGGATTGATTTTCTGGCGCAGGGAACGATTTATCCGGACATCGTGGAAAGCGGAACAAAAACAGCGAAGGTAGTCAAGTCGCATCATAATGTCGGCGGTCTGCCGGAGGATATGAAATTTGAACTGGTTGAGCCGATCCGTCAGCTGTTTAAGGATGAAGTGAGACAGTGTGGCCGAGAACTGGGGCTGCCGGATGAGATGGTGTTCAGACAGCCGTTTCCCGGTCCGGGGCTGGGTGTAAGATGCCTGGGAGCGATTACGAAGGATAGGCTGGAGGCGGTACGGGAATCTGATGCGATTCTGCGGGAAGAGTTCGCTCTGGCCGGACTTGATAGGAAGGTGTGGCAGTATTTTACGGTTGTGCCGGACTTTAAGGCCGTAGGTGTCAGAAATAATGCCAGAAGCATGGATTATATGGTGATTATCCGGGCCGTAAATACGATTGATGCGATGACGGCAAGCGTAGAACAGGTCGAATGGCCGGTGCTGCTGAAAATTACCGACAGGATATTGAAGGAAGTAGGGAATGTGAACCGGGTTTGTTATGATTTGAGTCCGAAGCCGGTGGCTACGATTGAGTTCGAGTAAAAAATAGGGGAGAAGGAAGCCAGTGTTTATGCGGGTTGCAAGCAAATTTGTTTAGT
>DBDJ01000049.1:28928-33929 GCA_002293525.1 Lachnospiraceae bacterium UBA935
ATTCGTCAGGGTTTTGGCTGCGTAGTTTACGCCGGGCGTGAAGGGCTTCCTTAAAGCAAATAATTTTACAAGTGGAAATTTGTTAAACTATTGACATATTTGGAAGAAAATGATAAATTAAGTTATCAGCACTCTTACAAGATGAGTGCTAAAGGAAGGAGATAATAATGATAGATTTACAAAAAGAATTTATTGAGTTTCACGATAATATTAAGTTGGATGATGAAAACCAAAAGTTACGTGATAAAAGAGAAATTTTACTTAAAAAATTGAAAAATAATATTTCAGATGAAGCAGCATCATATACAACATTTAACCAAGGTAGTTATGCAATGGGTACGGGAATCTATCCAGAAGATGAAGACTATGATATAGACGTAGGGCTAAAATTTGATATAAATAAAGACGATTATGATGATGCCGTAGAGCCTAAAAAATGGGTGCGGGATGCATTGGATGGGCACACTAAACATGTAGATATAAAACGTTCATGTGTAACTGTTACATATCAAGAAAATGGTAAATCTGCTTATCATGTGGATTTTGCTGTTTATGCGAATGATAATTCCGATGGTAAAATGTATATTGCTAAAGGGAAAGAATTTTCGGATAAAGAATATAGATATTGGGAAGAATCCGATCCACAAGGATTGATTAAGTTAATAAAGAATAAATATAGTGGTGATGATGCGGCGCAATTTAGAAGAACTATTCGCTATATAAAAAAGTGGAAAACACATAATTTTTCATCGGTAGGGGATAGTGCTCCAACAGGGATTGCATTAACAATATTAGCATATGACAGTTGTTTTAGTGTAAATAAAACGACAGATTGGGCAACTAAAAAATCGGTATATGATGATTTTTCAGCTCTGCATACATGTATAAAAAATATTAAAAGTCGTTTTTCATACAGTTGGAGTGAATTGGCACAGCAAATGTGTTATAAAATTAGTGCCAACCTTCCTGTCGCACCATATAGTAATTTGTTTTCAAAGATGACAGATAAACAGATGGATGAATTATACTCAAGAATAACTAATATGTTGAGCAAGTTAGATGAGGTGAAAGGAAAAACAAAACGTTCAGAAGCATGTACGATTTTGGTAGAATTGTTTGGTGAGGAATTTCCAGTAACTGTTGACAAGAGTATAGTAGGAACATCTGAATCTGCATGAGGTAATAATGACTGATGAGTTTGAAGAAATTATTAATATTTTGAACATACGGCGTGAGGTGTGTTTTACTAGGAAGGAAAGTAGCCATGAGGATGAGGAATATATGGCTGCTTTCTTTGGCAGTGTCTTTCTAAAGGATGGAAGTAGAGTTGAACTAATTATAGCTTTTTCAAAACACTTTCCTTTATGTTTTCCGGATTTCTTTGTGAAAAATAATGATGAGTTTAGAGTCCATGTTGAAGCTAATGGGAAGATATGTTTGTATGATAAAAGTTCAGTATTAATTAAAAAGGATTTAAAAGAACAATTTTTATTGGACTGTTATGATCAAGCAATAGATATATTAAATATTTTACCGGGAACAGATGAGTATAATTCGGAAATCCATAGGGAATTTTGTGCATATTGGTTGAAAGTGGCGATGAGCAGAATGGTTTATTCTTGCTTTGAAACTGCAGGGGTAAATTATGAAGAATATAGTATATTATTTAGTGGTAAAAAGCCAATTGTTGCAAAGTCTATAAATGATGCTGAAGTGATTGCATACAATAATTTTAGCATTAAAAAGGAGGAAACGGATTCAAAAAAGGATTGCTTAATAATTCGACTTAGACTGAAAAGTAATTTAATTAAAATAAAAGAAAACTATAAACTAAGTGAAATACGGCATTACATTTTAGATAATGTTACAGCATCTATAAAAAAAAGAATCAATAAATTTTTTACAAAAAAAGTTAAGAACATGACTAAGTATATATTTTTAATCTATGAAACAAATTTTGGAGATATTATATTTGGATTCAGGATAGAAATTGTCAGTAGAAAGTATATTCAATTATCAAATGCTACATGTGCAAAAGTAGAGCCAGTATATGTTGAAAGAATAGACTATAGTTATTTGACAAAAAGAGGTGGAAGCTATAGTGGGATAAAAGATAAAAAGGTATTACTATTAGGTGCAGGGTCTGTGGGGGGGTATTTAGCTAATAATTTATGTCAACTTGGAATAGTAAATTTAGATATATTAGATAGCGATATTTTTAGTGAAGAAAATGTATATAGACATTTTTTGGGTTTTGATGCCGCAATAAAAAATAAGCTTACTTATAAAGCAGATTTGATTAAAGAACAGCTTGAGAACATGTATCCCTATGTTGATATTGATTCGTTGAACTATAAGGAGCGTTCAGTAGAGGAATTTCTCATTAATTATAATAGATTGAGTAATTATGATATTATAATTTCTGCATTAGGGGAACCGTCACTAAACTTAGAAATAAATAGTTTATTATATCGACATAATATAAAAGTACCGTTTATATGCTGCTTCAATGAGCCATACAGTATAGGTGGACATATAATAGCATCAAATATAGATAGGAAGTCTTGTTTACAATGTTTATATACGAAAGTAAATGCGTCTGACGTTACCTCTTTCAGAGGAAGTTTAGTGGAAACAGAACAATCATTTAAAAAGAATGTTTCAGGCTGTAGTGGAGCATTTGTGCCATATAGTTGTTTGGATTCTCAGCAGACGGCAATAATTGCAGCAAAGATGACAATTCAAATACTACAGCAAAACATTAAAGAGAATATGTTTGAATCATGGATTGGCTCAGCAGAAGAATTAGAGGAAAATGGATTTAAGGTATCAGAACATTATAAAACTGTTTCTGATAATAAGCTGTTTTGTAAAAGTGATTATATGAACAGCCATTGCTCTATATGTGGAAAAGGCGATTGATATTAATGAGATATAAGAATAGTATAGACAATATTATTTTAGAAATAGATGAACAAGTGGAAAAATTATTTTATACCTATGTAGAAAATTATGATTTTGCGGTTGAAAGTGGAGGTATATTAATAGGTACATTAAATCCTGCATACAATTCAGTTAGGTTGACTAATATTACAGAGCCATTTCCGAAGGATATAAGAACCCAATATGAATTTAAGAGATCAGAAGATGGACATCAGAATGCAATGAATAATTTTTGGGAACAGTCAAATTTTAGAAAGACATACTTGGGTGAATGGCATACACATAATCAGAAGATACCTCAGCCGTCACATATAGATATAAAAAATTGGCTTAAAATAAGTAAAAAAAAAAATAATAATTCAGAATGGATTTTTTTTATTATTATTGGAACGGAGGAAATATGTATTTGGACTATTCAAAATAAAAAAATTATTAAGTTAGAAAGAATAGAAAATTATTAGGAGAAAACACTATGGATAAGAGTTCAAAACCAAAACGGCCTAGCATACCAGAGCCGGTCAAGAGAGAGCTTTGGATAAAGTCAGGGGGGAGATGCGAATTTAGAGGGTGTAATAAATACTTATATATGGATGGGGTGACAAAACAACCAAGGAATTTATCAAATATTGCTCATATTGTAAGTTGGACATCAAATGGGCCAAGAGGAAACAAAGACTCTGAAAAACTGGCTACAGATATATCAAATTTAATGCTGACTTGTGCAGAACATAATCATCTTATTGATGACGATAAATATGTTGATGAGTACCCGATAGAATTATTGCAAAGATATAAAAGGGAACATGAAGAACGAATATTTAGGGTCACTGGAATGGGGCAAAATTATGGTGCACGGATAGTAAAAATGTGGAGTCAAATTCAGAATCAGATTCCTCAAATGAGTGACAAGGATATTGGCGAAGCAATACATCCGTATTATCCTTTGGAAGAACCACTTAATATTGATCTGACTCAATTAGAAGATGTGATGGCAGCAACTAAACAAATCAAAAAGATTGTTGATCTACATATGCTATCAGATAAAAAGCAAGAAAGATATTGTATATTTATTATGGCTAAAATTCCTTATGCTTGTTATCTAGGCTATATTTTAGGAAATAAGGTGAAATCTAATACATTTCAGTATTTTAGAGATAGTCAAAATTGGAAATGGAAAGATACAGAAGCTGGACATTTTTGCACAATACAGCCCGATAATGAGAACATGATGAATTCGGAAGTTAATCTATTAGTAGAAGTGAGCGGAAAAATTGATTTAAAATTAGTACCAAGTAATATTTGCTATCATATTCAGGCAGATGTCCCTGGGTTTTTGTTTATACAAAGTCTAAAACAAGTTATTGAGTTTCAAATAAAATTTAGAGAGTTATTAAGCACAATAAGAGAGAAACATGGAGAAGATAGTAAGATTAATCTTTTCTTAGCAATACCAAATCCTATTGCATTTGAAATTGGAAGGACAATTATGAAAAATATTGATCCAACAATTATATTGTACGATAAAGTAGCAGACAAAGTAAATTACGAACAAATTATGGTTTTGCATGAGAGAATTAGAGAATGAGAAACTTTTGGAGAAAGTAGATGATAATGTTTGATTTGAAACGATAAATACATGGGATAATATGAATAATTTTGATACAAATATGGTTATAAGAAAATTAAAACATTAATAAATATATTAATAGGCCGGGGATTTAATTAAAAAACATAGGAGAAGGAAGCCAGTGTTTATGCTGGTTGCAAGCAAATTTGTTTAGTGTCTGGCAACGTTTTGGCAACAATTTTTATTTGGTTTGAGTTTTGACCGGATTAGCATATTAAAAACCTTACTGATTTTATGTGAGCAATGAGTCGGGTGGAAATGGGTTTGTTGATTATTTCCGTTTGACGTGTGCCACGATAGCTGTTGAGTGTGACGGCTGTTAATTTAATCAGTAAGGTTTTTTTGTGCTGTGCTGTTATTTTATTCTTTTTATTCGTCAGGGTTTTGGCTGCGTTGTTTGCGCCGGGCGTGAAGAGCTTCCTTAAAACGCT
>DBDJ01000064.1 GCA_002293525.1 Lachnospiraceae bacterium UBA935
TTTCGGTTATCGGGGGCGGACGGTATCGCTTCCCCAGATTTACAAGGAGAACCGGAAGCGCCGGGGACGTTCCCGCTATCTGCTGTCGGTCATAGTCGACGTGGCAAAGGACGGGGAAACAATACCAGCCAAAGTGGTCTATGTCCGACCCCTCCCCCAGATTCTGCTCAATACTTTCGCCATGTAGTATAACTCCCACCTTTCACCGCATGTAGAAGCGGTGGTGTTGCTGGAGAGGAAAGGGCGGTAAATCAAAGGGATTCGGGGATTCGAAGTGGATATGTCAGGAACATTGAAACCGTTTGTTTGCCGGAGCGGAAAGGGCGGCAAATCAAAGGTTTCCGGGATTTTGGAAGAAAAATAGATGTGTGTTTCAGTTTCCGCAGAGTGGCTATGCGGAAATTGATTTACCCCATGGGATAGGCTTTGGGGAATGGAGGATATATAATTTGGCGAAAGGGTAATTTTTCGTAAAAGAGATTGTGAAGAAATCGATATAGAAAGACGAAAGTGGTGCGCTTGGATGAAGATGTTTGAATTTACAGGCTTAAAAGCATTGCATAAAGATATGATGACAAAGGGAGAAGAAAGAGCAACATTTCCATTTGAATTTAATGGAAAAACTTTTAGTTGCATTTTTTTGACAGATATAATCCCGTATCGCTTGTATTTGACAACTTTGGGATTACTTCCAGAGGTCTTCGAATTAGAAATAGAGAAAGGCTATAGAACCAAGAGTTTTATTGATGACTATAAAAAACTGTTAGCGTATCTTGAAATAAAATACGATCCAACACATAAATTTGTTCCATTTGATTTTTTTGAAGCATTGAATAGAAGAATACCTAAAGAATTCAGAATGCGTCCGGATTATAAAGATACATTAAGAGTTGCTGCTAAAAGAAGAAATATTGAAGAAGAAGCCAAGATATATTTTTGTGGGTGGAGAAGGAATGCAGTAGGGCAAAATGTGAGAGAGAAAAATCTCGAAAAGACAAGGAGTGCTTTTGGAGATGCAAAAGCAGAAATGTGTAAAAGGAAAAATATTAGTTCTTGTTGGACAGACTGTGGCATTGAAGAAGATTTGAAAAAATTAAATGATATAATTTCAATGTGATTTTTGGAGAAGATGTTATTTGGTTGCTTTGGGAGGCGGAAATGGGGAAGAAGGTGTTGGCAGTAGATTTTGACAGTCAGGCAAATTTGACTATTTGTTTTGGTGTTGAGAATATCGGTGAATTGGAGAATACTATCGGTCATCTGATGATGGCGATGATTGATGATGCAAAGCTGCCTTCTAAAAAAAGGTACATAAAAGAGAAGGACGGAGTGGATTTTATTCCATCTTCTATTTACTTGTCAGTTGTGGATGCAAAATTACGTCTGGAAATGGGGGCGGAGAAAATGCTATACGGTCACAGTGGGGTATCTGGATATGGAGGCCATGAACATCGTGGATACGCAGATGTACATTGACGGGTATCAGGAGAAGCTGGTGAGTGATACAAGATATGGGAGCTTGTGGGAGGTGAGCTTTACGCTGAAGGAGTTTTAAGAAATTGCTTGATTACTCTTTCTCAAAGTGCTATGATATATCAAAAAGATATATCAAATAGATATATAAAGGAGAGCGGCATGGCACGAGAAAGAAAAATCGACATGGTAATTCTTGGGCTTCTCAGTCATGAGGATTTAACAGGCTATGATATTAAAAAGCGTATTGATGGAGCTATCAGCTCTTTCTGGAAGGGCAGTTTTGGAAATATATATCCCGCATTGAAGGATATGGAGAAACAAGGCCTGATAACGAAAAACGATACATCTGTTGGTGGACGTGAAAAGACCACTTATCATATTACAGAGAGTGGTAGTGATGCGCTTAAGGATTGGCTAAAAGAAGAACAGGTGAGCAATGAACTTAAATATGAGACGCTTCTGAAACTGTTTTTCGGCGGAGCGGAAAGCAGGGAAGTTTCTGTTCATAACATAGAAGTATTTGAGGAACAGATACAGAAGGATCTGAAGGTGCTGAAGACCTATAGTGAAAACTTGGAGAAAGCATTGGATATAGAGGATCATCTTTATTATTCTCTTACAGCTTCCTTTGGGATTGAGACTTATAAAGCATATTTGAAATGGTGTGCCAAGGCGAAGAAAATGCTGAAGCAAAGAGGCGGAAAATAATCTTATGGAGAAGAAAAAGGTGAACATTGCATACATTGTACTGAAAATAATTATGTTTGTATTGATCGCATTCTTTGCAACGGATGCGATCATGCAGTTTATTTCCTATTCCTTTTATAAGGGAAACAGACAGCTGAAGGAAGTCGCTTATGAGCCTGTGGAAATTCAGATAAATGAGTCCTTATATGGATACGGATACAATATGGATGTGGAGGATGATAAGGTAATCCTCTTTTTCGGTGGCTCAATGTATATTGCGTATAATACTGTGGGAATGTACGGAGGGCGCTTTGACTGTCTTTTTCTTTCAGTAGATTATTACGGGACTCAAAAAAGCAAAGGGAAAATGAACCTCAGAACAATGCAGCAGGCGGCTGAAGAATTGTACGATTATGCTGCGCAGAAATATCCGGGTAGGGATATTTATGTTTTTGGTCACAGTTATGGCTGTGGAATGGCGGCTTATCTGGCAAGTGTCAGGGAATGCAAGCATCTTGTATTGGCGTCCGGTTATCGCACAAGTGCTGATATGTATAACAAGATAATCCCGATATTCTGGGGGCCGCTACAGGTATTTATAAAAAATAACATCAGAGTTGATCAATATGCAAGAAATACGACCTGTCCGGTTACAGTTATAGGATCAGATTCGGATACTACGCTTGATGCGAATATGCAGCGGAAACTGGCAGATTGCTATGCCGAAGCTGAGTGTAAGATTTTTCAAGGGATCAAACACGAGGATTATTTCATCACGGATGAGGTGGTTCAATTTTTGATTGAAAATGTAATTGAATAGTCAGTAAAAGTATCCCTGCCGTTGTCCTGGACGGAGGATGGTCATGCGGATGTGATCTTTTCCTTTGAGCTCAATAACCAGATGATCCCAGTGCATTATCCGCAGGAAAACTGGCACTCAGGGCGGCATACCATTCTGCTCTATTATCCGATTGAGGATGTGATACCGAATTTCACGAACATCTTCAATGTCTATATGCGGTGCGATAGCGGTATGGCGGCGGTGGATACCGGGATGTGCATTGCTTCAATTTCCGGCCAGAGCATGGGTGCGAGTGCTGCATGGGATGGCAGGATCGATGTTGAAGAGTATGTTGACCTATTCAGGATCGGCGACGGTACGCAGGTTGACAGGCTTCAGGTGAAAGATTTACCGAGCAGGATATCTGGGAGATCAAAGAGACCGTGAAGCGGTTCTATTCTGATATCAAGTCAGGAAGGACGGGTGTAGGCGGATTTGCGATGCCGGTGGATATGCCGGGAAGCAACAGTTAGGAGGCGTTTATGAAGAAATATACAGGAAATCTGGTCATAGAACTGGAAGACCAGAATACAGGTGCGGTGGAGACGGTATCGGAGACCAATATGGTCACGAGAAATGGAACCTGACTCAGTTTGACGCGAAGGATTCCGGCGGCGGTGAAGTGATTCGCTGGTACCGTGTCCGCAAGAGCTGGTCTGACAGTAAGACGCAGAAGGGCGCTTTTAAGATTCTGGATAACGCGAAGAAGTGCGCTGACCAGAATCCGGGATATAAGGTGTTCGATGCTGACGGCAGTGTGGTTTATGAGCCGAAGGCAGTAGAGCCTGCGGAGAAGGTGCCGTTTCTGGTAAAGGTCAGTATTACGGATTTAAATATCAGGAAGGGTCTGGGCGTAGGGTATGATCGTGTGCAGTTTTGCCCTCCGGGAGTATATACGATAGTTGCGGTTTCAGATTGTTCCGGGGCGACGAAGTGGGGAAAGCTGAAGTCCGGTATAGGCTGGCTAAGTTTGGATTTCGTAACGAGAATATAAAAATGCGGCTGATGGAGATTTGATAGTCTCTGTCTGTCAGCCGTCTTTTTTTATTTCTCTTTTATTTATGTGGTTTCCTTGCCTATCCGTTTGAGAATGTTATCCGTGGTATATGGATAAACGGAGAAGGCTTCTTTCAGAAAGTCAGGCGTTTTTTCATACAGCGATGCATTGAGATATTCAGATGTCATATCATCGCCAAATAGCCATTCCGCAAACATTCCCATGATGCCGTAAATATGATATTTAACAGAGAATTCCTGATCGGCAGTAAGTTCATTTCCAGTGTGAAACTTAACAGCTTCTCTGGAGATCTGCATATTGAAGTCAATCATATATTCGGTGATAGAGTTCTGGGAGCGGTCATCGAATGCTTTTTGATAGAAGTTGCGGCGTTTCGCAAATCTTATCGCGGACTGGTTCATACGGTCAGGGTTGTATTCGGGTTCCTGATCAGCGAATGATCCGGAAAAATCCTGCAGGAACATCCAGGCTACCAATTCATACTTGTCATGAAAATAGTAGTAGAAAGTTGGCGTTGTAGCACCGCAGCGTTCGCAGAGTTTCGCTATGCGTACCTTATCAAGAGGCATTTCATGAAGCATTTCTTCAAGCGTGTCCGCGAACATTACCTTTGTCCGGTCTTTCATCTGCATATCGGGTACCTCATCTTTCCATCAATATTATTATAATAATTCAAGATCATAAGAAAATCAAGTGAAAATGCATTTATGCTTAGAGACAAAGCTATTATTGCTGATTATACTGTGAACATAAAAGGCAACAAACGAAGGGAGACGAACCGATGAAGAAGATCGTGATATTAAACGGAGCGGCAAAGAAAAACGGCAATACGGCTACGCTGATCAAAGCTTTTACGGAAGGAGCGGAAGCCGCAGGAAACGAAGTGAGGGAATTCTACCTGCAGAATATGAATATCAGGGGATGTCTTGACTGTCAGGGCTGTGCCAGGAAAGAGTCGGGTGCTATCAATCCTTGTGTATAAAAGGATGACATGGAAGAAGTTTATAAGGCTTTCATCGAATCAGATGTTTTTGTTCTTCTTATGACAGCAGGCGGAAATGATTTCACGATTCCGCTTGAGTGGTATGCCAACTTTGAAAAATGGTTTCCGTGGAAGAACATCGGAACAGTTCTTGGCACAGGTAAGACCAAGGAAGCGCGGATTCTTGGCGAGAGTATCAGGTGAGTGATATGAAAAAACTGTTAGAGCCGGGGGATCTGGGAAGTCTGCATCTGAAAAACAGACTGATCCGGTCTGCTACATCCCAGGCGATGTCAGCGGATCTGAAGTATGATCCGGGCAGGCTTTTCAAGGTATACGGAGATTTGGCAAAAGGCGGGGTAGGAGCGATCATAACGAGTTTTCCGCTGGTAGACCAGGATTATTATACAGATCCTGAGAATGCGGATAATCGGAACCGGGTGTACGAAAAGCTGACCGATATCATAAAAGCGGAGGATTGCATCCCGATCGCGCAGCTGGTTCTGGTGAATTATCAGGACAATATGCCTGTAGACGAAATGAACGCAGATGATATCAAGGCAGTAGAGGACATGTTTGCCAATGCCGCAGAACGGGCTGCAGAGGCAGGATATCAAGGGGTGCAGATCCATGTCGCTCACGGGCTTTTCCTGAGCCGCTTCATATCTCCGATATATAATCATAGAACGGATGGATATGGAGGAAATCAGGAAAACAGAAGCAGGCTAGCATCGGATATCATCCAGAGGATAAAAGAGATATTTCCGGATTTGCATGTTTCAATCAAGATCAATCATAGTGATGAAATGACCGGAGGCCTTACAGAAGAACAAAGCCTTGTGACATGCAGGATTCTGGAAGAAGCAGGATTGGACTCAATCGAGGTCAGCGGCAACGGATCTTCTGCATCGGGAATCAGAGCGGGCGTCAATGAATCTTACTACAGGAATTTTGCAATGAAGCTTGCTGATACAGTGAACGTACCTGTTATTCTCGTAGGCGGAAACCGCAGCATTGAAAGTATGGAACGGGTATTGAATGATGGAAAGGTCGAGTTTATGTCACTGTCCAGACCGTTGATCAGGGAGTCGGAGCTGCCAGATCGCTGGATGAACGGAGACACAAGACCTGCCAAGTGCGTGTCCTGCAACATGTGCTATCAGACACCCTGGCAGGAATGCATCTACAATTTAAGGAGTGAATGAGCCATTTTAAGGAGGATTAAACGATATGAAAATCATGATAACCGGAGCATCAGGCGGATATGGGAGTTATGCAGTAGACTATGTAAAGAAGTTCGCACCTGAGGCGGAAGTATACGGGCTGGTAAGGAATGCAGACAATGCCGCGAAGCTGGAAGCGAAAGGTATCCATGCACGGATTGGAAATTATTTAGATAAGGCATCGCTTATAAGGGCATTTACAGGCATCGACAGGCTTCTGTTCGTATCGGTTTCGGTACATGAACAGCAGATCAACGTAGTAGACGCAGCAAGGGAGGCTGGCATTAAATTCATTGCCTATACCAGCCTGCATGAACCTCAGTACGCAAAGTTCGGGCTGGAGATTAACCACAGTCAGACGGAAGAACTGATCAAGAAGACAGGTATTCCCCACACGTTCCTTCGGGACAGCTGGTATCTGGAGATGGCGGCACCTCTGGCAAAGACAGCTATTCAGACCGGAAGATATCCTTATTATGCAGGTGAGGGAAAGGTATCCTGGGCATTGAAACGTGAGTATGCGGAAGCCGGGGCCAGAGTGATCACAGGTGAAGGGTATCCGGAGATTGTGGAGTTTGCCGGAAAGCCGGTATCTTACAGAGAGATTGGCGAGGCTGCGCAGAGTCTTACAGATAAGAAGATTGATATCATGCCGGTTACCAAGGTAGAGTTCGGAAAGCTGATGGCGGGAAGCGGCATTGACGATATGGGACTGTATCTGGGCAATGCATATCAGGATTATGCGATTGTTGGTAATAATGGCGAGGCGGAATCTACATCAGATGAATTTGAAAAGGTTCTTGGGCATCCGTTGACACCGCTTGCGGAAGCGATAAATGAACTGATCTGAAAATAAAATACATTGAAGCGATTATGGCCGGTGAAGATTGATTTCTCTGCCGGCCGTTATTTTTTTGCCTTCAGACCGGAAAACCATCGCTCAAAGGCGCTTAGGAAGATAGGAGGGAAATCCTCACTGATCATTTTCATTCAGATAGAGGAATCGGTGGAGCTTATACACAGGCAATTAATCTAAAAAGATTAATTGAGGGACAGGAAGATATAGTTTTGTATGAGAACAAAAACAATAAATTCAGTGCATATTGAATAGATGCGTAAAGGAAAATGAAAAAAATGATGAAGTAATGATGAAGTAAATGTATCACATCAATGCTATGA
>DBDJ01000062.1:0-56493 GCA_002293525.1 Lachnospiraceae bacterium UBA935
GATAAAAATGGGGAAACTCAAATTATCATTAACTGTTGACAGAATCATGACAAAGTTGTATACTGACGATGATGGGAAAAAAATAAAATACCATCATTAGATTTGCGGAGGATATTATTGAATATTGAGAAGAAGGTCATAGAACAGTATCTTTCAGAGGTGAAAGAAGCTGTCAGATACAATAGATACCGGCTAGACCGGAACGCAAGAAGACAGGATAATATCGATCTTTTCCTGAATTATGTGATCGACGAGGCGAAAGCAAAAGAAATCATATTGAGCCTTACGGCCATGGATTTTTCAGACATCCTGAAGAATGAACATAAGGGATATGAACACGAAAGACTGTATGTATTTGGTAAGGATGAGATCCTTTTGGAGAGGACTGGAACAGGAGTGAAAGACGTTTCCCTGTATATCAAACTCAACAAGATGGAAAACTGTTTTGTAATAGTGATTTCGTTTCATGAGCAAAGACATCCGATTACATATTATTTTAAGTAATCAGGAGGCAGAACGGAGGTAACCGCTATGGCAGAGAAGGGAAGAAGGGACTTCTGCATAGAATGCAGGAAGGAATCAGAATACCTACTACAGAAAAGAGAGATCGTAAAAACAATCAGGGATAAAGTGTACACGTTTGGAATCACAGCAGCTGTATGCACGGAATGCGGTGAAGAAATGAGTATTTCCGGTCTCATTGATAAGAACATCCAGGAGATTGACGGACAGTTCAGGGCTGTAGAAGGTCTTATATCCATTGAGGATATCGAAAAACTTATGAAGAACTATAAGATCGGTAAGGCACCACTGTCCCTGGCTCTTGGTTTTGGAGAGGTTACGATATCGAGATATCTGGAGGGGCAGGTTCCATCGAAAGAGTATTCTGATATTGTGAGAGCAGCTCTGGCATCGCCATCTTATATGAAGCAGAAGCTTGAAGAGAACCGCAGGAAACTTTCGGATGCGGCATATAAAAAGGCGATGGCTGCGGCGGACAGTTTAGAGAGCCTGTTTTCTGTATCGGAAAAGATGCTCAGGGTGATTGCCTATATATTTGAGAAGCTGGAAGAAGTGACTCCGCTTATGCTGCAGAAGCTGCTTTACTTTATTCAGGGTATTTATTCAGCACTGTATGGGAAACCGATTTTTACTGATGACTGCAGGGCATGGATCCATGGTCCGGTTTATCCTGAGGTCTACGAGCTGTTCCGGGATTTCAAATATAATCCGATTGATGATGCGCGGTTTGCCCTGTTCACGGGAACCGCAGATGCACTGACGGATGAAGAGAAGAGGGTTGTTGATCTTGTTGTGAATACTTTCGGCATGTACGGCGGAAAGATTCTGGAGCGGATTGCTCATAATGAAGAACCTTGGAAGGAGGCCAGGAAAGGATATGGAGACGGCGTCCCTTCGAATGAACTTCTGTCGAAGGAACGGATCATGAGGTATTACATGGCAGTGAACCGGAAGTATTGTGTAGATTCAGAGGAAGGCTTGCGGAATTATATCCATGACATGCTTGATCAGTCATTCTGAACCTGACAGATAAAATAAAGCCAAAAAAGGACAGATTCTAATCTGTCCTTAGCCGTTTCAATACAATTAAACACAATTCAAAACAACGATACAAGCCATATTCAGACACACCGTAGGTGCATCTTCTTGTCTAATGTGCGTTTGTTTTTATCAGTTAGCCATCTTATTTACAGCCTGCGCCATCCGGGATATTTTCCGGGATGAGGTGTTTTTATGATATACTCCCTTGGTGGTTGCCTTGCTGAGAGAAACCGTAGCGGCGGTTAAAGCGTCCTGTGCGGCATTTTTGTCATTGGCGTCAATGGCCGCATATACTTTCTTGATAGAAGTTTTCACGCCTGATTTGATAGATTTATTCCTGTCAGCTTTGGTCTTGTTTACTAAAATTCTCTTTTTTGCAGATTTAATATTTGCCAATTCCTCACACCTCATTTAAAATAGTTTAAAATAGTCGACATACAATATGTTCATGTTGTGCTGCTGGTTAATGCAGCGTTTATGCAAATAGAAACGCACCTATTAATTTTAGTGGAAGAGTTTCTTTCTGTCAATACATATTTTATAATTTTTTGTAAAATATAGTTTGTAGAGAAGATCTTTTTATTGCATAGTGTATATTAACTAAGAAATATGGAGCAGACAGATGAACAGTTTCAGGGTAAGAACAGACTTGGCTCTGGAAGCCAGAGAGAACATGGAAGATGACGCGGAAGTCTTAAGAGGCGTCAAGGTAGAAGAAAGTTATGATGAAGAAAGCGAAGTCAGGGTGACCCGGGTCGCGATTGAAACCAAGAACGGTTCCAAAGCCATGGGAAAGCCCATAGGGACTTATATCACCTTAGAGGCACCAGCGATGATTGAACCAGACGAGGAATACCACAAAGAGATTTCAGCCGTTTTATCAGAGCAGTTAAAAACGATCATCCCCGATATCAATGAGGAAAAGTCGGTACTGGTGGTTGGCCTGGGAAACCGTGACGTGACTGCCGATGCCTTGGGTCCAAATGTGGTAGACAATCTGACTATTACCAGACATATGGTGAAAGAATTTGGAAAAGCGGCCTATAATAAAACCAAGGTACACATGATCAGCGGCATGGTTCCCGGTGTCATGGCCAAGACCGGCATGGAAACGTCGGAAATCATTCAGGGTATCGTCAAACAGACCAAACCGGATGTCGTCGTGGCGATCGATGCCCTGGCGGCTCGTTCCACGAAAAGGCTCAACCGGACGATCCAGATCAGCACCGCGGGCATCCATCCCGGTTCCGGGGTAGGGAATCACCGGAACGCTTTGACCGAAGAAGTCCTCGGGGTTCCTGTCATCGCCATCGGCGTGCCTACGGTCGTTGATGCCGCAACCATTGTCAGCGATGCGATTGATAAAGCCGTCAAAGAAAGCGGAAAAGAAGACCATTCTATAAAAGAAGAAATGATAAACGGGCTGGGAGAACTGCGGAATATGTATGTAACCGGCAAAGACGTTGATTTTGAGGTCAAACAGATCAGTCACATAGTCTGTGATGCTCTCAACAGCGCTTTCGATTAGTGTCTTTGCTGACATCTCATACTAATGAATTGTCAAGGACAGTGGCAATGACATGAGCCAGCGGTTCACAGGCATTCATGATTTCTTCTACCGTGTTGTTCTGCGCGCCAAGCTCGATCAGCGTAGTTTTAGGAGCCACATGCATATTGTAGCGGTATGCCCGCAGATATATCTTGCGTGCCAGGCCGGGGTAATATTCATTGGCGGCAACCTGCTGCTGGAACGACAGGGCCAGGTTCGTGTCAATATAAGGATTCTTCAGATATGCAATCTCGCCGGTATCATTGGAAAAGCTTAAGCCGTTAAAGAACATGAAACGGGCGGTCGGCCTTCCCTGGATATCCATGACCAACTTCCGCTCTTCCGGCATCTCGTCCCGATGCAGGTCGATTACGACCTGGATCGTAGGATTCCCGGCCAGCAGCTCTTCAATTACCGGCAAGGCATTGGAATAAGCATAATCCCGGCTCTCCGCATCAAATTCTTCAGTATGATGAAGAACCCGGAAACCGTACCGGTTTGTCAAGAGCGAAGCAAGCCGTTCACCGGCCCCGACGATAGTGGTTGACTTGTCGCCGGGTATGGAATCGGCAAAAGTTTCCTGAGAGTGGGTATGGTAGATCAAAATCTGCGGCCCGACGGCCGTCTTATCAATGCTTAAATCTCGATTTAATAAGTTTTCCAAGTTGATGTTTTGTTCAGTAACACTCGTTGTGGAATCGACGGCATAAAAATTAGCTATCAGTTCATCGAAAGTAAATCCTTGTGACCAGTCATAAGAATAAGCCGGGGATGCCGGTATCTGAAATGCCTGCAAAGCTGCCGGGATGTCCTCAGAGGGATTGCCGTCTGGGTCTGTCGAGGTATTCTCCGGACTGTTTTCGTCCAAGAAAGCGTTCATCATGCTTTCTTCTATATGAATAGCCGAGTCATTATAGTCCAGCTCGCTTTCAGGGATATTTTTGACGTCTTCGTCCCGGGCCTCCTGACGGATCAGCATTTCCAGAGTCAGTTCATCCTCCACTTCAGGTGAGCTGAGGCTGAGCTGCTCGCTGTGATAATATAGCGGCATCTGCTTAAGCAGGGATGTCTCCAGATAGGCGGGTAGGCCGGCTGCGGCGCTGCGGTCATCCAGAAACGATAGCAGCGGCATCAGGCTGACAGACATCTGACGGTCGGCCCCGGAACGGACAGCAGCATAGAAAGCTGCGGTAAACTCGCTGTCAGGCGAGCGGTTTTCCCAGCCGGTCTTGACGGCAAAGAAAAGAGCGGCTGTCAGCAGGAGAAGTATGGACCATTTCTGGATTTTTCTCTTAGTCAATCGCGGCATCGCTTCTCCTGTCGTTAAGTTTAGAAGTGATTAGCTGGGGGGGGAGCTCGGGAACCGGAGGGCTGGGCGGTCGGTTTTCTCTCTGGACGCGGCGTTTATAGCACTCCGAGGAACCCAGAGCATTCAATTCTCGCCCAGAGGGACTCCACTTTACGAAATGGACAGTTCTGGAACTGTTCATTTTGGTTTCCTCTGCGTTGGCACTGCAGCGTCCCCGGGAAAACCGACCGCCCAGCCGCCCGGCCCTCCTGCCCCGAGCCCCCTGTTTTAAGTAAATGACTAGCTGTGGATTCTGTCGTCTGGACAATGGGCATTGATGTGTGATATACTTAATCGCATTATTGACTGATATTCTTTTTGCCAACGGTAATCAGATTAAGGATACAGGCTCTTTACATGTATATGGTTACTGTCACGAATTTACTATATATATTTGCCTTGTTCGCTTTTTACCCAAGGATTTGCGGAGGTACGGGAAATGCCAGGAACAGACCAGAAAAACATCAGGAATTTTTGTATTGTGGCTCATATTGACCATGGGAAATCCACATTGGCAGACCGGATCATAGAAAAAACCGGCCTGCTGACAAGCCGGGAAATGCAGGCCCAGGTCCTGGACAACATGGATCTGGAAAGGGAGCGGGGAATCACGATCAAAGCCCAAACGGTCCGCATCATTTATCAGTCCCAGGCTGGGGAAGAATATGTGTTCAATCTGATTGACACGCCGGGCCATGTGGACTTTAATTATGAGGTGAGCCGTAGTCTGGCTGCTTGCGACGGGGCTATTTTGGTCGTGGATGCGGCGCAGGGGATTGAAGCCCAGACCCTGGCCAATGTCTATCTGGCTCTGGACCATGACCTGGACGTTTTTCCGGTCATCAACAAAATCGATCTTCCTAGCGCCGACCCCGACCGGGTCAAAGAGGAGATCGAAGATGTGATCGGCCTGGAGGCTCACGATGCCCCCCTGATATCCGCCAAGAACGGAATCGGCATCGAAGCGGTGATGGAGGCCGTCGTCGCCAAGATCCCCCCGCCCAAAGGGGACCGCAGCAATCCGTTACAGGCCCTGATCTTTGACTCTTTATATGATTCCTACAAAGGGGTCATCATTTTCTGCCGGATTATGGAAGGCTGCGTCAAAAAAGGAACCATCATTAAAATGATGGCTACCGGTGCCCGCTCAGAAGTGGTGGAAGTGGGCTATTTCGGGCCGGGACAGTTTATTCCCTGTGAGGAATTAAGTGCCGGCATGGTCGGCTACATCACGGCTTCCATAAAAAACGTCAAGGATACCGCCGTCGGCGACACCGTCACCGACGATGAAAACCCTTGTACGGAACCGCTGCCGGGATATAAGAAAGTGCAGTCCATGGTCTATTGCGGCGTTTACCCAGCCGACGGTGCCAAATATCCCGACCTGCGCGACGCCTTGGAAAAACTAAAGCTTAACGATGCTTCCCTTCATTATGAACCGGAGACCTCGGTCGCCCTGGGATTCGGCTTCCGCTGCGGCTTTCTGGGCCTGCTGCATCTGGAGATTGTCCAGGAGCGGCTGGAACGGGAGTATAACCTTGATTTAGTGACAACGGCGCCGAGCGTTGTGTATTTGGTTCATAAAAACAACGGGGAAGTGCTGGACCTGACCAATCCCACCAACCTGCCAGACCCGACGTTGATCGATTACATGGAAGAGCCGATCGTCTCGGCGGAAATCATGGTGACCAGCGAGTTTATCGGGCCGATCATGGAACTGTGCCAGGAAAGGCGCGGACGATATCTGGGCATGGAATATATCGAAGGAACCAGGGCGGTTCTCCGGTATGAACTCCCGCTCAATGAAATCATCTATGATTTCTTCGATGCCTTAAAGTCCCGCTCCAAAGGTTATGCTTCCTTTGACTATGACCTGAAAGGCTATGAGCAGTCGGAAATGGTCAAGCTGGACATCCTGATCAACCGGGAAGAAGTGGATGCCTTATCCTTTATCGTACATCGTGACAGCGCCTATGAGCGCGGCCGCAGGATGTGTGAAAAGCTGAAGGATGAGATTCCCCGGCATTTATTTGAGATCCCTATTCAAGCTGCGGTCGGAGGAAAGATCATCGCAAGGGAAACCGTGAAGGCTATGCGCAAGGACGTCCTGGCGAAATGCTACGGCGGCGACATTACCCGGAAAAAGAAACTGCTGGAGAAGCAGAAGGAAGGAAAGAAGCGGATGCGTCAGGTCGGCAATGTAGAGATTCCCCAGAAGGCCTTTATGAGCGTGCTGAAGCTGGATAATGAATGAGTTAGTAGAATAGATTTGAGTGAGTTAATAGGATGAAACCTTTAAGTATTTATATCCACATCCCTTTTTGCAGCCAAAAATGCCTTTACTGTGACTTTTTATCCGCTCCGGCCGAGGAAGCCGTGATAAAAAAGTATATGGAGGCGCTGCTGGCAGAGCTGGATCGCGAATCACCATATTATCGAGATTATCAGGTCCGGACAGTTTTTATCGGCGGCGGAACGCCGTCCTGCGTGGAAGAGGAAGCGGTCGGGAGGGTATTATCACGGTTAAAAAAACGGTTTGCTTTTGACCAGTCAGCAGAAACAGAAATCACGATCGAGATAAATCCAGGGACGGTTTCAAAAGAGAAACTAAGGAACTACCGGAACGCAGGGATCAACCGCCTCAGTATCGGGCTACAGTCAGCCGACAAGGCCGAACTGAAGGTTCTGGGACGGATTCACAGCTGGGATGACTTTCTGCAGACCTATGAAGAGGCCCGGAGGACGGGCTTTCGTAATATCAATATTGATCTGATGTCGGCCCTGCCCGGCCAGACCCGGGCTTCTTATGCAGCGACCCTTTCAAAGGTCATGGCCCTTAAGCCGGAGCACATCTCGGCGTACAGCCTGATCGTCGAGGAAGGGACACCGTTTTATGACCGCTATGGTCCCGGGACAGAAGGAGAAGCGCTCTTGCCTTCGGAAGAGGAAGAGCGGGAAATGTATCAGCTGACCGAAACCCTGCTGCGGCAGGAAGGCTATGAACGTTATGAAATATCCAATTATTCCAAGGCAGGCTTCGCCTGCCGCCATAACATGGTCTACTGGCAGCGCGGGGATTATGCCGGCTTCGGCCTTGGCGCGGCTTCGATGGCCGCCGATACCCGCTGGAGCAATGTCAAGGATTTAGGCTGCTATCTCAGCGGTATGGAAGGCCGTCTGGAACCGATCAAAGAAGCCGTACAGGTATTATCCCTGACCGAAAAAATGGAGGAATTCATGTTTCTCGGGCTCCGCCTGATGCAAGGCGTCAGCCGCGAGCAGTTCCGGAAAGCTTTTCATCAGGACATCGACGCCGTCTACGGCGATGTTCTCACCCGGCTGGAACAGCAGAAACTGATCATAAACAAAAACAGCATAGCCCTTACCCCTTACGGCATCGACATCAGCAACTACGTTATGCGGCAGTTCCTGATCTAGGGAAACGCTGATGCAGCGTTTCCCGCGCCGGATATATGGCACAAAGTGCCAGTTCCACTGTAAATCCGTGCGCATCCTGCGGAGCGTCTAAGGAAATACTGATGCATCAGTGTTTCCCTAGATATGTTGCCCGGATCTGTTCCAAGCAAGGACGAAAATCCCCCCATAAATTCAAGTTGTACCCCTTTATAAAAAACAGGTGGAAAGGCACTTGTAAGCTTTCAAAGTCATAGAATAGTAAAAAATGACTTTGGGGGCGCCATTGAAAACATTTCAAAAACCGCTGTCTGCTGAAGAAGAAGCCGATTATATCCGGACTTTGCAAAAGGGCAGCAACGCCGATGCCGAAAAGGCAAAAGAGATCCTGATCGAACGCAATCTCCGTCTGGTAGCCCACATAGCCAAAAAATATGTAAACGCTGATGAGGACATGGAAGACCTGATTTCCATCGGCACCATCGGTTTAATCAAAGCAGTATCCTCTTTTGATGCGGACAAAGGAAAACTGAGTACATACGCCTCCCGCTGTATTGACAACGAACTTTTGATGCTCCTGCGCACCAAGAAGAAGACCTCCAAGGAAGTCTCTCTTTATGAGCCCATCGGCGTTGACAAGGAAGGAAATGAAATCAACCTCCTGGACATTATCGAACATGAACAGACCGACATCTTAGACCGTATGGAACTGTTCGAAAACACCAAAAAACTGGCCGGCCTGTTTGATAAAGTGCTGAATGACCGTGAAAAAGAGATTATTTTTCTCCGTTACGGCCTGGCTACCGGCAAAGAAGTTACCCAGCGCGAGATCGGCGAACTTTTGGGGATATCCAGAAGCTATGTTTCCCGGATCGAGAAGCGGGCCCTATACAAATTGCGGGAGGGCTTTGAGAAATATTGAACGGAATGCTGCCTGAAAACAGGTACGCTAACAATACGCCTTTGGACGAGTATGGCGAAGTATTACGAAATTGATTGTCAACTGCCTTAATATATAATATAATATAAGGTAATGTGAGCAGAAGTTTTAAATCAGAAATTTCTCCTTGCAGACATACGGGGTGCGGTAATCAATGCTTTTTAAAAAAAGTGACGAGTTGAAACCGGGTATGAGACTGGCAAGGCCGATCTATAATAAAAACGGAGTCTTGCTTTATGAACGTAATTCCCAGCTGACGATGCAGGGCATTGTCAGCATTAAGAACTTCGGGCTGATCGGGATCTTTATCTTGGAACCCGCCGAGCCGGTACCGCCGATGACCAGGGCCGATCTGGAGTTTGAACGGTTTCAGACCATGTGCGTATTTTCCATTGCGGAAGAACTGACAAACATCAATACCGCGCACAAACAGAACCGGATCCAGTTCATCGTGGCCGACATCATCAAAAACTACGGCCATCTGGATGCCAAGATCAATTTTGTCCAGAACCTGCGGAGCAATGAAGACTATATTTTCAAGCATGCCATGAACGTCGCCATCTTGGCGGCCATGCTGGGCAATAAAGCCAACCTGAGACTAGACGAGCGTTCAGAACTGGTAACCTGTGCTCTGGTTCATGACATCGGTAAGCTCAACCTGCCGCCCGAACTTGTCGCCCGCGATGCGCTGGATCAGAAAGAAATGGGCGACATCAGGAATGCCATGCTATATGCCTACTCCGCTTTTGACAACGTATTTCCGGCCACTCCGGGCGTCAGAAGGCTCTGCAACCAGTACTGCAAGATGAAGGAAAACATCGAAACAGAGAAATTCAAGGTTGCCGAGGATAAGATCAGTATCGGGGCCAAGATCCTGCTGGTCGCAGACACATTTGACACCATGACGGCGATGCGTTACGGCAAGCCGCCGGCCTCGGAAGTACTGGCCATCAAATACCTGATGGATCATCCGGAATATTATGACCCGAACACTGTCATGGCCTTAATCGACAGCATCAACATCTTGTCGCCGGGAGTCAGCGTGGAACTGAATAACGGTGATAAAGCCCTTGTTATAACCGAAAACACGCATAATATCCTACGGCCTATACTGCTGAACTTTCGTGACAATATGATCATCGACTTAAGCAACCAGTTCTCGTATGGCGACCTTGAAATCATTGATATCATGAAAACTATGGACAACCGCCATATCATGGATATCGACATGCTCCGCAGCCAGGGCATCAGTGTGGAGGGACCGGAATTCGTCAAGGTAAAAGATGAAAAATAATTATTCATTAACTTTCTGAATAATTACATATATACAATAAAAAGCCAGAGAGGACAGAACTACATGCCTACCATTGAAGAATTACTCAGACAAGCCAAGGACGCAGGAGCATCAGATTTACACATTACCGTCGGCGTGCCGCCCAAAATGAGAGTAAACGGACAATTGATCACGATGGAGTATCCCCGCATGATGCCGCCGGATACGGCAATGATCATCAATGAAGTCATGACGACAGACCAAAGAACTAAATATGAAGAACGCGGCGAGTGGGACATGTCTTTTTCCATTCCCGAACTGGGCCGCTACCGTGTCAATGCTTTCAAACAAAGAGGTTCTTCCGCGGCGGCCTTCCGCCTCGTCGGTACCCAGGTTCCGTCCCCCGAAGTGCTGGGTGTCCCGCCTTCTGTCATTGAGCTTTATCAGCGGAAGCGCGGACTGATCTTAGTAACCGGACCCACCGGCAGCGGCAAGTCCACCACTCTGGCAGCTATCATCGACAAAATAAACAACAACCGCGACTGCCATGTCATAACCCTGGAAGATCCGATCGAATACCTGCATCAGCACAAAAAGGCCATGGTGAACCAGCGCGAGATCGGGCTGGACAGCCAGTCTTATGCCAATGCCCTGAGGGCATCCCTCCGTGAGGATCCCGACGTGATCCTTGTCGGCGAGATGCGTGACTTTGAAACGATCAGCGTGGCGATCACAGCGGCGGAAACAGGGCATCTCGTACTTTCGACCCTGCATACGATCGGCGCGGCCAGTACCGTGGACCGAGTCATCGACGTTTTCCCGCCCCATCAGCAGCAGCAGATCCGCGTCCAGTTCGCTAACGTCCTGGAAGCCGTTATTTCCCAGCAGCTGATTCCGACGGCTGACGGCAAAGGCCGGACGGCGGCGTTTGAAGTGCTCCATGCCAATCACGCAGTCCGCAACCAGATCCGCGAAGGCAAATCCCACCAGCTGGTATCAGTGATGCAGACCAACCGTAAGGTAGGCATGATCACGATGGACGATGCGATTATGCAGATTTACTATGACGGAAAGATCAGCAGGGAGCAGGCTGTCCAGTTCGCGACCGATCCTGACGGGATGGACAGAAAGATATAATTTAAGTAAGATTAATGAAGAAAGATATAATAAGAAAGATATGGCAAGACTATGAAATATGATTGTCTTATTGTAGACGATGAAGAATTGCTGTCAGAGAATACCCGCGACTATTTCAATGCCTTTGGCGTGAATACCGCTTGGGTGGCTGACGCTACGTCCTGTATCGACTTCTTCTTTGATAATAATGCAAAATTGGTCTTGCTAGACATCAACCTCGGCGGTTCGTCGGGGTTTGATTTGTGTAAACGGCTACGCGAAACGACAGCTGTTCCGATTCTCTTTATCAGCGCGAGGACAAGCGATTCCGACATGCTGATGGCGCTGCATATCGGCGGAGACGACTATATTTCGAAGCCATATTCACTCCCTGTCTTGCTCGCTAAGGTCAAAGCTGTGCTGAGACGGTATTATGGTGAAGATTCTGGTTTTGCCTGTGGTCGGCTGCGTGTTGATTATGAACATGCCGCCGTATATCGGGATGATGAAAAGCTTTCTTTGAAAGCACTGGAGTATAAACTGCTGATATATCTTATTAAAAACAAAAACCGGGTGGTCACAAAGGATGAGATTTTCCGTAAGGTCTGGGAGCAAGCTATTACCACGGATAATACGCTGAACGTCCATATCCGGCATCTGCGAGAGAAGATTGAGGTTAATCCTAATGAGCCGCAGTATATCAAGACTGTGTGGGGTACGGGTTATGTGTTTGAGGCAGCAGAATCATGAATAAAGCTTTGTTAGTGTTCCTATGTATATTGCTGCTCGGCGCGGGGGGCATCATCTTGGCCTTCGCGGGTAACACTGCGTCAAGTCCTGATCAACGTAGCAGGGTTATTATTATATGAATACTGCAACAAAAGAATCCTTGTCCCTTTCCGCAAGCTGAAGCGCTTTGCCCAATCTGTCGCAGCGGGCAATCTGGATCTGCCGCTCATGATGGACAAACACGGCGTATTCGGAGCGTTTACCGAGAGCTTTGACCTGATGCGGGAGGAATTGAAACGCGCTCAGGAAAACGAGCGCAACGCCGAGCGGAGCAAGAAGGAGCTGGTGGCGTCGCTCAGCCATGACATCAAGACACCGGTCGCTTCCATTAGGGCCGCTGCAGAGTTTATGCTGGTTGCCGCAAGGGACGAAAAGGACAGGCGTCAGCTTGAACGTATCGGCGAGAAAGCGGAGCAGATCAACACATTGATTACCAATATGTTCCATGCCACGTTGGAGGAATTGCAGGAGCTAAGCGTAACGGCGGCCGAGATTCAAAGCATCAGCATAGCCCGGCTAGTCCGCAACGCCGATTATCGGGACATGGTGCTACCGTTTGAGATTCCCAGCTGCATCGTGCTGGCCGATCCGGTACGGCTGCAACAGATTCTCGATAACATCGTCAGTAACGCATACAAATACGCAGACACCGAAATAAAGGTTAGTTCGGTGATTGAAGGTAATGAATTGGTAATAAAAATCATCGACTTCGGCCCCGGGGTACCCGATGACGAGCTGCCGCTCGTGACCGGTAAGTTCTACCGCGGGAAAAACGCCGCGGATATGGGCGGTTACGGACTAGGTCTATATATTGCCCAAACACTTTTAACACAGATGTCAGGAACTCTCCATTGCGAGAATCGATCCGATGGCTTTTCCGTCATCATATCTTTAAAATTGGCATAGATTCAGATCAAGGCCGATCAAAGCTGAATCAAGCTACTAAAAGCCGATCACGCTGATCAAAATCTTGTCAAGTCGTTATAAAATCCGATAAGCAGACAATAATAAAATCCGATAAGCAGGCAATAAAATTTTCCAATAAGCTGACTAATCTTTAAAATTAAGAACTAGTTAAGAAACTGACAAAGACCGGTTAAGGATTTGTGTAGTAATATTTAGCTGTGACAGTCAGGCAGTTATCATATTTTACAAAGGAGCCGAACTATGCGACATGTGATTCTTACCACAAACAAACTGTGCAAGACCTTTTCCAATAACGGCAGCCAGCAGCACGTTCTGAAAAACCTTGACCTGGAACTTTATAAAGGCGATTTCACCGTGATCATGGGGCCGTCCGGAGCGGGTAAATCCACGCTTCTCTACGCGCTGTCCGGCATGGATAAACCGACGCTTGGCGACGTGTATTTCAATGGACAGGAAATAAGCCGTCTATCTAATGACAAGCTGGCGGTTTTCCGGCGTGATAATTGCGGCTTCGTGTTTCAGCAGATCTACCTTTCGGACAATATGAGCATCCTCGACAATATCATGGCCTGCGGCTTTTTGGTCAGCAAGAACCGGAAGGCGGTAGCGGAGCGGGCCAGGGCGCTTTTGACGCAGATGAATCTGGATGAGGCGATATGGCGCAAGTTCCCGACTCAGGTTTCGGGCGGCGAGGCCCAACGGGTCGGGATCGTTCGTGCGCTTATTAACCGTCCCCAGATCGTCTTTGCCGATGAACCCACCGGGGCGCTTAATTCGGCGAACGGCGGGGCGGTTCTGGATGCGCTGACCGCGGTGAACCAGGAGGGGCAAAGTGTAATCATGGTGACACATGATCTGAAATCGGCGCGGCGGGGGAACCGGATTCTGTATCTGCGTGACGGCGTGATTCATGGCGAATGTCTGCTTGGCCAATACGAAAGCGGCAACGGGGAGCGGCAGGCCAAGCTGGGCGCTTTTCTTTCGGAAATGGGGTGGTAAGGATGAGAAATATTGGGATGCACTGTCTTGCTAATCTGAAAAAGAGTAAAAGTCAGACGGCCAGCCTGCTGCTTTTTATTCTTATTGCTACGGCGCTTTTGAATGTGGGGCTATCTGTTATTACTGGCGCAGGAACTTTTTTTGACCGGCGCGCTAACGAACTCAACGCTCCCCATATAGCAGTGTTCTACAAAGCGGACACGGATATTGAAGTGGGGGCCGAATATTTTAAGAATTATCCGGGCGTTACCGAAACGGAACGGCTTAGCGTCATCGGCAGCATCGGTCAGTTTGCGACGGACAAAAGGGAAAGCACCTCGTTTATAGTGCTTTCGCGTGTGGATGAAACACAACGGATGGATGCGCCCTCGCTGGTGGGCGAGAGCCGTCCGCTTTCCGGAGATGCGGTATATATCCCCAGTTTTATGCAGGAAAACGACGGACTACGTATCGGGGATGTGTTTGAAATAGATATATACGGCATGAATCTCAGCCTGACAGTAGCCGGCACGACAGAGGAAATACTCATGGGGGCGCCGATGAACACCACGTACAGGTTCTATATTTCGGATCAGATGTTTGCCGAAGTTACGCATCAGATCCCTGAATTGAAGCTGGAAATGCTGACAGCGCGCATGAAAGATTACCAAAATGCCGAAAAATTGCTGGCTGACTTCCGGCAACAGCTGCCGCAGGAGCAGGTGGTGACCACCATGACCTATCCTTCAGCGAAGCTGTCGCGTACCATGATGGCTATGATGGTCGCTGCGTTCATAGCGGTCTTTGCTATCGTGCTGATACTCGTTTGCCTTATCGTTGTACGGTTTTGCATCAACACCAATATTGAGGAGAGCATGGTCAATATTGGCACCCTCAAGGCGGTGGGATATAAAAGCCCCCAGATCCTGGCATCCATCCTGCTGCAATTCGGCCTAATAGCACTCACTGGCAGCATGCTGGGCATAATACTGGGGCAACTAGCGGTGCCGGCGGTTGCCGATGTCCTGCGCCCGCAAATTGCGCTTGTCTGGGAACCCGGTTTCGACTCCGCTACAGCGCTGGCCTCGCTTGTATTTGTGCTTGTCATGGTGTTGCTCATAACAGTTCTTACCGCACAACGGGTCAAAAAGCTGCATCCGCTCATCGCCCTGCGCGGCGGAATCACAACCCACAGCTTTACGAAGAACACACTGCCCCTTGACAGAGTACGCGGCCCGCTCAATATACTGCTGGCCATGAAACGTCTTCTTCAAAATAAGGGACAGACGGTAATGACCAGTGTTATCATTGCGGCTGTCACAGTGGCGGTGGTAATGGGCATTACACTGCACTATAGTATGAACGTAAACACGGAAACCTTTGTGCGAGGCTTTTTTGGCGAATTGGCCGATGTCTATTTTGTCTTAAAAGATGCCCAGACCGGCGAGGGGTTTGTAAGCCGCACGAAACAGCGCAGTGATGTACGCAAGATATTTGGCTTTGAATCTACGGACATCACCCTGCAGATCGACAGCATCGATAACCATCCGGCGGTTGCCGAGGATTGCACGCTGCTTGAGGGCAATATGTTGCTTGAAGGCATCTATCCTCGTCATGACAACGAAATAGCGCTTGGCTCCGCGACAGCACGAGTCCTGCAAAAAGGCACGGGCGACACAGTGTCGGTGACTTGGGGCGGAAACAGCATCGCCAAGCAGTATATCGTGACCGGTGTGATACAGTATACTAATTATACCGGTTTGAACGGGCTTATCACCGGAGACGGGATGCGCCGTCTGAACCCGAATTTTGAGTTTGCCACTTATTACATTTATGTCGAAGATGATAAGGATGCTGTCCCTTTTATCGAAGACGTGAAACGCATTGAAGGAGATATCTTCATGTCCGTTGGGAGTCCGTTTGCAGACGCCAGTAATGTGTTGGCCAGCATGGGCGATATTATTATCATCGTAGAAGCGGGAATCCTAATAACGACGCTTTGCGTGGTAGTGCTGACACTATATATGGTAATTAAAACCACCATCCTGTGCGGCCGGCGGGAATTAGGCATCCAAAAGGCGCTGGGCTTCACCACGCTGCAGTTGATGAATCAGATTGTACTTGGGCTGACGCCGCCGATTTTCATCGGCATTATTGTGGGCGCAGTCATCGGCTGTATCAGCTTCAACCCCATGCTGACCGCCATGATGTCCTCGATGGGCATAGTGAAAGCCAGCATGCCCATCCCGATGGACTGGCTGGTACTGGCCTGCATTGTCCTAGCAGCACTGACCTATGTGATATCCTTGATGCTGTCATACCGGATACGCAGGATTTCGGCCTATGGCTTGGTCAGCGAGTGATGTTCCTGACTAACATTAAAGTTACTGTTCACTGGCGTTCACTGCCAGTGAACAGTAACTAACATTAAGAAGTTACAAAAAGTTTCGAGAAGTTTTATGAAACCCCTATTGATTTATTTGCAAAAGTTGTATATAATAAATAAGTAAGCAAACATATTTATCAGATTTCTTACTTACTCAACCCATCTTAATTAACTCAGCCTTGATTTTTCAGTTTTCATAATCAGTCAAACCTTTGGTTTATTGTGGTGCCAGTTTTTTATTGTTTCCATACTAACCATTCAATCACATTCTGTCCATCCCCCTCTTTTTGTACATTGAAAGCATAATATATTTAACAAGGCAGCCGAACAGGCGGCATGCTTCCTATCCGAGTCTTGCGGAAAGGGGGTATTGTTTATGGATACATACGAAGAATTTATGATAATCTTGAACACCGGTTTATTGATAGTCGCAATACTTAGCATAAAACATAAATAATAGAAACAGCCGTCCTGCTTCTTTTGGCAAAAAGGACGACTTTTTCTTAGTTGATCTGATTCGCCGGATCAGGTAGTAGCGCCTACCTGTCGGCTGTCTTGTTAAATACATTATATATCATCCGCAATCACCGTGTCAACAAGGTAAATCCCAAATTTTATGCCTTTAAATATTACTGGGTTACAGTTCAGGCCAACCGCGAGGTGTTTTGTTATCCGCTCCGCCAATTCACTTCGGTATCAATTCAATCTTCTCCATCAAAGTCGCTATTTATAACTCAAATAAGGAGGATCCTATGTTTGCAACAGTCACATCAGGCGCTATTTTGGGCATTCAGAGCTATCAGGTTCAGGTAGAAGTCAACGCTTCAGGCGGTCTGCCCTGTTTTTCCATGGTAGGATATCTGGCAGGCGAAGTCCGGGAAGCCGGCGAGAGAGTACGCGTGGCTCTTCGGAATACCGGAATATCCATGCCACCGCTACATATTACCGTCAATCTGTCACCGGCTCACATCAGAAAAGAAGGGACGGCTTTTGACCTGCCGATAGCCGTAGGTGTACTGATTGCTATGGGCGAGCTGCCGGAGAAGTCGGCCGGCGACATGCTGATCATCGGTGAACTGGGGCTGGACGGCGCGGTCAAAAGAGTCAACGGCATTTTACCGATTGTCCTAGCAGCCGCGAAGCGAGGCTGCCGCCGTTTTTTGGTTCCGGCAGTCAATGCCAGAGAAGCGGCGGCAATACCGCAGGCCGATGTCTGCGGTGTCAGTTCCTTACAAGAGGTGTTGCTTTACTTGACAGCCGATGAAACGGAGCGTCAGCACATCTTTCCTTATCTCAAACCGGATTCTTCCCGCTCAGACAAGATAAATGAAGTGCCGGTGCCCGGAAATCGGCAGGAAGAAATTGACTTTGCCGAAATCATCGGGCAGGAATCAGCCAAACGGGCAGCCATTATTGCAACGGCAGGATTTCATCATCTCTTGCTGATCGGCCCCCCGGGAACCGGCAAAACCATGATTGCCAAACGGATTCCCACTATTCTGCCGCCGCTCACGCCAGAAGAAAGCCTGGAAGTTTCTTCCATATATAGTATTGCCGGCCAGCTGCCATCGGTACCGGCCCTGCTGACCGGCCGCCCTTTTTTGAACCCGCACTATACTGTCACCGAACAGGCCTTGGCCGGCGGCGGCAAGCTTCCCATGCCGGGACTGGTTAGTCTTGCCCATCGAGGCGTACTGTTTATGGACGAGCTGCCGGAATGCCGGCAGTCTGTTATCGAGATCCTGCGCCAGCCCATAGAGGATAAAAAAGTAAACATCGCCAGGGTCCAAGGCAGCTTCACCTATCCGGCGGATTTCCTTTTTATCGGCGCTATGAACCCTTGCCCCTGCGGGTACTTTCCGGACCAAGAAAAGTGCGGCTGCAGCCGCCGCACAATACACCGCTATCTGAGCCGGATATCCGGACCGATACTGGATCGCATTGATCTGTGCGCCGAAGTGATGCGCATGGAAGCGGAATGTCTGCAAGCCGGCCGGCCCGGGCTGTCCAGCCGGGAAATGCGGCAGCGTGTAGAAGCAGCCCGACAGATTCAAGCCGACCGCTTCCGGGGAACGGCCTACAGTTTCAATTCTGATATCAGATTAAAAGATATGCAGCAATACTGCAGCCTGGGGAAAAAAGAAACAGCCATGATGCGAAAAGTCTTAGAAAAGATGGACGTAAGCGCCCGAGCTTACCACCGTATCCTCAAAGTAGCCCGGACCATTGCTGATCTCGAAGAAAGCCAGGATATCAAAGAGGAACATCTCCTGGAGGCGGTATACTATCGCATGAACGACGGGAAATACTGGCGATAAGCCAAAAAGTACCGAATCAGAAAGAAACCAATCACAAATTTATTAAAAATAAAAAAGGAGCAATAAGCAATGAATCAATAAGCAATGAATCAATATGCAAATGAATCAATAATCAGTAGTAAAACTGAAAGCGAGGTCAATGTGATCGAAAGTAATCAAGTAGAAAAAGCGAAAAATAACGATCAAACCCAGAATGATACCGATGAATATGCAGCCGGAAATAATCTGGTCAATTATGCGATATACGATGAACTTCCTTATTTATATTGGCTATACAGCATAGATGGATTCGGGAGAAAGACCATCTTGGTTTTAGAAACTTTGTTAGGAAGTGCCAAAACAATCTACCATCTGCCGGAAAACGACTTAAAATGGCTGCTGAACGAACGGCAGCTCCGCGATTTTACCGGCAGCCGGAAACGCTGGGATATCTCGGGCGAGTATCAGAAGCTGAAGGAAAAAGGCATCCGCTTCTATCCATATGCCCACCCGGATTATCCCGCTACGCTCAGAAAGATACCTGATCCCCCGGCCGCCATCTATGTCCGGGGCAGGCTCCCGGATCCTGCCCGCCGGACGGTCGCTGTGATCGGAACCAGAAAATGTTCCGGTTATGGCAGCACGATGGCCGGACAGTTAGGAAAGGCACTGGCGCAGGCACAGATCCAGGTTGTCAGCGGCATGGCCAGAGGGATAGACGGGATCGGCCAGCGGGCTGTCGTGGAAGCAGGTGGCCGGACTTTTGCGGTATTGGGCTGCGGTGTCGATGTCAGTTACCCACCGGAAAACCGGAGGCTTTATGACCGGATCATGGAACGCGGCGGCATCCTGTCGGAATATACACCGGGTACAATGCCCAAAGCCCAGCTATTTCCGCCCCGGAACCGTCTGATCAGCGGTCTCTCAGAAGCGGTCATAGTGGTTGAAGCCCGGGAAAAAAGCGGTACCATGATAACCGTCGACATGGCTTTGGAACAGGGCAAAGATGTCTATGCGATTCCCGGACGGTTGGTTGACGGTTTAAGCGGAGGCTGTAACCGGCTGATCAAGCAAGGAGCAGGAGTGATCTTGTCGGCGGAGGAGTTCATCTGGGAACTTGGCATACAACCCCACCCAGACCCTGCCGCTGCCGACATGGCAGCAGAACTTAGAAAACCGGAGAATACCGAAAAATTATCGCCGGAAGAACGTAAAGTAGATGGCTTTTTGGATTACAATCCCCAGTCGCTTTCTTATTTTGCTGCCTGCTGTCCGGAAATACCGCTATGCCGCCTGACCAGGATACTGATATCACTCTGCTTACATGACCGGGCAGAACAGATCGGTGCCGGATTCTATTGCCGAAAGTCTTAATAGGCTCACTCTTAATGTCGTATTAATTAATTTTTGAAAGCAAAAAAGGTTATAATCATGAAACTATTGATGGAAAAAGGAAAGAAAAAAAAGAAAGCTCTTCCTTTTTCTGCTAAAATATTATAAAATAGCTATAAAAGCACGCGTTGGAGGCCAATATGTTTGATCAGATATTTGGTAATTATTTAGTTGAGTCAGGAAGGATGACGAAAGAACAGTTTGAGAAAGTGATTGAGCGGCAAAGTACCGTCCGTGTCAAGCTTGGCTTGATAGCCGTTTCCGAAAAGCTGATGACGGCGCAGCAGGCCGATGAGGTTAACATGCTTCAGTCGGTCATGGATAAAAGATTCGGTGATATTGCCGTGGAAAAGGGTTATCTGACGGATGATCAGGTCGGCCAGCTGCTGAAGAAGCAGGGCAATATCTATTTGACCTTTGTCCAGACGCTGGTTGACGAAGCGATCTGTTCCCTGGAAGACATTGCGGCCTTTCTGGACGATTATAAACAGGAAAGCGGATTTTCAGCAACGGATATGGCCGACTTCGTAAGCGGCGACCCGGATAAGATCATCGCCTTGTTCCTGCCTGCGGACAACAACTATTGTGCCAGATTGTGTGGCGTTGCCGTGCGGACCCTGACCAGGATCGTGGATTCTACGGCGTATATATCGAAAGCCTATCTGACGGACAAGCTTGATGCCGGCCATGGTGCGTTTCAGGCGATGGAGTGTGCTTTTCAGATCACCTCCGGTTTTGCCGGCGAGGGAAAGAACCTACTGGCGATGGCGGTTCCTTTTGCCAAAGAAGAATTTGAAGAAGTAGATATTGATGCCCTGGATGCGGTAGGTGAATTTACCAACTGCGTGAACGGGCTGTTTTCATCGGCTCTCAGCGAAGAAGATGTGGAAATCGACATGCTCCCCCCGGTTTTCTATGAACATAAAATAACGATAACAGGCCGGTTTTATATCCTGCCCGTTACGATACGGGGCTGCCGCATGAACTTTATTGTTTCCGCAGATTCACCGCTTATAATCCAATAAAATACAATTATTCAGTTATATTCAATATTTTGAATAAAAAAATTTTTGAGTAATAGATTTAAAGGAGAGAGAAGATGGCAAATATTTTAATGGTTGATGATTCCCGGACATCACGGAGAATCCTCAGGCAGATCCTCGAACAGGAAGGACATACCGTAGTGGAGGAAGCGGTAAACGGGGAAGACGGAGTAAGGAAGTTTCAGCAGCATCGGCCGGATATGGTAACTATGGACATTACCATGCCGGTATTGGACGGTATCGAAGCCCTGAAAATGATCAAGGCCCTGAAGTCAGACAGCAAGGTGATCATGGTATCGGCTGCCGGCCAGAAAAGCAAGATCCTTGAATGTCTCAAAGCCGGTGCCGATGAATTTATCACGAAACCATTTCAGCAGAATGAGATCGTAGAAGCCGTCAAACGGATAGTCGGCAAAGATTCCAGTATTTCTGCTGTCTGATAGATAAAATACTTATTAATCATAATAGCAACAGACATAGTAAGAGGAATAACTCATGGCATTATATGGCAAACGTGTAAGGATCGGTGACCTGCTGTTACAGCAGGGGCTGATCACGGAACAGCAGCTCAAGACGGCGCTGGATGAACAGAAAACAAGAAAAACGAAACTGGGCGAAACCTTGATTGCGCTTAATTACGTGTCCCACAAGGATTTTGCAACGGTATTCAGCGAACAGCTGGGTATCCATTCGGTGGATTTGGTCACCGCAGGACTGGAAGACGCCGCCATCAAGATGGTCAATGAGGACATCATGAAGAAATATGGCCTCGTCCCCTTCAGCATCGATCCGAAAAATGCCAACATCCTCAATGTCGCCATGTCGGATCCGCTTGACCTGACCGCCTTGGACGATGTCTCCCTGATTACCAATATGGAAGTCCGCCCGTTCTTCGCTACCACAGCCCAGATTGCCATTCAGCTGGACCGGATGTTCGGAAAGAAGCAGGCCATGGCCGCTGCTGAACAATACCAGAAAGAACATGCCGACGAGATGCGAGAAGAGGCCGGGGCGGAAGCCAATGCCGACGTAGACAATGCCCCCATCGTCAAGATCGTCCGTACCATGCTGGAACAGGCCGTGCGTCAAGGTGCCAGCGATATCCATATAGAGCCCTTCGAGCGGAAGCTACGGATCCGTTACCGGGTCGACGGTGTCTTGCAGGAGGTCATGGATTACAATCCCAATCTCCTCCCCGCTATGGTAGCCAGGGTCAAGATCATGTCCGGCCTGGATATCTCCGAGAAGAGAAAGCCTCAGGACGGCCGCCTCACCCTGCATGTAGACAATAAAGAATACGACGTCCGTGTTTCCGTCCTCCCCACCGTGTACGGGGAAAAGACCGTTATGCGTCTTACAGCTAAGGATGGCCTGACACGGGATAAGAAATACTTAGGGTTGACCGAAGAAGATGAAGAGCGTCTGGATGGCATCCTGCAGAACCCGCACGGCATCATTCTGGTCACGGGTCCTACCGGAAGCGGTAAGTCTACGACCGTATATACCGTATTAAGCGAACTCAACCGTGAGGAAGTAAACATCATTACCGTAGAAGACCCGGTGGAAGCCAATATCGACGGCGTCAACCAGGTTCAGGTCAATGTCAAGGCGGACATGACCTTTGCCAGTGCCTTGCGCTCTATTCTCCGTCAGGATCCGGATATCATCATGATCGGCGAGATCCGTGACAATGAGACGGCACAGATCGCCGTAAAAGCCTCTATAACCGGCCATCTGGTAGTTTCCACCCTGCACACCAACTCAACCGCGGCAGCCATCACCCGTTTGCTGGACATGGAAATCGAGCCTTATCTGATCGGCGATTCGGTGGTGGGCATCATCGCTCAGCGTCTGGTGCGTAAGCTCTGCCCCGAATGCAAACGAGCCCGTCTGGCAGAAAAGAATGAACTGAGGCTGCTTGGAGTCGAGCCCGAAGAGCAGATTACCGTCTATGAGCCCGTCGGCTGCCCCTTATGCGCCGGCGTCGGTTATAAAGGAAGAACCGCTATCTATGAGATCATGCCCATCACCAACCGGGTCAGGAACCGCATCCATGACCGGGTAACGGCAGACGAGTTAAAAGAAGAAGCGGTCTTAGAAGGAATGTCCACCCTGCGGATGGCGGCATCAAGAGAGGTACGCAGAGGCACCACTTCCATCGCCGAGATGATCAAGGTTGCCTATGAGGCTGATTAGGATTTAGAAACAATTAGGAAAACAACTAGGAAAACGACTAGAAAAACACGGAATAGATCAATTACATAACGACAAAGTCACATGACATCACAGCCATAGCCACACAGTCCGTAACCACACAGTCGTAGAAGTACGGGAAACAGGAGGGTAAGAGAGGATATGCCAGAATTTCAATATCGCATCATTACGCCGGAGGGGAAAGAAGTTAAGGGGAGCATGGAGTCCAAAACTGTGGAACAGGTGACCGCATTCTTGAAAAACCAGAACAATGTGGTAATCAGTGTGAACGAAGCCAATATCCTACAGAAAGATCTCAATTTTACGATTTTTCAGAGTAAAGTATCAGCCCGAGATTTCAGTATTTTCTGCCGACAGTTTGTAAGCATCATATCGGCTGGCGTAAGCATCATCAACGCACTGGAGATGATGACTGAATCTACGGAGAACAAAACATTGAAGAAAGCCTTGGCCGGTGTTTACGAAGATGTGTCCAAGGGCGAATCCGTAACGACGGCCATGAAAAAACGCAAGGCCTTCCCCAGCATGCTCTGCAATATGGTTGAAGCAGGGGAGGCTTCCGGAAGCCTGGAGATTGCTTTTACCCGTATGGCGGTTCAGTTTGAGAAGGATGAAAGATTAAGGCAGGCAGTCAAAAAAGCCATGGTTTATCCGATGGTTTTATTAGTTTTAATGATTGGTATCTTTTTCTTAATGTTGCTTTGGGTCATCCCGACTTTCATGGGAATGTTTCGTGAGCTGGATGCGGAGATGCCGGCATTTACTCAGGCCATCATTGATTTAAGTGAGTTTTTCCAACAGTACTGGTGGCTGGTTCTGCTGGTGGGTATCGGCGGTCTGGTTTTGTTCAAGTGGTATTCATCCACACCAGGCGGAAGATATTTTTTGGGGGGAATCAAATTAAGAATACCGGTAATGGGCGTCCTACAGCAGAAAACCGAATGTGCTCGGCTGGGACGGACTCTCTGTACCCTTTTGGGTGCTGGCGTGCCCTTGGTGGAAGCTGTGGAGATTACCGCCCGTTCCATGGATAACGTTCGTTACAAAAAAGCCATGATGGACGCGCAGGATCAGATCATGCGCGGGCGCACCCTGTCGCAGCCGCTCAAGTCCAGCAGGTTATTCCCGCCCATGGTGGTACATATGGTAAGCATCGGGGAAGAGACTGGCGACATAGAGTCGATGCTGGAGAACATCGCCAACTATTATGAAGATGATGTTCAGGTAATGACTGACCAGCTCATGGCTATGATGGAGCCGATGATCATTGTGGTCATGGCAGTGGTGGTAGGTGCGATGGTTATTGCGATTCTGCAGCCGATGATGACACTGTATGAATCAATAGGATAAGGACGGGTCTAAAACGGCAGTATGGAAAGTTTACTGAGAAAAATAAAGCCAAGACATTACCCGGTTCTGACATTTATCCTTACATGTATGATTTATGCATGTATATTTTCGGCAACGGGTTTTCTGGGTGGGGACTATGTCATTGCCAAAAGCGATCTGTACCATCAGTACCTGGCTTTTCTCAAGATGTTCGTCGATGTTTTGAAAGGCGAGGGAAGTTATTGGTTTTCGTGGAATGTAGGGATGGGCAGCAATACAGCACTTCTGCATGCCTACTATACCTTAAGTCCCTTTAATCTGTTATGCCTTCTTTTTGGCGAGCAGCATATGATGACGGCGGTTTTCTTCATTATCGTGGGAAAAGCGGGACTTTCAGCCTGCACGTATCAGATATTCGCGAGCCGGTTCTTGAAGCAGAAGGGCTTCGTAACAGTACTGTTCGCCATGATGTACGGTCTGTGCGGATATGTAGTCTGCTATTACGTCAATATCATGTGGATGGACGCAGTTTACTTGTTTCCGGTTCTGATGCTTCTGGCAGTACGGCTTGCAGAAAAGAGGAAAAGTGCCGCTTTTACTATTGCCTTACTGTTCTTGTTCGGGATCAATTTTTATAGTGCCTATATGGCAGGAATCGGCCTGTTTATCTTTTTTGCTGGTTATTTGCTTTATGCGGCTAAACGCCTGGGCATAAAGAACTGTATCAAGGCCGGTATTCTGTTTAGCTTGTCGGTGCTTACGGCATTGGCGGCAACAGCGGTGATCTGGCTGCCTGCTTTTCTCTCCCTACTTGCCGGCGGGAGCGGTGATGTGCGGGTATCCTCTGGCAATGTCAATAATCCCCTGCTTACTTATGGTAATTTATTTATCGGAGAGATGCAGTCGTTCAATGGCTTCGTTCCTTTTGTGTATTGCGGTATTCCCTGTTTATTGTTGCTCCCTTTTTATGTTATCAACCGCCGGATTCCCAGAAGAGAAAAATGGATTGTCGGGGCTTTGCTGCTGCTCTGGCTCATGATTACGTCTGTCTCTTTTTTGGACAGGGCGTTGCATGGATTTGATGAGCCCAATATGTTCCCCTTCCGTTACTCTTATATCATCAGTTTTCTGATCATTACCATTGCCTGCCGACAAAGCCTCTATCTTAATAAGGTCAGCCAGAAAGGACTGCTGGCGGTGATTCTGTTTAATCTCTTGTTATATGCTGGGCTGGGGGTTTTCCTGCCCCAGTCTTTTAAAGAGCAATTTTCCCTGAATTCGCTTCCGGGCTTTTTCGTCAATCTGGCTTTTATGGTGGTCTGGCTGCTGGCAGTGCTTGTTTACCAGCAGAAGATCCTGGATAAGCTGGCCTTATGCGTATTGACTTTCTTCTTGGCGGCACTGGAATTAACGGTCAATGGGGCGATGTGTATTGAGAAGCAGGATCATGTAGAGACGGATCAAATGATTTATTCGGTATTTTCTCAGACTGAAAAAGCCACGATAGAGCGTCTGTTGGAGGATCAGGGATGGTACAGGAGCTATTACAGCGGGATTTCCAATCGGAACGCCGGAGCGATGTATGGATATCAGCGGATCGGCTTTTTTTCATCTAGCCGCAGTGCGGCATTGATCCGCGCCTTATCGGGCCTGGGATATTTGACTGGTGAAAACTATGTGTCCGAATCAGGCTATACGGAAGTCACACTGGCGCTTTTGGGTGTAAAATACCGGATAGACGGATTTTCCATGGCGAAGGAAGGAACTGTTTCCTACCAGCCGATCGAAGAGTATCCGTATTATTTGAGCGTGGGCTATATGACGGATGAGCAGATCCGGGAGTATGCATTTACGGAGTCTCCTTTTGAAAATCAGAATAATCTGCTGACTGCCATGCTGGGAAGAGAAATAGTCTGCTTTGAAGCGGTTCCGGCACAATTACAAGCCATAAACGGAAAAGTGAATTATTATGAAAATGGTTCCATTATTTTAGCGAGTACCCCGGATTCTTCGGATACCCTATTCCGCTTTGAAATCCCCCCCGATGAAGATAATCAGCCATTATACGGCTATTTCAGCCGGGTGACAAGGGATCGGTTTAACTATTTTTCTGTTGTCCGAACCCCTGATTTAATGGAAAACAATGAAATCACACATGCAGTACCCAGATTGGACGATCCGCGGATATTGCGACTCGGGATTGGGGAATCCGGTAACTATGAAGTGGACATCACATTTACAGATGAAAACATGTCGGATTATATTAAGAAAGCTTATTTTAACTTCTACAAAAAGCCAGTCTTTGAAGAAGCCATGCAGGAGCTGCAAAAGGAACAGCTTACTGTGACGCAATGGCGGGACGGTTATCTGAAAGGAACAATAGAAGTATCTGGTCAAAGGGAAGTTTTATTCACTTCCATTCCATATGACAGTGGCTGGGAAATCCTGGTGGATGGGGCTGAGCGACCAGCCATTGCCCTTATGGATGAAGCCTTTCTGGGGGTAGAACTGACCGAAGGATATCATGAGGTGATTATGCAATACACAGCACCCGGCAGTCAGGCGGGGTCTTTGATCAGCCTGTTTACGATAATAGTATGGGGGGGGATTACCGTTTGTAGACGAATTCTAAGGAAACACTGATGCATCAGTATTTCCTTAGACGCTCTGCGGGATGCGCACGGATTTACAGCGAAAACTGGCACTTTGTGCCGTAAATCCGGCGCGGGAAACGCTGCATCAGCGTTTCCCTAAGAAAATCAAGTGGATTTTCCTGATATCCTTGGCACTATGGTTGTTTTGTATACTGTCAAGCCTGATATGCCACAAATTATTAACAAAGACAGCACTCTATTTTTGTTCATAAAGTAGAAAAGTAAATAAAACTGTAAAAAATAGAGCAATTCCCGTATAAAATTGATATTGACACTGTACATTTTTTCCAAAATCTGATAATATATTATAAAGGCATCCGTTACATACTAATAATAAATTATTAAAGGAGAGAGTAGAGTTATGAGGAAGGAAAGAGTATTAAGCAACAAAGGTTTTTCACTGGTAGAATTAATTATTGTTATTGCCATTATGGCGATTCTGGTCGGTGTATTGGCACCCAACCTGATCCGTTACGTTGAAAGAACCAACGTGTCCGCGGATACACAGGTAGCAGATACTGTAAGAAGCGCATTTGTAACGGCTATGATGGATGTCACGGTTATGAACGATGCTGCTTTCTCGACTGACACTGCTGAGTTTACGACACAGACATCACTTACAGCTCTTAATACCGGTTCTTTTGCAGCAGCCATTCAGGAAACTTTGACGGGCAACCCGGCAACTGTCATTGATGCCGACTGGATTGACGAACAGCTGCGGTCAAACGGTGCTAGTGATATTTTAGTCACGATCATTGGCAACGGTGTAGAGGTTGAGATTGCAGGAAGTGATGCAGATGCCAGCGGACCAGGAGTTGCCGGTACTGATACTATCGTTGTTGGTCCATAATCATAACGACATACAATATAATAATATGCTTAGAATGCTTAAAGCAATAATTATTAGGATTTATCAGGTGGGATGATGGAGTACATGATTTATTATATTGCCGTATTTACATTCGGAATCATAATTGGCAGCTTTTTGAATGTATGTATTTTCCGCATACCTGACAAGAATGACATTGTTTCTGAACGTTCCCACTGCCTTAGCTGTGGGAACGTTTTGAAATGGTACGAACTAATTCCGGTAGTGAGTTTTGTGATTCAAAGGGGAAAATGCCGCCATTGTAGCGTCAGGATATCCAGGCAATATCCTTTGGTTGAGTTAATAAACGGCTTGATTTATGTCTGGATTGTTTCAGTACATGGTTTTTTACTACCCAGCCTGCTTTATTGCCTGTGTGCCTCGGCATTGCTCATAATCAGTATTATCGATTGGAAAACATATGAGATACCGCTTGGATGTAATCTTTTTATCGGTGTACTCGGCATCTTCCGTATCTTGACCGATCCGGTCAGATGGCTGGAATATGCATTGGGGTTTTGTGCTGTAAGCGGATTGTTTTTGCTTATTTACTGGATTACCAGAGGTCGCGGGATCGGCGGCGGAGACATCAAGCTGATGGCAGCAGCAGGGCTGCTGCTTGGCTGGCAGGGCATCCTGTTAGCCATGGTCATCGGTTCGGTCATCGGTTCGGTGATTCATATTGCACTGATGAAAATCAAACATAAAGAACGGGTATTGGCTTTTGGCCCGTATTTGTCATTGGGAATACTTGGTGCCATGTTGTACGGCGGTTCGATTATTGAGTGGTATCTTACTTTTTATAGATGATGTTTTTTTATTATAATGTGTGTATTGTGATATTTTTTATTATTTTTAATTGTTAATTTGAATTAGGATTTATTTAATTTTATTGACGAATAGACTTACTTGAAGATGAAAATAGATTAGGCGGGTTATACCTGATGCCCGTGTGGAGGAGATATGGCGCAGAAGAAAATTGCTATTTATATCACTAGCGATGTGATCAGGATCTGTGAGGTGGAGAAATCGGGTTCCAATCTGGTGGTAAGCCGGGCATTTGAAACCAGGACACCTGGCAACAGCGTGGAAGACGGTCTGATTATTGACGTGGGTCGGGTGGCGGAGGCTATCAGCAGCGCCCTTAGCCAGAATCAGATTAAGAAACCAAAGCTGATATTTACCATTTACTCACGTAAGATTGCCCCCAAGGAAATAGAACTTCCTTATGTCAGTAATGTAAACAGAATAGGAGATATGATCACCTCCAATCTAGAAGATTATTTCCCGATGAGCAATATGCAGGACTATATGATCCGCTGGAATATTCTGGATACGGTGATGTCGGAGGGCCGTAAGCTCTATAGAATCTCCGTTGTCGCCGTTCAGAAGGAACTGGTCGAGTCTTATTACGAGTTGGGGAGAGAACTGAAGATGCCGGTGATAACGGTAGATTATCAGATCAACAGTCTTGCCAACCTGATGAAGAAGCAGCTAAAAAGCGGCATTTCTCTTGTCTTACAGATAGATAACGATGTGACCCATGTAACCATCGCGGACGGGCAGACCCAGCTTTTCCGCCGTTCGATTCCCCATGGAAGCGACACCCTGATTCAGTCATTTGCCGCCGATAACCGGCTGGACGAGGAAGAGGCCGAGATCATCCTAAAAGATCCGCGAATGATGGCGGAGAATCTGACGCCGGAAGAGTATACGGAACTGGCGCGGGATTATTCTGCTGCGATAACGCGGGTGGTGGAATTCTATACCTCCAAGAATCCGGAACTGCTGATCGAGCATGCCAAAATGTACGGCATGGGGGCACAGTTACCCGGCTTGAGCGAGGCGCTGGAACGGGTATTGAGCATCGAGATTGAGACGATGCATCAGTTAAACGGCATCCAGCTTAAGAAAAAGAATGTCCAGGGCCTGACCCTTGATGATTTGGCTGCCTATCTGCCTAATATCGGAGCCATGATTTCATCCCTGGATTTCCGGATCGATGAGGAAAAGATGCGAAAGACCGGCATCGGCTACGGTCTGCTCTTTGCGTTGATGGGCATCACCGTTTTGGCAATGGGAGGCTTCTGTGTCTATGTTTATTATGAAGGCTGGCAGTTGCAACAGACCGTGGCCGTCTATGAAAAACAGATTGATAGCTTGAAACAGGCAGAGGAGATTTTCCTTTCTTATGAGGAGGCTCAGAAATATACAGAAATAATCAGAGATTTCAGCGCAGATACCCTCAATGATAACGAATTCCTTTATCTGCTCATCACAAATTTAGAGGAGGTCATGCCGGAAAGCGTGGGTATTACTAACTTAGACTCCGCCAATGGCGAGATCGAAATATCAGGTAAATCGGGAGGCAAAGAACCCCTTGCCCTTTTTATATTGGAATTGAAAAAATTGCCTTATGTATCCGAAATAAGGCTAAGCACTATGTCTGATACATATGACGATGCCGGTAGAATAACTACTGATTTTAGAATGGAATTCCGCATCGACGTGGATGTTGAGTATGCACAGGAGATGGTCGGAGGTGATAAGGAATACTGGGCAGGCTATTTGGCCGAGCAAAGCGCTGAGGAAGGAGGGGAGCAATGACTGACAGAATAAAAAAACTGATAATTTTACTTGTTATTGCAATTATTATCGTTGCACCGATTTTTTTCTTTATTCAGCCGACGATGGAAAAGAATGCGAATTTGACGCTTCAGATTGAGGATTTAGAAGCCACCAAGACCCAGCTGAATAACTGGGCGTCCAATGCCGGCACATACCGTGAGGAAATGAAAGCGATGGAAAAAGACACGGAGGAGATTTTTAGCAGATATCCTTCCGAGCTTCTGCAGGAGGCGGTGGTTCTCTTTCTGCATGAAACCGAAAAAGAGGTTCCCATCGTGTTTCGCCAGACCAATTTTGGAGAAGATGTGGCGGCTCAGATTACTTCCGAAGCAGAAGAAGAGGCTATTAAAGAGGTGGAAGAAGCGACCGGCATGGAATCCGATGAGGAGATTCTTGAGGATACGACCACTACTACTCCCTTGGGGGAAGGTCTGGCGAGCACTTCTACTACTAACCGGATTGGCTTCAGGGCGACTTATGAGGGATTTAAGGAGTTTCTGGATTACATCCTGAAATACGAGGAGCGCATCGTCATTTACGAGCTGGATGCTTCGTATTCGGAGGAAACACAAAATGTGACCGGTAGTTTTTCGATCATTCATTATGCTATTTCCGGTCCTGACCGGGAAGCAGTTTATGTGACTCCGCCCGATATGATGCTGGGAACGGGCAATATCTTTATGGAAGCTGCAGGAAGTTCTGCCAACACAGCGGAAGCAGAGCCGTCGGACTTTTTCGTCCTGCTGAACCAGCCTAGTTCCGTCAATGAGGCAAAGGTAGTCGGCCGAACGAATGACGTAGCGGAAACCACCTATCTGACCAGCGATGAGAACAATGAACAAGAAATCACCATTATCTTTGAAGGCGAGGACGGTACTTATACCGCCGATTACAGCATCGGCGATGAGTCCTACGAGGGAGATGAGATTGAGTTCAATAAAACCGGCGCGATCTATCTGGAGATCATCAGTTCGCCCAGACAGAACGCCGACGATGATGTGGCGGCCACCTTTAACATCATCAACAGAACGGATCAGGACGTTTATTTCTCAAGGTTAGGGGATGATCCAGAGGATCCTAGGATCGATATCTTGGGAGTCACGGGTCCGGTTCTGGAAAGATAAAGAAAAAAAGGGAATGTGCCAAAATATAAAGAGGCCAAATTAAAGAGGTAAAAAAAATATAAAGTTATAAAAGTGAAATCATTGTAAAATTATTAAAGTGAAATTATTAAAGTGAAATTATAATATAATACAGAGGTAAAAAAGAGGTAATTAATAAAGAGCGGAATAAATAAGCAGACATGATAAAATTCAGGAAGGCAGCGGTGGCGTTTATGGGAATAAGCAAAGAGAAAAATCGTCCGCACAACCGTGACCAGGGCTTCAGCTTAGTGGAAGTCCTGATTTGCCTTGCCATTCTAGCCATTTTCTGTATTCCGCTTTTTCAGGGGTTCAGATACTCCGCCTATAATAACAGGCAGGCTCATCTGGTGCATGGGGCAACGTCTTATGCGCAGGAAACGCTGGAAACGGTTAAGGGTATGCGGATTAACGCCGAAAACCCGGGCGATGTCGCCGATCAGCTGGTTGAGCTGCTGCAAGATCCTTCAAGCGCTAGTGCTACAGCGGCGCCAGATACTCCAATAATACCGAGTGTTCCCATCTATCAGGAGGCCCAGTATGTGCATTTGTTTACCCCCATTATTTATACGCAGGAACGGATCAATATCGGCGGCGTGTTATATGATATGGAAGTAGTACTCGATCCGTCGCCGTACAGTACGATTGATGCCAGTACCACCGGCATGGTCAATCCGAACAATGGTTTAGAATCGGCAGCCGATGCCAATGTGATGGGTCAGACTCGGATAGAGGATGTAAACGGGATGGATTTTGCGGTAATCACTGACGAAATCCACCTGTATGACGACTCGATCCTTAATACTTTTCAAGCAAATGCGTTGTTGCAGGAAGACCTGACCATGAGCGAGGCCGAGATTCATGCCAATCTTATAAAGACAGTCAATATTGATATTCTGCCCTTCGGTACCGACCGGGTGGAAGTGATCTGTGATGTAAATTATCGCGTTGACGGTACGGCCTTAAGAGCGCCTTACAACGAGGAGATCTATAACGTCTACCGAGGGGTTTTTGATCTGAATAACGGAACTACGGGCTGGGAAAGCGGCGGTAATATTTATGTGACTGCTAAGGCATACCGTGATCTGGCTTTCATCGGATCAGGATTGCCGCAAAATCATATTGTTATAGATGGCCATTTCAATGCTGCCGATCTGGGTAGGCCGATTCAAGTATATTTAGTCCGGTCGGTTTATACGATTGATAGAGGCACGGACGATGGCCTGAACGGTATTCAGCTGAATTTCAACAGTGTACATGTTGAAGACGATGACTATTCCAACGTTGGTGATATCAGTTTCAACAGCCGATTCCTTACCGGCTCGCAGAACTTTGACGGGGTAATTGACCTGCATACCAATATTAAGGGTCAGATTACGAGTCAAGTGATGCAACCAGCGGAAGCCGAGCAGACGGTAACGGTGGGCGAAGAGGTACCTGTCTTAAGAAGCTATGAAGTGACGGTCACACTGACCGACAGCAATACTGGTACAATAGAAGCATTTGTAGAAGGAACCAAAATAGTAAGGTAGGTTTTATAACGAAGAATGACCGCTCTGAAATGTAGTGCGTGGAGGGCAGCCTATGAAAAGAGAATATAGATCAAAGAAAAAAACATACCGTCTGGGTAACCGGGGTTCCACTTTTATCGTAGTGATGGTGGCCATGTGTTTCCTGGCGGTATTGGGAACGATTATCATTTCGGTCAGTGCGGCCAATGTACAGATGAAAAATCAGGATCATGTCTCCAAGCGGAATTTTTATACAGATGAGCAGGGACTGGATGATATTTACCATGGAATCGGTCAGGTGGCTGCGGACTGCTTGGCGCAGGCGTATTCGGAAATACTGGCAAGATCATCTGCCGACGGCGCGATTACAGCGGATACTTATGCCAATCAGGAGGCGGCTTATCAGGCCTTTTCCATACGGTTTGTGGATGGGTTAGAAGCGGTGTATGGAGACGAAGATCAGGCCTTGGCCGCATTGGAGAACTATGCCACTAAGCCGGATCCGGCAGTTGACATGGGAACCAATCCCGGAGAGATCAGTGTCGAAGAACTCGACAGGATTGAGATCATCGACGACGAAAACGGTATTCCTTTTCAATTTATCTTCCGGGATGTAAAAGTGACTTTTGAGACCACGGATCAGAGCGGAGCAGAGGGTGCCTTTATCTCTTCTATTACTACGGACATTGTGATTGAAGTGCCCTATGTGAATTTTTTCCAGGATTCTTCCCGTGTTTTAGAATATGCCATGGTGGCTAATGAAGGGATTTATTTTAGGGACAGTGGCGGCCGCAGGGTCATCGGCAATGTATATGCCGGGGTGGACGATCCCAGCGACCAGGAGCTGTCGGAACTGCAGGATTATCATGGAGCCGGGATCAATGTGGCGGCAGCGGAGACAGGTGTATACGGGGGCTTGAACTTTTTTAATGCTAATGTTACTTTCGAAAGTCCTTATCTGATTACCAAAGGCGACATGAACCTCCGCGATTCTGTTGTTACCGTGGGAGGCGGTTCTTCTTCGGCCGATCCGCAGATATGGGCGGAATCCATCCGCACCCTACAGTCGCAGAGCCGGTGGGACGGCCCGGAGCCGAGCACACTGACAATCAACGGTGATATCTATGTAGCTAACGATCTGGAATTGAATGCGGAAAATAGCATCGTGACACTGGCGGGGAATTATTTCGGCTATAACGCAGGGGATTACCGGACTTGGGAAGACAAAGGACTGCTTGCCGACAAATATGACGATCCGGTTCATACAAGACATAGTGCCATGATCATCAACGGCAACGGTTCCGAATTAGATATAACCGGTCTGGAGACATTAGTTCTGTCCGGCATGGCCTATGTTGACATGGCCGACCGCCCTGCTGGTGATAACTATGGACTGCTGCCGGGACTTATGAACAGTGATTTGATTGAGGAATATGCTACCGGGGAGTCTTTGTCGCTCCGTGCCAATCAATATATTTATCTGGCACCTTCCCAATTTCTTACCGTTCCTAATCCGGTCAAGGTGGACGGCAGTACACCGGCTCTCGCCGATGTCTGGGTGAGTGATTCGACCGATACGCCAGTAAGTTTTTTTGGAAATTTATTTGGTGTAGCGTCCGATGATCCGGTGGTGGAAAGAGATATGGTTGACCGTGAGACCGGAGACGTATACCGTTATTATTATCTGAATTTCAACGGCAATGAACTGAATATGAGTAACTATGCCGGATTTATCATGAATATGCCGACTGTTGATCAAATCACTACGGGTAATGTCGATTCGGAACTTAACCAAGAATATGGATACACGAATATAACTGATAATGTTCAATGGCTGGAAGCTTTGTGGGAAATCAGAGAAGAGCTTCAGGCCCGGACTGGTTTATCCGGCATTACGGTAGAAGGCGTTGATACGGTAGCTAAAATCCATAGCAGGGGTTCCTTGGCCAATGTAACGAGAGGGGTTATTAGCAGTCCGGTGATACCAGATGATCAGAGGCTGAGCCTTGAGTATGTTGTCGCTTTACAGGCCAGCCTGTTTACGCATTATATCTCCCTGTACACGGCATTGGATCCGCAGGAAGGGGTATCTTTGCTCAATCCGGCTGCCGACCTTGAAGCTGACTTTGTTGATCCCTATACTCTGGAACAATCTGCTAACGATGAACTGCCGGCTCAGCAATTTGTGAACTTTACAGAGCCGGGCGGCTTAAGTGATGCCAACCTCAGTAATACGATTTTTGATGATTACCGCGATACTAACAATCAAAGGATAGTAGCTAATGGTGATCGTGATGTGGTGTTGAGCAGTTCTTTCAGCGGGATTATCCTGTGTGATTGCGATGTGGTGATTGAGGATGGCGTGGATGTCAACGGAATGATCATAACAAGCGGTAAGATCTATGTAGAAGGTAACGGCACTATCATGGCCGACCGGGGAGCGGTGCAGAGCATCCTGAATGAGGAAATGCGGGAAGAGTCCATGCGGGGGGCGGCTGCATTAAATAATCCCACTGCTGATTTTGCTTTGACCTATATGAATGAGATTAACCTGATTGATTCGGGAAGCGCAACGGATTATTCTGATCGGATCAGAGGCACAGATTATGTCGATTATATCAGTTTCGAGAATTGGAGAAAAGGGTGAAAAGGTTAAGCGGGAACAATCAAGGTCTCACACTAGTTGAATTGATGATAATCATCGCGATCATGGCCATCCTGACCAGTATCGTCGGCATCAATATCTCGCTGGCTTTCAGCAGGGATGCGGAGAACTGTGCCAAGAAGATTGATACCGAGCTGGAGAAGGTACGGATGAGTTCTATGTCCGAGCGCGGCGATTTCAGGCTGGAACTGGCAAGAACCCCGAACGGCCCCAGGATGGATTATGTCTCCGAGTTAGCCGGCAGGACTCCCGATGAGATAATTGAGCGCAACCGGGCACTTCCTTCTCAGGTAGCGATATCTTTCGAAGGGGACGGAGCGGCTCTTTCCGTCATGCAGATAGAGGTTGCTTTTGACAAGTCGACCGGAAGGGTTATTGAGATCAGGGGAGATGGCACGGTACTGGATATCGACGTGTTGCGGATCCGTTGCCTAAACAGTGACGACAGAAGGGTAGCAACGGTTGTTTTGATAAGAAGAACAGGAAAACATTATGTGGAATATAGCGTTGCGTAAGAATTTATCAAGTAAGGAAGACGGCGGTTTTTCCTTGGCAGAAATATTGATAGCGATAGCAGTGGCTTCCATCCTGATGCTTGGGATCGGTTCTCTGCTTTTTAGCAGTATCCGGTTATACGGAAACGGCAATGCCAATGCAGAGGTTCAAAATGAGTCCCAGCGGGTGCTGAATCTGACCCTGGACAGCATCATGGAAGCTCAGGGAGTCTGTATGTCCATACCGGCAGCGGGCGATAATACCCGCTGTCTCATGCTGGGTGATTTAAGGATTGAGGAAGTGGGTAATTCGGGTAGCTTTGAGGCGTCTTTCCGGGGAACGGTGCTGGCTTATCTGCCAAACGTGGACGAAATGCTTCTGATCGACCTTCATAACGTAACTTCTTTTGATGAGGGCACGCTTGAAGCCGACGGATATGTAAAATTTGATTTAGCAGATTATACAGTAGATTCGGAAGCAAGCACGGCCGCAGGAGTATTGAGTTTAATGATAGAATGGTTAGACGAGATCGATATGGATAGGGGTGCGGAAGCGGCAATAAGATTGCCTTGGACTTTGGGCCAGGACGTAACCGCTTTCCGGGTAATGCCGGCGATCGGCGGTCCGGACTGGGTATTTGATGGTCCGCCCCCGTGGAACAATGTTACGAATACATCCCTGCCGCCTTTTTGTCATGATGTAGTAACTTATGTGAACGGCGGCCCTGAAGATTTTTATTATTATGCGGAACCGCTGACACTTCGTGTAGAAATCAGTTTTATCAACGACACCTACAATGTGAACAATCCGACCAGAAGGCAGATCATGGATGACGTGGCAGTCAGAAGCCGTCTGGATGTCGTCTATGTAGATGTCAATGACAGCTCCACCGGCATGCAGGCATACCGACACTGGTCATGATAGCTGGTAACGATGTAGAAGATATAGAAATGATATAGAAATGATATAGAAGATATAGAAATATAGAAGACATAGAACAGGAAACACTGATTACAGTGATTCCATAGACATAGCGGCAACCTTTGGAGAGGAGAAGGGTTTATGCGAAATCAAACGAGACTGAGAAAAAGCTTTATCATAGGGGGCGGGGCACTGGCTGTTTTGATTCTGGCGGTCTGCGGTGTCTGGTATGCCCGGAACGGAGGAACAGGGCAACCGGCTGAGCAGCAGGAAGCAGCGGCGGAAACAGTGGCGCAATCAGGCGAACAGGAACTCCTATATGATACCATAGAGGCCGGGGAAGTCGCCAGCCCGGAATATGGGGCTCATACTTTCATCAATCAAAGCAATCCTGGGGCCACCCAATACCCGGGCGATAAAAGGAAAGTGTTCCGCATCATTGAGGTTATTCCCCATGATATCTGCTCTTTATTCCCCTATTTGGTCGACTGGGGGACACCGGAAGAATATGACAAGAATGTACCGGTCGGCTATGAAGGACTGATGGCTATCTCCAGGGGTAGCGGAGCCCAGATGTTTTATGGCAAAACCGGTACGACTACCTCTGACCTGAGCCAGTACTATACCATGCTCGACATGGCATTCAAACAGACCTCTTTAAAAGCAAGTCAGTATCCATATTTGACCTTTGGCGGCAGCACGATGAGTGACTGGGGCAAATGGTATATTATATCAGACTCGTCTCTTTCATCTGCGGACGGTTATTTTGAATTTGTGGGTAACGGAAAGGGTTTATTCTATATCTCCACTTCCTATGCGGACGAAAAGAGTTCAAATGACGAAGAAGGCATCCACCACCGGACGCGGGCAGTGCCCCGATCGGGGTCGGAGCAGCCCAAAGGTGACATGTATCTGACAGGAGCAGCAGTTTATCTGTCAAGGGAACACAGCCGCGCTTCTGTCACTTACGGGCAGGCGCTCCTGAGCCAGACTGCGGATAATTACGATCTTTCCTTTGCAGTTGACGATGTAAATGGTAAATATCATGCGGATATGACCAAGGTGGTCGCCAAAGAAGGCGGGCCGCTCATCGGCTACGACTGGGACTATGTCCTGATGGTGGATGAACCGGACACCTGGGACTATGGCTTTTCCTACGGCTCCGGAGGCGGCTATGAAGTGAAGGTGGCTACTGAAAATACGCTCGGAACGGGAGAGTATATCAGGGTCATGGCTCCGGCGCAGGACGATGCATATACAGATGTTAATCTTCCGGCTCTCCTGAAAGGATATTTTCGCCTGAAGACCTCGTCCGATATCGGCCTCCAGACCTATGACGTGGAATTTCAGGCGGCAACAGGTGCCTCCAGTTATTATTATCCGATTAGTCCGGCCGGTCCGTTTAATAACTCCGATCCTTCATATCACTTTGAATATGTGGGAGACGGTAAGGGACTTTATCACGTGCCCTTTATCTATGATGGCGGCAGCAGCCCGGGGAATTGCTATACAGAGTCGCTGGTCGAAGTTTCAGACGGGGAAGGCCGTTATTCGATGACTTCCACCATCGCGGATCCTGAAGGTCAGCCAATCTATGCGCAGACTACCCTAGGGGCGGGCGATTACGAGGAGATCATCACCAATATTCAATTTACCACCAGCGTAAATGCCAGTGGCACAGATAACGGCAGGGTCGGGGTCACCAAGGGAGGAGCCGACCGAGTCGCGGCACAGTACGGCGGCTGGGTATTTCATCCGGTTACGGATCAGGCTGACATGGAATTGACTCCTTTGCGTGATGTCTACAGCTCCAATGTGAACGGCAACAGTAATGCGAATTTTTCGGTCGGTGACAAGATCTATGTACGGGGGCAGCAGTTGCAGCAAAGATATTACTGCCGTGACGGTTTTGAAAATAATGAGATGTTCAAGCTCCGGGGTTATGCCTCCAGTTTGACGCATCCGGGCGAATCCTACAGTTTATACGGGTATAATAATAATATATCTCCATATGAGAATAAGCAACTGGATGCTGCCAAGACGATCCTTACTTCCTTTGACGCGACCACCCGGATTGAGATCCTGCAGAAGACGATGGCGCAGCTGACAGTGGAAGATGTGAAGTCTGCGGACTTGATTTACATTTCCGTTACCCCGGCGGTAGAAAATCTGGATAAGAGCTGGCCGACAATCAATGAATGGCGGGTCGCGGCCGGGCTGGAGCCGATGGAGGATATTCCGTCCGGTCTGCCGCAAAAGCAGGGTATGGCGTATTTCCCGTCTTCATATCACGGGGATTTATCGGCGGAAGTCATGCTGGCTATCTATAAAGAATGTATTTATGAAAAAAATGTGGCCTTGATGGTACCGGTATCGGCATTTACCAATGGCAACGGGAAAACACCGACATCAAACATAGGCAAGCTGGTATTTATCACGGAAGCCTTTAATAATCCCCAGGATTTTGCTTATTTTATTCCCGGTTTGATGAATCCGGATGTATACAGGACAAATTATACCAAGGTGAATATGGATGCCAGTTTGACAACGTCAGGTCCGGTAAAGCTCAGCTGGTATTGGGATACCCAGTATAATCAGACCTGGGATGAGTCAAATACAACCCATGTTACCGGAGCTTGGGCTGAAAAATATTTTATCGTCAGGAATCCGTCCAATTCCTCGCAGTTACTGCATCCGGCTAACTTCGAACAGATCCCGGCCGGAACGAACCGGTATGACGGTAATGAACAAACCAAACTGACTTTGGGTGAGCATGGTCCGCAGAGCCTCAGGAGGTCGCTTTTCTTTAACGGAACGGCACATTTGTTTGAAATCTTAAGTAATCGGACACAAAGATCTTACACACTGGAAATCGTACCGATAAACGGTGAGCGGTTCACCGACAGGGAGAATAATGAAAGATGGGTCATCTATGGGAATGAATTTGATCCGGCTTCCTTTGAAATACAGTTTCAGATATGGAAGTATGAAACCAGTGGGACGCCGTATGAGCTGGATGACATCAGCGATATCGAATGCAGCATCGAAGGCGGCAGCCCGATCAGTGCAGCATTAACCCCAGTTACGGAGGGTGGTGTTTCTGTCCCGCAATATACAATTAATGGCGGTGCGGTACGGGTCGCATTTGAATTGTCGGGAACTCCGCCATCCGGACTCTTGGATCCGGCAATTTACAGCCGCAAGGTGACCATCACGGTCAATGACGAGACAGCCGATGAGGTATCGAGAGAAGTAGAGGTTATCGTCAGGGAAGGATTTTTCCTGAATTAATGAACAGCGCAAAATCCCGAGAATTGCAAGCGCCAAATCGCACGTTTTTAGCGATTTGTGTGCATAACGTTCGCAGAACGTTGTTACTGTGGAGCAATGGTTTGATGCACTTCGGCTCGGGTTTGAACAGTCACAATTAATCGTCTTACACAGCCTGGCCGAATTATTTTGATTGACAAATGATTCAGAGAGTGATAGACTACTAACAGTTAAATAATGTAAACCGAAGAAGTGGAAGTAAAAACATATCGTGCACTCACAGAGAGCCGGATAAGCTGAGAACCGGCAGAACGCAGACTGTTAAATGGACCATGGAGGGCGCAGTCAAAGGCAGCTGCCGAGTATCTGCGACGTAAGGCATACGTCAGTTGCCGGGAATATGTCAGTATTTCGCTAAGAGCGGGAGTTTCTCCCGAAGCAAGGTGGCACCGCGGAACCGATTTGAGATCCGTCCTTGACAAGTTATATCTTGTCGTGGACGGATTTTTTGTTCTACTGCTATATACTGAATATCTGCTGAATATCTGCCGAATATCTGCTGAACATCTGCTGATTTGTTGGCATTAGAGCTGTTGTCGTTATCAACCTGCAAAGGAAACAAGGGGGTATCACAATGATAAAAGAAGCAATCCACAAAGTTGTCAGAAAAGAAGATTTAAGCTATCAGGAAGCGGAAGCCGTGATGCATGAGATCATGGGCGGGGAAGCCTCTCAGATTCAGATGGCTTCCTACCTGACTGCCCTTTCGTTAAAGGGCGAGACCATTGACGAGATTACCGCCTCCGCAGCCGGTATGAGGAAGCACTGCATCCGCCTGCTTCATGAGATGGACGTGCTGGAAATCGTCGGAACCGGCGGTGACCGTTCCAACTCTTTCAACATATCCACCACCTCTGCCATCGTCGTATCGGCCGCCGGCGTACCCGTGGCCAAGCATGGGAACCGTGCTGCCAGCAGCCAGTGCGGAGCTGCGGATGTGCTGGAAGCCCTGGGAGTGAACATCAATATTTCCCCGGAGAAAAGCAAGCAGCTGCTGGAACAGATCGGGATCTGCTTCCTGTTTGCCCAGAACTATCATATCGCCATGAAATACGTATCCCCGGTAAGGAAGGAACTGGGCATCCGCACCGTATTTAATATTCTGGGACCGCTGACGAATCCGGCCGGTGCCAAGATGCAGCTTCTCGGCGTCTATGATGAGGAGCTCGTGCTGCCGATGGCGCAGGTGCTGTACAATCTCGGCGTCCGCAATTCGCTGGTGGTATATGGCCAGGACGGCCTCGATGAGATATCTATGAGTGCCGCCACCACTGTATGCGAGGTGCGGGAAGACAATTTCGTAAAATATCAGATCCAGCCGGAAGATTTCGGCATGCAGAGGTGCCATAAGGACGAGCTGCTGGGCGGAAATGCCCAAGAAAATGCCAGGATCACCAGAGAAATACTGAGCGGTGTCAGAGGTCCGAAGAGAAATGCCGTTATCCTCAACTCCGCTGCCGCGCTCTATGCCGCCCGGAAGTCCGCAGATATGCCGGCCGCCGTGAAACTCGCAGAAGCAATGATCGACAGCGGTAAGGCGAGGGAGCAATTGGAGAAGTTCATCGAATTATCTAAGGAAACGCCATTATTAAAGTTTCCAAAGAAACCCGCTAGAAATCCGTAAGAAACCCGCTAGAAATCCGTAAGAAACCCGCTAGAAACCTGCTGAAAGCCCGCAAGAAACCCGCTAGCCAATAGAAAGGATGCTACTATGATATTGGATACCATCGCAGAAAGTACCCGTGCCCGAGTGGCCGGCTGTAAAAAGCAGCACCCGCTGGAGCACCTCCGCCGCCAGGCCGAGGAACTGGGAGCGGATACCGGCTTCCCCTTTTTTAAAGCGTTGTCGGGAAGCGACATTGCCTTTATCTGTGAGGTCAAAAAGGCATCTCCGTCCAAAGGCATTATTGCCGAACATTTTCCCTATCTTGACATTGCCCGTGAATATGAAGATGCCGGGGCGGCAGCTGTATCTGTTCTGACAGAGCCGGAATTCTTCATGGGCAGCGACAGCTATTTGAAGGACATCGCTGCCGCGGTAAAGATACCGGTATTGCGCAAGGACTTTACGGTTGATGCTTATCAGATTTATGAAGCAAGGTTACTGGGAGCGGCCGCTGTCCTGCTGATCGCCGCGCTGCTGCCAGAGCCAGTGATCAGAGATTACTTGGCCATTTGCCGCAGCCTCGGCCTGTCCGCCTTAGTGGAAGCTCACGATGAAAAAGAGGTAGAAGCTGCCCTGAAAGCCGGAGCCGGGATCATCGGTGTCAACAACCGTGACCTGCGGACTTTTAAAGTAGATATCACTGCCTCATACCGGCTACGCGCCTTGGTCCCGGAAAACCGCCTGTTTGTTTCCGAGAGCGGGATTGCCAGCCCCGAAGACATCAACAGTCTGCGGCAAAACGGGGTAAACGCTGTCCTCATCGGGGAAGCCCTGATGAGATGCCAGGATAAAAAAGCCGCCTTGGCCCAATTACGAGGGTCAGCCGTCTCATGAAAGGCACAGTAAGATTATGACAAAGGTCAAAATATGCGGCCTGAAAAGCCGCCAGGACATCGAATATGTGAATCAGGCAAAGCCGGATTATGCCGGGTTTGTATTTGCTCCCGGGAAGCGGCAGATCGATGCTGAGACGGCAGCGTACCTGCGCCCCATTCTCAGTAAACAAATTATTTCCGTCGGGGTATTTAAGGATGCCGAAGAAAGCTTGGTACTCCGGCTTGCAGACCAGAAAATCATCGACATGATCCAGCTTCACGGAGAAGAGGCAAGCGAATACATGAACCGCATCAAAACCCGGCTCCCGGTACCGGTCATTAAGGCGATCAGCGTCGGAAATACAGCTCAAGAAGACCTGATCAGAGAATATCAGGAAGCCGGATGTGATTTTTTCCTGTTTGACCAAGGCGGCGGCGGTACCGGAAAAACCTTTGACTGGAACCGCTTACCCTATTCTCCCCGGCCGTACTTTATCGCAGGAGGGATCCATGCCGGCAATGTGATTCAGGCTATGAAGCTAAAGCCTTATGCAGTGGACATAAGCAGCGGCGTTGAGACTTCCGGCTGCAAGGATGCGGCGAAAATAGTGGAGATAGTCAAGCTGGTAAAAGATAATTCATAAAAGAGGGGCTCCACTTTACTTGGTTTCCTCTGCGTTGGTACTTAATGCGTTACTGTTCACAGCCCGGGCGAAGTGCATACGCCGTTACTCCACAGTAATAACGTTCTGCGAACGTTATGCACACAAATCGCTAAAGACATGCGATTTGGCGCTTGCACAACTCGGGATTTTGCGCAAGAACAGCGCAAAACACCTCGCGTTTGGTCTGAACTGTAATCTTAAGGATCCCGCCGAGAAATCCGACTGCCCAGCCCGCCGGTTCCCGAGCCCCCCCCCGCTACTCAATTCAAACTTAATGGCATTCTGTAAACAGTAAAAGCATGGGGGATATAGAAACACTAAATGAGTAGATAGCAGAGTAGTTACAAGTACAGATGCAAGTACAGATAAACGATAAAGGAGAAACAAAGCTATGTCGAAAGGCCGATTTGGAGATCATGGGGGCCAGTATATCCCCGAGACCCTGATGAACGAAATCATTAAGCTGGAAGAAAACTACGAGTTCTACAAAAACGACCCGAATTTCAACAGGGAGCTGACCGACCTGCTGAATCAGTATGCCGGCCGCCCGTCACTGCTTTATTATGCCGAACGGATGACCCGCGACTTAGGCGGGCCGCGGATCTACCTGAAAAGAGAAGACCTGAACCATACCGGTTCGCATAAGATCAACAACGTCCTGGGACAAGTCCTGTTAGCCGCGAAGATGGGCAAGACCCGTGTTATTGCGGAGACCGGCGCCGGCCAGCACGGGGTGGCGACAGCCACCGCGGCGGCCTTGCTGGGGATGGAATGCGAGATATTTATGGGTAAGGAAGATACCGAACGGCAGGCCCTCAACGTATATCGCATGGAACTGCTGGGGGCTAAGGTCCATCCCGTCACCAGCGGTACCCAGACCCTCAAAGATGCGGTCAATGAAACGATGAGGGAATGGACGGCCAGGGTTCATGATACCCACTATGTCTTAGGCTCGGTTATGGGACCGCATCCATTCCCGACGATCGTCCGGGACTTCCAAAGCGTCATCAGCAAGGAAGCCAGAGCCCAGATCATGGAAGCAGAGGGACGCCTTCCGGCGGCCGTAGTCGCCTGTGTGGGCGGCGGCAGCAACGCTATGGGGATGTTCTATCATTTTATCCCGGATAAAGAGGTTCGCCTGATCGGCTGTGAGGCGGCCGGCCAGGGGACGGATACCGACCGCCATGCGGCGACGATAACCAAAGGCTCGCCCGGTGTGTTCCATGGGATGAAATCTTATTTCTGCCAGGATGAATATGGTCAGATTGCCCCAGTTTATTCGATCTCGGCCGGTCTCGACTATCCCGGCATCGGTCCGGAGCACGCTTATCTCCATGACAGCGGCCGGGCCGAATATGTCGCTGTTACCGATGAAGAGGCGGTGGCGGCCTTTGAATATCTGGCCCGGACTGAGGGCATCATCTGTGCCATCGAAAGTGCTCATGCCGTGGCTCATGCCAGAAAGATTGCCGCCGGTTTTGACCGTGACAGCAACATCATCATCTGCCTTTCCGGCCGCGGTGACAAAGATGTGGCCGCGATAGCACGTTACAAGGGGGTAACTATCCATGAGTAGAATCAAAGACGCATTTATTAACCAGAAGGCCTTCATCGGTTTTGTAACCGGAGGGGATCCTGATCTAAAGACCAGTGAAGAAATCATCCTGAAGATGATAGCGGGCGGCTGCGACCTGATCGAGATCGGCATTCCGTTTTCTGATCCGGTTGCCGAAGGACCGGTCATCCAGGAAGCCAACCTAAGGGCTCTGGCAGCAGGTGCGACGGTTGACAGTATTTTTACGCTGGCCGCTTCGGTCAGGGCCAAAACCGCGGTTCCGCTGGTGCTGCTGACCTATCTCAATCCCGTATATCACTACGGTTATCAGGATTTCTTTGCCGGATGTCGCCGCAGCGGGATTGACGGCATCATTATCCCGGACCTGCCTTATGAGGAAAAAGGCGAGCTGCAGCCGTATGCCGCTTTGCAGGGAATTGACTTGATCACCTTGATCGCCCCTACCTCCGGGCAGCGCATCGCCCGGCTGGCAGAAGACGCCGCCGGCTTTATCTACATCGTTTCTTCCATGGGAGTGACCGGTACTCGGACGCAGCTAAGCGACTCCCTGACGGATACTATGGCCGCCGTAAAAGCGGTTACCGACGTCCCGGTGGCGGTAGGATTCGGAATCCATACTCCCGAGCAGGCCGCCGGGATCGCCAAGTCAGCCGACGGTATCATCGTGGGCAGTGCCATTGTCCGGCTGGCGGCCCAGTATGGCCAGGAGGCTCCGGACTACATATATCACTATATTAAGCAGATGAAAGCAGCTATCTCATAAAATCTGTCGTTTATACAAAAAAACTGTTAATTGTGACAGGCATATTGATATTCCTCCGCATTAATTTACAATAATATTAACAAGATGCTTACATGTAAATTGATTCATTATCATTAAAGGAGGATAAGATGAAGAACAAAGGATGTCACAAATACCTGATGCTCCTTGTGGCGTTTGCCCTGATCGTTGTTCCGCTGGGCGGGATGGCCAGCGGGGCGATTTATGCTCGGGCGCAAAGCTACCCTGAGTGGCAGTCCTCGGTGGCCTATACTGGTGGCAACCGTGTGGTCTATGAAGGTAATGTTTACGAAGCGAAATGGTGGACAAAGGGAAATAACCCGGCAGTGCCCACGAACAGCGCCCATCCCTGGCAGCTCATCGGACCGGCGGAAGAAGACGGCAGTGACGGTGGTGGCGGAGAAGAAGGCGATGATCCTGATCCGGTCGGGAATTATCCGGTCTGGAATGCCGGAGCGGTATATGTCGCCGGTGACAGGGTGTTTTATGACGGCATGATATATGAGGCCAAGTGGTGGACACAGGGCAATAATCCGGCCATGCCAAGCGGCGCTCATCCCTGGCAGCTTATCGGTCCGGGCGGAACAACCGATCCCGGCACTACGCCTACGCCGAGCACTGATCCTGACCCGACTCCGACCCCGAGCGCCGATCCTGATCCCGACCCGACTCCGACCCCGTCGGTTCCGCCGGTCGGCTCCGAAGTCTTGAGCGATGCTGAGATCAACGAGCTATGGGACGGCATCGACCCCAAATACTCGCCGGAGAATGCCGGTCAGCGTCTGGAGCAGTATCTGAGCCAGAGCGATTTTGAGGCGTTGTTCCCGCGCCGTCACGGGTCTGCTATGTGGCGGGAGCTCAATCCCCAGTATAGCGGGCCGGAATATTATTCCTACGCCAATCTGAAGGCTGCTATCGTCCATGTGGCCGGGATCAAATACAAAGTCGAATACCGGCAGGGGGTTTATTATGCGCCGCGGATCAGCGTATTAAACAAAGCGACCAAGGCCCAGACGGTAATCTCGGTGCATCAGGATTTTAATGCATCATGGAACATCAATAAGCCGATCGAGACCAAAATCGTTGACTTCGGCTGCTTCCTTGCCGATGGCACCGAAAATGATAAAAAGCGGGAAATTGCCGCATTTTTAGCCAATATTGCCCATGAAACCAGCGGCGGCTGGGCCACGGCTCCGGGCGGCATGCTGGCATGGGGTCTGTATTTTAACGAGGAAGTCTCCTATGCCGGTACCAGCCAGGTCGGTTACGTTGATTCAAGCAGTCAGGACTTTCCGCCTGTCCCCGGCAAATCCTACCATGGGCGGGGGCCGATGCAGTTGAGCTGGAACTACAATTATGGGCTGATCAGTGCGATCCTGTATCAGGACAAAAACGTCCTGCTAAACAATCCGGAACTGGTAGCACAGGATGGCAAGCTGGGATTTATGACGGCATTGCTGTTCTGGATGACGCCTCAGTATCCAAAGCCTTCCTGCCATGATGTCATAACCAATCTCTGGACTCCTTCGCCGCAAGACGTGGGAAGAGGCATAACCGAAGCCGGCTTCGGGGTGACCATCGTGATTATCAACGGCGGCTATGAAGCCAATAAGGATGCTTCTGATTCCCGTGTGGGCAGAAGAATCGGCCATTATGAGGATATTGCCAGACGCAACGGTGCCGACATAACCGGTGAGAAGCTGGATACCTTGGGAATGATGCCATTTGTATAAGATCGACAGCGTCCGTGAGAGATAAAAGCCCTGCCTGGTTCTTGATGAAACCAGGCGGGGTCTTTATTGCCTAAAAGCAGGATTTCGCATAAAGTTACTGTGGAGCAGTGATTTGATGCACTTTGGCCAGGGAGTGAGCAGAAAGTTGCAGAAACATTTTCCGGCAGAGTTTTCGCAGATAGGATTTGACACTCCATTACAGGAAGGTTATAATAATTTAATGCTATTATTAATTTTTGATAGATAAAGGATGTCTTAGTATTCATCAGAGGGTATATGCAGAGGCTATCATGAAGAATTTTTTTATTATCACCAACCAGACCAAAGACCCTGATCAGGCAATCACAAACCAAGTCAAACAATTATTAATCCAAAAAGGCGGCCGCATTGTCGGGCAGCCGGAGCAGGCAGAGAGTATTCTGGTGCTTGGCGGAGACGGCACCCTGCTTCGGGCCGCAACCGATCTGGTTCATTGCAACATCCCATTCTTGGGTATCAACATCGGGGGCCTGGGCTTTTTGGCAGAAGTGGACAAGGCCAGCATTGATCAGGCGCTGGACAGGCTGGTCAGCGATGATTTTGCCCTGGAAAACCGCATGATGCTTTTAGGAACCGTTAACGACAAGACGTTTTCGCCGTATACCGAACATGCCCTCAACGACATTGTCATTGTCGGGACATCACCCCTTCATCTGAGCTATTTCAGCCTCACTGTCAACGGACTGCTTTTGAACCGCTATGTTGCCGACGGGATGATCGTTTCCACCCCTACCGGTTCTACTGGCTATAATCTGTCCGCAGGCGGACCTATCATAGAGCCGCGGGCAGAAATGATCCTGCTTACGCCCCTGTGCCATCATTCCCTCCGCAGCAGGAGCATCATTTTATCCCCGGAAGATGACATCACGATCACGGTCGATACCGATAAATATAACCGGGAACAAGAGCTGGTGGCGGTATTCGACGGCAACCGGAGAATCAACCTTGCCACTGATGACACCATCAAAATCACCAGATCAGAAAAAGCCACCTCTATCATTAAGCTGAGCACGACCAATTTCTTTGAGATCCTGCAACGTAAAATGGCAGACTAGGGTATCGAAGCCTTCAGTCATTATGATTCATCAAATCCCATGATTCAGTAAAAGGAAACAAGCAAATCAGACAGTAATCAGGAGTCCCCATGAAAAAAAGCCGACACGAGAAAATCAAGGAACTCATCCGTACCCAGGCAATCGAAACGCAAGAAGAACTTGCCGACCAGCTCCGCAATGCCGGTTTCGAGGTTACACAGGCGACCGTTTCCAGAGACATCAGAGAAATGCGGCTTTCCAAGATGCCGGCCGGTTCCGGCAGGCAAAAGTATGTCTTCCTTCCCCAGAACGACCACCAGATGGGGGACAAATACATCCGGGTACTGCGGGACGGCTTTATTTCCATAGAAGCCGCTCAAAATATCCTCGTGGTAAAGACGGTGTCCGGCATGGCCATGGCAGTAGCGGCAGCGATCGATGCCTTTAAATTTCCCGAAGTAGCAGGCTGCATTGCCGGTGATGATACCATCATGGCAGCAGTCAGGACAGTTGACGAAGCATATGAAGTAATGGACAAAATAAAAGAAATGCTGAATTAAAGAATGCCAAATGAATGATATTACATTGAAGGATGTCAAATAGATTGCTGTTAAGTCGATGTTAGAGTTAATATAATAAATTTTAAGAAATGGATAGAGGACTACAATTCGGATGTTAATCAGTTTACATGTGAAAAACTTAGCTTTAATTGAAGAAGCCGAAATATATTTTACCGAGGGCCTTAATGTCATGACCGGCGAGACAGGAGCCGGAAAATCCGTTATTATCGGTTCCGTCAACCTGGCGCTGGGCGCCAAGGCCGACAAAGACTACATACGGAGCGGAGCCGAGTATGCGCTGGTGGAACTGCTATTCGGATTGGAAAATGAAGCCCAGAGCACCTTAGCGGCCTCCATGGGGCTTCAGGCCGACGAGGACGGAATGTTGATCCTGCAGCGAAAGATCATGCCGTCCCGGAGCGTCTGTAAGATCAACGGGGAAACCGTCAGTGCCGGGCAGCTTAAAAGCTTGGCCTCTGTTTTGCTGGATATTCACGGCCAGCATGAGCACCAGTCTTTATTGCGGCCGGCCAGCCACAAGGATATCCTAGACGGCTTTGCCGGTACCGGGCTGGCTGGCATTAAGTCCGAACAGGCCGAACTCTACCGCCGCTATAGTACCGTTTTAAAAGAACTGGAACGGAATACCCTGGATGAAGCTGCCAGGCTGAGAGAAACCGACCTGCTTTCCTTTGAAGTAAAAGAAATAGAAGCGGCCCGCCTGCAGGAAGGCGAAGACGAGCAGGTTGAAAGAGACTATCAGTTTATGTGCAATGCCGGCAAGATCAGGGAAGCCGTCGGCAATGCTTATGCCCTCACCGGATCTGAAAACGGTGCCGGCGCAGGAGCCGGCCGAGCCCTAAAAGAAATAAAAAATGTATCGGTTTTGGATGAAGCACTTGGTTCTCTGGAAGAGCAGCTTCAGGATATTGATTTGCTGCTGAATGATTTTAACCGTTCTGCGGCAGACTATATATCAGGACTTGAATACGACGAGGAAAGCTTCCGCCAGACGGAAGAACGCCTGAATCAGATCAACCGGCTGAAAAGCAAATACGGCCAAACCATTTCCCAGATCCTGAAAGCAAAAACAGAAAAGGAAAAGAAGCTGGCAGTCTTGGAAGATTATGAGAATACCCGTCAGAACCTGCTGATGGAAAAAGAACAGTTAAAAGAGCAGGTTTTGGAAAAATGCCGGGTAATCTCGGAATTGCGGTCAAAGTATGGAAAATCCCTTGCTGGAGAAATGCGAAAGGTGCTGGCTGACCTGAATTTTCAGGATGTGCGTTTTGAAGTGGACATTACGGTCGGCGAGGAGTTCGGCGCTGATGGTTATGACAAGGTGGTGTTTATGATTGCCCCGAACCTTGGCGAGGCGATGAAACCGCTGCAGCAGATCGTCAGCGGCGGCGAGCTGTCACGGATCATGCTGGCGTTAAAGACCGTTCAGGCTGATAAAAATGAGATGCATACCTTGATATTTGACGAGGTGGATGCCGGAATCAGCGGTAAAACGGCCTGGAAAGTGGCGGAAAAACTGGGTCTCCTTGGCTCCGGCCGCCAGGTAATCTGTATTACCCACCTTCCTCAGATTGCCGCCATGGCCGACACCCATTTTGTCATAACCAAAAACGTACGGCAGGACAGAACCGTAACCTCGATTCAAAAAATAAATGATGAAGCAAGCATCCATGAGCTTGCCCGCTTGCTGGGGAGCGAGACCATAACTGATGCGGTTTTAAACAATGCTAAAGAAATGAAAGAATTGGCAGTAAAATCTAAAAAGATGTAAATTAATTTACGAAATATTTCACATACTAAGGGAGACATTTTTATGTCTCTTTTATTATGGCTTGGAAATAACAGTTTAAATTACAGTAGTTTAAATTACAGTTTGATATATAAGATTTAGTAATTAAGAAGATAAGGATGTGAAAATTTGAATCTGCATGACAAGCAACAGGAAATTGAACAATATAGGCAGAATGAATATGAAAAATTAAAATATAAGGAGTTAAATAAATTTAGAAAACGGATTTATTATTATAGAAGATTTTTGTATTTCTTACTGTTTGCGGGAGTTTTAGCTTTTGCTTTGACTTGGTGGCTTTCCATTTGGTCCCGTGTGCCTTCATCCATAAAGCTTCGAGCTGAAACAGCGGAAACACTAGAGTTTATGGTTCCGGTATCAGGCAATATTTATCGTGAGGAAGTGTCTGATAAAAGCATTCCTATCGATCTGCAGCGACCTGTTACCTTTAAAACAGGAACTACCAGCCGTTATACTGTGGATCTGAAAGTATTTGGGATTATTCCGCTAAAAAGCGTTGACATTGAGATTATTCAGGATAAGAAGGTGACTCCTGCCGGTATTCCAATTGGAATCTACGTCAAAACAAAGGGGGTTCTAGTAGTAGGTATTGGCGAATTTGAAGATGAGACCGGACAGACAGTTTCTCCGGCCATGTATATTTTACAGCCGGGTGATTATATATTAGAAGTCAATGACGAAGAAATAACCGGAAAAGATCGTTTGATTGATCTTGTAACACATAGCGAAGGTCAGGCTATGATTATGAAAGTGATAAGGGATATGGAAGAAATAGACCTGATGCTTAAGCCGGCTATGAATTTAAGCGGAGACTATAAGATTGGGGTCTGGGTGAGGGATAACGCCCAGGGCGTCGGTACGATGACATATATTGAAGAAGACGGAACCTTCGGGGCGCTTGGGCATGGCATAAATGATGTGGACATCAGTGCATTGATGACTTTGGGAAGCGGATTACTGTATCATACGGAGATTATCAATATTACTCGGGGTTCAGACGGTTCACCGGGGGAACTGACAGGTTTCATAGAATATGACGAATCCAATTTGCTGGGGCAAATAACCGATAACACGCCTTATGGCATATTTGGTGTTTGTAACGGGTTACGGCCGGAGGACATCGTCTATGAGCCGATGCCGATCGGGTTGAAACAGGATATCAAGAAAGGACCGGCACAGATCATCTGCAGTATTACCGGAGCACCGAAGATATATGATGTGGAGATTACGGAGATTAATTTGGATAATGACAATGTCAACAGAGGCATTGTATTACGTATTACTGATACAGAGCTGCTGAGCCTGACTGGCGGGATTGTGCAGGGAATGAGCGGAAGCCCGATTATTCAGGACGGCAAGCTGATCGGGGCCGTGACCCATGTGCTGGTTCAGGATGCAACCAGTGGGTACGGGATATTTATTGAAAATATGATAGCCCATTAAAAGTAATCTATGATCTAGTATAAACAAACTTTGCGCTGATGTATGATAGCCCCTGTCATGCATCAGCGGAACTTAATATTTTTTTTTCGTATCATTACGAAAAATTTTGATTGAGTATTTTGTAAAACAAGTGTAGAATTTAAAAGTATTGAACAATCATGATCAAGATATAATTGATCAAAAATGATCTTTTGTATCATTCATTAATTAAGGAAGAATTTATGAAAGGCAACATAGAAAAGGCAACATAGAAAAGTCTACATAGAAAAGGAGAATATTATGCCATTAAATAAAAAGCCGGTAAACGGCATGAAAGATATCATGCCTGATGAAATGGCGATCAGGGCTTATGTGACCGGCATAATACGGGATACCTATAGCCAGTTCGGATTTACACCGATCGAAACGCCATGTGTGGAACATATCGGTAACCTGAGCAGCAAGCAGGGCGGGGAAAATGAAAAGCTGATCTTCAAGATATTAAAAAGGGGCGAGAAACTGAACCTGGATCAGGCCAACGCCGAAAGCGACCTGGTAGACGGCGGGCTGCGGTATGATCTGACAGTGCCTTTGGTGCGGTTTTATGCCAATCATGAAAATGAGCTTCCGGTTCCTTTCAAGGCGCTGCAGATGGGCAATGTCTGGCGGGCAGACCGGCCACAGCGGGGGCGGTACCGTCAGTTCATGCAATGTGACATTGATATTTTGGGGGAACCGTCCAACCTGGCGGAGATCGAGCTGATTCTGGCGACGGCTACGACGCTGGGGAAGATTGGTTTCAAGAATTTTCAGATCCGTATCAGCGACAGACGGGTCTTAAAGGCGATGGCTGAGTACAGCGGGTTCGCCGAAGTTTCCTATGACACGGTGTTTATCATCCTCGACAAGATGGACAAGATCGGACCGGAAGGGGTGGCCCAAGAACTGCAGGACAACGGGTTTTCTTCCGATAGCGTCGGCAGGTATATGGGGCTGTTTGAAGCATTGAAAACGGCGGCGGACGGACTTGGCTTTTTAACGGAAACCCTGGAAGGAATCATGGATCCGGAGGCCGGGCAGAACCTTGCGGACATCATTGCTGCCGTCCGGGGAACCGCAGCGGCGGAGTTTGAGATTGTCTTTGACCCCACATTGGTGCGGGGCATGTCATATTATACCGGCAGTATTTTTGAAGTGGCGATACCCGAGTTTGGCGGCAGCTGCGGCGGCGGGGGAAGGTATGACAAGCTGGTCGGGCAGTTCTCCGGGAAAGAGGTTCCGGCCTGCGGGTTTTCCATCGGTTTTGAAAGGATCATCCTGCTGCTTAAGGAAAGCGGCTTTTTGCTTCCGGCGCCGCCGGTAAAAAAAGCCTATCTGCTGGAAAAAGGCCTGGATGCAGATGCCATATGCCGCATTATCAAGCAGGCTCAGGCAGAGCGGCAAGACGGCTGCCAGATATCCATTATCCGGATGAATAAGAATAAGAAGTTTCAAAAAGAGCAGTTAAGTAAAGAAGGATATCAGGAATTTATTGAGTTTTATGTTTAATAGAGGGGAAATTATGATATGCAATAAAGAGATGAGGTCAGAGATGAAGTCAAGAGATGAAGTCAAGAGATGAAGTCAAGAAATGTAATCAAGAGATGATGACAAGAGATGGAGATGAAGAGAACATGGCAGAATCAATCAAAGGGCTAAAAAGAACACATCGCTGTACAGAAGTTTCCGTGGCCGATACCGGCAGCGTGGTAACAGTGATGGGCTGGGTACAGAAGTGCCGCAATAAAGGCGGGATTATTTTTGTGGATCTGCGGGATCGCAGCGGAATCCTGCAGGTTATTCTGGAGGAAACGGACTGCGGCCGGGAGAATTTTGCCAAGGGTGAGCGGCTGCGGAGTGAGTTCGTCATCGCGGTGACGGGTACGGTGGTGAAGCGTTCCGGTGCCGTCAATGAAAACCTTAAAACCGGGGACATCGAAATCAGGGCTGCCGAGCTGCGGATCCTGTCCGAAGCGGAGACCCCGCCTTTTCCCATTGAAGCCGGTTCCCGGACCAAGGAAGAGCTGCGCCTGAAATACCGATTCCTGGATCTGCGGCGGCCGGACCTGCAGGGCAATATCATGCTGCGCAGCAAGATCACGGCTGACATCCGCTCATTTTTAGTGGAAGAAGGATTCCTTGAAATCGAAACGCCGATATTAAATAAATCGACACCGGAAGGAGCGCGTGACTATCTGGTGCCCAGCCGGGTGCATCCGGGCAGTTTTTATGCCTTACCGCAGTCGCCGCAGCTGTTTAAGCAGCTGCTGATGTGTGCCGGATATGACCGTTATTTCCAGATCGCCAAATGCTTCCGGGACGAGGACCTGCGGGCCGACAGGCAGCCGGAGTTTACGCAGGTGGATATGGAACTGTCTTTTGTCGATGTAGACGATGTGATTGCCGTCAATGAACGCCTGCTGCAGGCGGTAGTAAAGAGTTCCGTCGGCCGGGATGTCCCGCTGCCGATACCGCGAATGACATGGACGGAAGCTATGGACCGTTTTGGCACGGATAAGCCGGATACGCGTTTTGGCATGGAGCTGAGGGATGTGTCGGACACCGTGCAAGGCTGCGGGTTTGCCGTGTTTACCGGTGCCCTCACAAACGGAGGGACGGTCAGGGGCATCAATGCCAAGGGCCAGGCGGAAATGCCGCGCAAGAAAATCGATGCCCTGACAGAGTTTGCCAAAGGCTACGGCGCGAAAGGTCTGGCTTATCTGGCGGTAATGCCGGACGGTACTTATAAATCTTCGTTTGCCAAGTTCATGACGGAAGAAGAGTTTGCAGCCCTGATAAAGCTTATGGAAGGAGAAAAAGGTGACCTGCTGTTCTTTGCAGCGGATAAAACCGCCCTGGTCTTAAGCGTCCTGGGGGCTTTACGGCTGGAACTGGCCGGACAGATGGGCCTGATTGATCATGAGCGGCTTGATTTCCTATGGATCACGGAATTCCCCTTGCTGGAATACAGTGAGGAAGAAAACCGTTACGTGGCCGTACATCATCCCTTCACGATGCCGATGGAAGAGGATCTGCCGCTGCTTGAGAGCGGTGACCTAGGGAAGATCCGTGCCAAGGCCTATGACATAGTTTTGAACGGTACGGAACTTGGCGGGGGATCCGTTCGTATCTTCCAGTCAGAAGTGCAGGAAAAAATGTTCGCGATCCTCGGCATGAAAAAAGAAGAGGCGAAAGACCGCTTCGGATTCTTATTGGATGCCTTTCAGTATGGCGTCCCGCCGCATGCCGGCCTGGCATATGGGCTGGACCGTCTGGTGATGCTTCTAGTGAAGGCGGAATCGATCCGCGAAGTAATAGCGTTCCCAAAGGTGAAGGATGCCTCCTGCCTGATGACGAGCGCGCCGGATGTGGTTGACCCAAAACAGCTGGAGGAACTGGGAATCAAGTTAGATGAACATAATTAAGAAAGCTGATTGCACTGCTGTTTTGAAAGACTTCCAAACAACAAAATATAAAAAACCCCAGGTTCTAACGAAAACGTGGTGGCCGCGAGGCTCGGGGGCCGGAGGACTGGATGGTCGGTTTTCTCGGCGGACGCA
>DBDJ01000062.1:56543-56904 GCA_002293525.1 Lachnospiraceae bacterium UBA935
GAGAGAAAATCCGACCGTCCAGCTCTCCGGCTCCCGAGCCCCCCTGCGCTCGTTTCAATTCACCAATAAAACATATTGCTTTTCCGCTATTTATCCTATATAATGGTTAACATAATAGAAAATTATGGTAACCATTATTTCGTTTGAATCGTTTTTGGAGGAAAAGATTATGAAAAAACACGGGATCCTAAAATTTTGTCTTTTGGCCTTCCTTGTTCCGGTCATCTTGATTATGCCGGCCGGCCGGCTCAGTGTACAGGCTAAGGAAGTCATTGCAACGGTGCATGGGACAGTTTCTTCGGGAACTACGTCCGAACTGCTGAAGCTGTCAACCCCTCAGGGCAATATGGAGATCAAGCTG
>DBDJ01000062.1:56949-58226 GCA_002293525.1 Lachnospiraceae bacterium UBA935
GGATATCTTCATGCCGTTAAGATAACTGCCGAAGCACAGTCCACGACTTATACGGTCGATTCAGCGTCAACCTCCAGCGTAACCGGAACCATAGCCAGCAAATCCACGGACAGCATGTTATATCTGAACACGGACCAGGGCGAGATGCAGATCAAACTGGATCCGACTACTGATATGAGCGGATGTTCTGTCTTAGTATCGGGGAAGAAATACAACATCACCTGTTCCCGCGGCTCCGATGCCTACATGCATGCGCTCACGATTACCGATGCGTCAACCGTGCCGCCTGCCACCGCCGGCACGGTTGCCGGTGGCAATGTCACTACGATGACCATTTCCGGGACAGTAGCCAAAAGCACCAAGGAAGACCTGCTCTATCTGTCGACCAAAGACGGTGAAATGCAGTTTAAGATCGACAGCAATGCCGACACTACCCGGGGCATGATACTTACATCGGGGAGAAAGCTGACCGTCACTTTTTATCACGGTGCGGACGCTTACCTGCATGCTGTCGGTATCGTGGGGGAAAAGGACAGCTCGTCGAACGTGAGCATTGATACTACTGCCACTATGACGGTAAGCGGAACCGTCAGCAGCGATTCCAATGAGAATAAACTATACTTAAATACGCCACAGGGCAAAATGGAAATCAAGCTAGATAAAGTTAGCAGTCTGATCAACTGCAAAGTGCTGGTCAGCGGGAAGAAAATCTCGGTGGTCTGTGCCTATGGTTCCGATGCCTATTGGCATGCGACTACTATTACCGGCGCATAATAACCTTAGCGAAACAGCAGTTAAATCCCGCCTGTCATCTGGGGCGGGATTTTGACGTTTTTGGCGATTTTGACGTGACAGCAGCACATAAGTCGCGAAGCCGTCAGGCAGAAATAAGGAAAGAGATTGCTTATGTCAAAACCCTTCAGATTTTTTCTCAAGGGCTTCCGGACGCAGCTGCATGGCTTCCCGGTATTTGGCCGGGCCGATGCCGGTGGATTTGNNTGGGTAAAATAGCTTTGGGAGGAGAAACCGCTTAACTGGGCAATCATGGAAATTCGAAGATCGGTATTACGCAGAAGCTCCTTGCCGTTCTGGATCCGCTTTTCCAGCAGGTAATTGATGATGGAGATGCCCAGTTCTTCTGTAAACTTATGTGACAGGTAGAATTTATTCAAGTGGGTTACCTTAGAAAGCAGATCCAGGTTGATGTTGTCCTGAAGATGGCTGTCTATGTATTGTTTTACCATATTGCATTCATTGGAAATATGCTGGGGCGGCGT
>DBDJ01000062.1:58286-59616 GCA_002293525.1 Lachnospiraceae bacterium UBA935
ATTTCTTTTTCCATCTGCCGCAGGAGCGCGTGAGGCGCCGGAAAAACCGACATTTCATGAAAGTTGCCATAATTCTGGCGTTGCTCGTCAAAGATGAAACGGATCCCTTCGATACCCAGGACAATGTATTCCAGCGGTTTTTCGGCTGATGACTTTTCCGTATGGCGGACGTGGGGGTTAATCAGGATCAGGCTGCCTTTTTGAACCGAAAAGTGTTCATCTTCCACATGAAAAGTGCCGTTTCCTCTTAGAACATAGAACAGCTCGGTAAAATAATGGGCGTGCGGGAAACTTCGCCAGTCCGTGTCATAAACGGACTGCGTCACATATAGCAGCTTGCAGGAATTAGGACTGTCAAAATAATTATTAACCTCATAATGTACATAACCCATATGGTTCTCCTATCGCGGCACCAAGTGCACATGATGATGAGCAATATTTTATAAAAACTTGCGCCATGATGTTTCTTGCCGCATACCGGTTTTGTAAAAAAATGTCCAAACGCTTTAGCGGCTGTTTCTCCAAAGTGTACAATAGTGACAAGGAGAACAGGGGGATAAAATATATAATCTGTTTTTATTACTGTTTTATTATATTATAATTGTATTTATAAAGCAAGATAATTATAATTAATGACAACATGCATATATATTTTATAACTGCATACTATTATGATTAATTTATAAGTGGCAGCAATGAAGAATTGTGTGCCAAAACTATAATAAAGGAGGATTATTATGTTGAAAAAAGTTATATCCTTACTCTTGTCGGTATTTTTAATGGCAGGACTTCTGACTGGCTGTACAACAACAGAAGAAACACCATCAACCGATACGCAGGTTGAAACCCCGGTTGAACCGGAACCGGAAGCGGAAACGCCGGCTGAAGCGGAAGCAGCACCTGAAGAACCGGCAGGCCCGAGCGGCAATCTGCAGGTAGCCGCGCTGGAAGGCGCATACGGCGAATTATGGCCGGCTTTGGTTGAAGGCTTTAATGTCCTTTATCCCGATGTTACCGTAGAACTGATTTCTGACATGTATATCGAAGATGTAATCAGCCCCAGCATGCAGGCCGGAGAATTCCCGGACGTAGTTCATCTTGCTACAGGCCGTCCGCTGGCACTGACTGAGACCATGATTAAAGACAATGCCCTGGCGGATCTGTCCGATCTGATGACCATGACCGTTCCCGGCGAATCCGTAACGGTAGGCGAAAAGATCATCCCTGGCTTTATCGGAAACTCGCTGACCACTCCTTATCCGGATGGAAAGCCTTATCTGACCCCTACTTTCTATGATCCCTGCGGACTGTTCTACAATGCCGCCCTGTT
>DBDJ01000006.1 GCA_002293525.1 Lachnospiraceae bacterium UBA935
TAGCAATCCCGATAATGCAGGTTAAGTGGCGGATATAAAGTGGCGTTAGCTTTTTCATTTAATGATATTATTGATCCAAACGGTAAGTATATAGATGATATTATCTTATCAATTGGTGCTAATGTTCTTGGTTATAGTTGTAGTGATTATACTATAAGCATAAATAGGACATATAGTTTTTATGTAGGAGGGCAGATAGATTGTCAAGAATAAAAAAAATCATAGTTAAGATAATCATAAGTCTATTTGTAGTAGCGTGCAGTGTAATATTATTATCATTAGTGTATCAAGTTGTTTTTTGGAATTATTTTTTTACTAATGATAAATACATTGCATCCTACGATAATCAATACGTCTATCTTCAATTAAGTTCGCCCGAAAAGACTATGTGCACCATAATAATTTTTGAAAATGATAAATCACAAAAATACATTTCTCATACATTGCCTTATTTTAATGAGAGAACAATGGGAGAAATCGCATGGGGTCTTAACTCCAATGACTTATTTGTTGATTCCAGAGACACAGGGCTGGCCGTCTATAGAGTAGTCGATGGAAATTGGGTGCATGGCCATACGGATGTAGAAGATAATCTGGATGGCACTTTGACATATTCTATATACATTGATGGAATTAAACATGAGTTGTCAGATGATACAATCCCATCGAAAATTAAAGATCGTATCATTGAAATAGAAGAAAAATATCATAGCGATAATAAACAGCCCTGATACTTTTTGGAAATAGTACATTAACATTGCTTTTTCATGATACGTGCTAAATGATCAGAGTATGAAGCTGAATAAGCAGAGACTCTTCTATGCACGAAATAATGTTTTCGAAGAAGGCGATAGATGAAGCTGATCAACCATACCGGGTTTGATTATTAGTAAAACTACACAAAGATATATAGAGGGGAGAAATAATTGAAGGAAAAATCCAATGCATAACATCCACTTTATGCCAGATATATGTTGAAATTATTTTATTAAACGTAATGTCATCTAATATCACATATCCCTTCAACCACACATCAGAAGGACCAATGAATGATTTTCCGTATGTTCCCGATAACCAATAAGCAGATGTAATTCTTTCTAAAATCGGAAAGTGATTTACAAGGGGAGAGACATCTGTTCTGTACCCACGTGATAATGAGCTGTACCTGGATTATGATGTAGAGACAGAAGATGGCGGATTCATCAATAGAATTAATTTTGCTGTCCGAGAAGCCGATGAATGGCGGCCTGAGGGATAGCCTATAAAATAAATCGCCAGTAACTATGGCGGAAATACGGCATTTCTTAAAGTACTGGTACGCATATCCGTTAAATTGCGACTACCGTAATCTTTGCCATCAGCTGACTGGCTGCGCGGTCATCGTCAGATTGCCGGGCCTCATCAGCTCCGGTTCCGGCTCCCGAAAATAAGTATCATGAAAGCGGGGATTCCATGTAGAAGCAAGGTAAATGCGGCGGATATATGGAGGGAAAGAGCGTGCACCTTAAGCGTGGAGATCTCACAGGCGGTTTCATCAGCCGTAGTAACAACGAATTGTGAGAAGTCAGCAGAGCCTTATTCAGAAAAAAGTAAATCTTGTGGAAAATCAATGGGATTTATGCTATACTATTTAGGCTAATATCGCTCTGTTCGCCGTATAACGATGGCAGGACGGGGGAGCGTTTCACCCGCTTATTCTAAGCGTGTGAACCCACTTTGACACTTTCCCTCTTCGCGGGCAAAGATACCACGTGGGCGTTGCTACGGGCTTAATATCATAAAATGCACTTAAATTGGAAATCAATTTAAGTGGCTGATCCATACAGTTAAACGGAAGGAGTTATAGATAATGGCCAAGGTGAATTTTTTCAATACCTACAAGCTTAAAAAGGGAGCGTCCGTCCCTGATTTTTTGAGTGCGGTCGAAAAGCTGAACGACGGATATATTTCCAAGCAAAAGGGCTATATTTCGTTTAGCCTGTTTGTTGACAGGGAAACATGGGCCGACTCTACTTTCTTTGAAACAATGGAAGATGCAAAGAATTTTGCCGAAGCAAGCTGCCCGAACGAACTGGCGGAAAGATTTTATTCCTTCATCAACTTAAGCACTTGCACAAGTCATTTCTTTTCTGTTGAGAAAAGCTGCTGACCACGAGGAAACGCAACAGGCGGGGATTGCTTCAAAAGTCCACAGACGTTGTTTGTGTACGGTACATACAAGGATGACCAAACTCCAAATTTCGGGTTGTTTTGCTGGTTCAGCTATTATCTTGATAAAGAAATGGGTGTAATGGCTTGTATTGGCGGCAACAAGCTGACTAAAGACCGCATCCATAAAACGAAAGTCAGGTATTCCTTGTGCATCATGCCGTACCGTCCGAGAGGCGGCGCGTCCGGCGGGTCTGACAGCCGTATGTTCGGCAGCAGATAATCTCCGACGTGCGTGTAGGAAATTTCCATAGGGTACTCCTTGAACGGAAAACTAGAGGAAATATCATCTGAAAGCGGTACTGCCAGATACTGCTATGATGCTGCTGGACATATAAGGGAACGTATCCTTGCGGGTGGGATCACCACACGTTATACACCTGATCCCCTGGGTCGACTCACAGAAATGGAACATCAAAAAGATGGTAATAAAACGGATTGGTTCCGTTACACCTATGACCCGGTCGGTAACATCACTCAGATCGAAAAGTACCGGTTAGGTATGGAAGCTGACAGTGGACTTTTCCGATATGCTTATGATATGACGTAACAAATTTGCCCGATTATCAAGATTATTTTATCTCTCCGCACATAATACAATATTTATTAGTACTGTTCCAAATATGTGTAGTCGTCCTTGATAATACATCTGTTTTTAAAACAAAATTGCACTGCGCACATTTTGTATATTCGTATACTGTTGTGGTACACCTTACCTTTTCTTGTGATGTACTCAGATAAACATGTCCTTGATGATTACATACCGCTGCATATGAGATCGTCGGACTACTAACTTGTATAAACAAAGCAGCCAATAAAACAACAGCTAAAAATTTTTTAGATCTTTTCATTCCTATCCCCTCCATAATGTAGTTTCAATCACCTTATGGTAACTGTTAATAAAATCAATATATTGAATAAAAAAATTATAACTTGATAAAGAAATTCTGTCAAGTTAATTTTCCTTAGTCGTGTAACTTTTTCGCTTTTATTTACGATATGGCATTTGTGAGTGGTATTAGTGTATATTCTTGAAATATCGAAGTTTATCGCATAATAATAATATAAAACGTAATAATAATATTTATAATTAATATAACTTAAGAACTAAGGAGTAAAGGGAATCATTATAATTTGAAAAAGTATTAATATAAAAAGGGTTACTGTTAACAGGTAGTAGTTTACAATTTCAAGACAATATGTTACTATTTGTAAATACGGAGGTGCGCTGTGAATTATTCCGATGAAAACGCGTTAATAAGATCAAATCTAATGGGATATACATCATTAACTTTCGGCATTTCCGGTGTGGTTATCCTGCACCTGTGGCCGTTATCTATTTTTCATAGTGATGCCGTACCGACTGTATTAAGAATTATCGGGGTGATTCTAGGGATAGCGGGTCTTATTCTAGGTTTTCTGGCCGCATTGGAAGATGACTCCAAGAAGCGTATCATCCTGTTGGGCATCATTTTGTGCGTAATGTCGCTCCTGTGTAATATCGCTCCCCCTGATTCTCTGTATTCTTTTGCGTTTTTGCGTGAATGGGTATCGTACTACCCGTGATTGTAGAGGCTTTCAACTGGTTATTTTTTCGTCCGCTAAAGCGGACAGGTTTAGAAGGTTGAAAGAAAAGTACTTTCAGCTATTGATTTTGAGTGCGGCAGAGCCGCAGATGGGGTATAACTATGAAAAATATCATCAAGATTTCTTCCGTCCCCGTATTTTTTGGATATTGTTTTACTTATTTTGTGACTTTCTTTTTCAGCTTGGAAGTATTCTTGCTGTTTCTCCCGTTTACCATGTCCTTTATAGCGGATTATGCTAATTTTAAAGCCTCAGCACCAAAAACGATAGTCGGCTTTTTATATATCCCCTTTATCATATTCTTGGTATTTTTTTCCGGCTTTCTTGCATAAACGACTTTCTTGCATAAACGACTTTCTTGCATAAACGGCTCCCAGCTTACCCGATACCCATATTCCTGAAAAGATAATAAACCAGCCCCAATAATGAGGACACAAAGATGCCATACAGGATAACCGGGCCGGCGATCGTAAAAATCTTACATCCGATCCCGAAGACTTGTCCCTCTGCTTTGTATTCAATGGCCGGAGCTGCTACGGAATTGGCGAATCCGGTGATCGGAACCAGGGCGCCGGCACCGCCGAACCGGGCTATTTTATGATACAGACCGAGACCGGTCAGGATCACTCCGATCAGAATCAGAAGCAGGGAACAGACACTGCCGGCCATTTCCTTTTCCATGCCGCGGTTTTCCGTAAGATATTGCGTGATAAACTGCCCTAAGGTGCAGATTGCTCCCCCACAAAGAAAAGCCTTTACCACCTGTGCGGCCAGACTGTGGGTGGGGGTTACCGTTTTCACATAGTCCTCATATTGTTTCTGTGAGTATTTTTGTTCTTCTATGCTTTTGCCCTCATTTTGCTTATCGTTGTTATTCATAATTCTTCCTCATTATTTTTTTCTCATGAATTTCCATATCCTGTCCTGTTGCATCCTGTTCTAGATTCATCGGATTATTCAGAGTAATTTTATTCGGTGTCATTTATAAAGATAGTTTTGGGAATATCAGTTAAATTATGCATAATAGCCAATTTTTTTTTTATACTAACATTAATATTCATTAATCATAGGCAGATGACCATGGGCAGATGACCATGGGCAGATGACCATGGCAGATTTCCAAGGGCAGATGATATTGAGGGTAAAGATGACATCGAGGGTAAAATGAGGTAAATAAGATGGCTAATAATAATTCGAATAATAAATTATATAAAAGACAAAGTTTTGTTCCGTCCCGTCCCGTCTATATAGCGGCAAGTGCTTCAGTGGCAGGAACCAAGGAAGGTCAGGGTCCTTTCGGTGACTTGTTTGACATGGTTGGCAAGGACGACTTCTTTGGGTGCAAGACTTGGGAAGAGGCGGAAAGCACCCTTCAAAAAGAGGCGCTGCTGCTGGCTATGGGCAAGGCCGGTATTGATCAGGACGACTTGAGCTATCTGTTTGCCGGCGATCTGCTAGGTCAGTCGATTGCCAGCAGCTTCGGTCTGGCCTCCTTTCCGGTTCCCTTGATCGGTCTCTATGGGGCATGCTCCACCTGCGGCCTTTCCCTGTCTTTAGGAGCAATGGTACTGTCGGCAGGAATCGCTGACTTTGTCGGATGCGTGACTTCCAGCCATTTTGCCAGCGCGGAGAAAGAGTTTCGTTTTCCGTTGGCTTACGGGAACCAGCGGCCGCTGTCGGCACACTGGACGGTGACCGGAAGCGGTGCTTTTATCTTAAGCAGCACCCATAGCGAAAAGTGCCGGGCCGAGATAACCGGCGTTACTTCGGGAAAAATCGTTGACTTCGGCTTAAAGGATTCGCTCAATATGGGAGCCTGTATGGCACCGGCGGCCGCCGATACCATTTACCGGCATTTTTGCGATTTCGGCAGCAAGCCGGAAGATTATGACAAGGTCATTACCGGTGACCTGGGAACGATCGGGCAAAAGGTGCTGTGGGATCTGATGCGCGAAAAGCAGCTGGATATTTCCAAAGTCCATATGGACTGCGGCGTGGAGATTTATGATTTGCAGACGCAGTCGGCACATGCCGGAGGCTCCGGCTGCGGCTGCTGTGCGATAACCTTGTCAGCCTATATCTTGAAACAGATCGAAGAAAAGACCTGGAAAAAAATACTGTTTGTGCCGACCGGGGCGCTGCTCAGCAAGACCAGCTTTAATGAGGGCCAGACAATACCCGGGGTGGCGCATGGGGTTATGATAGAAATGGTCAGTTCCTGATATTTAATTTTGCCTTCTTGTTCCGTTTCACATCGGAAAAGTTTTTGGTTGCCGGAAAAGTTTATGGTTGCATAAATATTTTGCCTTAACGAAAAAATGATTGAAATAGAGCACCAAATGCATTAAAATAAAAAAGAGATTTCTAGAAGCCGGCTTCGGCCAGCAAGAATATTTGAACATATATTTATTCATGAAAGGAAACCGAATAAATGGTAATGATACTTTTAGGCGGAGGCCTGTTGCTGATACTGGTCGTGATAATCGTTGCAGTGGTTGCTTCCGTAACAGGCAGTGGCAACCCCATCCCTTATGGAGACGATGAAGATGGCGGACCGATTGTATAATGATAGCGATGTTATTGTGACAGAAGCGGTTAAGTGAAGCTCACTTAACCGTTTTATCAATCACTGATCCGGGAATCCGAAATCTGACACATGATACATCTGATATACGCGATATCTAGTAGACAAAGTCATCCGATGCAGCATACAAAACAGTAGGAGGTAGGGAAAGTGCGGTATTTTTTTGATGGGAAGGCAGTAAAAAGCGGGGATAATTATACGATCAGGATACCTTTCAATGTATGGGAAGTCTGTAAGAAAAGAGACGTGATTCAGGCCGACATAGTGCTGGATAACAAGATCATTGCCTGTGAACTCCTTCCTGAAAAAAAAGGCAATTACATAATACATCTCAGCAGTGACGAGGTCGCCCATATCGATATCAGCAAGGAGCATAAGATCTTGCTGCATATCAGCGGCAGCCTGATCGAAGTCGGCAAGAACAGCCCTTATCACTTTGATAACCCGATCCGCAAGATCGACAGCATGGAAGTCATCATCCAGCCGGTTGACGGGCTGTGCGGCCAGACCTGCGTGGCGATGTTAGCCGGAGTGACGATAGCAGAGGTCATGAGTGTCATGGACTGCCGCGAGTGGCAGGCGACCATGGCCATGATGATTTCTGCGCTTAATTATTATGGGATCGACCACAGTGACATCGTCATCTACACCGAAGGGCGGGAGGCGACCTTGCCCAAATGCTGCATCATGATGGAAAAAATGGGCCTGTACTGCCATTATCTGGTACATTTTGACGGCAAATTTTACGACCCCAACATGGAAGTATTTACCGAATACGACATGACCAAGCTGCAGGGTTATCTGGAAGTAAAATGCGGCTGATTCTTTTAATAATTTCTTTAGAGACAATTTATTGCATTATAGCGGATAAAGAAGTAGGATGGATTCATGAAACTTATCGGCAATAACCACAATAATAACAATAATCAGCAATGCAATGATTGTTTCGCGTCTTGCATCAACCTAAAAAGGATGGGCAGCAATGAGAGAGAGAATAATCCGGTTTATGAGGGGCAGATATGGCAATGATAATCTTAACCGCTTTCTGATCATAATCACATTAATACTGTGGGCAGTATCATTATTGACCAGGTCACCGCTCACGATCGTCGGAATAGTGGGAATCTTCATCGTTTATTTCCGGCTGCTTTCCCGGAACATCTACAAAAGAGCGGAAGAGAACCGGATATACCTGACATACGAGAACCGGGTGAAGTCATACTGGTGGAAACGCAAAGCCGCGTGGCGGCAGCGAAAGACGCATCATATTTACCGATGTCCGTCTTGCCGTCAAAAGATCAGGATACCGCGAGGAAAAGGCCGAATCGAAATATCATGTCCGCGATGCCGCCAGACTTTTATCAAAAAGAGTTAAGGGACAGGGGATGACATGTTTGGATATATCATAGTCAATCAAGGGGAAATGAAGTTTAAAGAATATGATGTCTATCATTCTTATTACTGCGGGCTATGCCGGAAGCTGAAGGAACGTTACGGGCTGCGGGGACAGATGACACTGTCGTTCGACATGACCTTCCTGGTCATGATACTGACCAGCCTGTATGAACCGGAGACAGCGGAAGGCCGCACCGTCTGCATCGCCCATCCTTTTGAGAAGCATCTTACCAGAACGAACCGTTTCAGCGATTACGCAGCGGATATGAATATCCTGCTGACTTATTATAAATGTATGGATGACTGGGAAGACGAGAAAAAATACCGCCGCCGTCTCATGGGAGAAGGCCTGCGCCCGGCATTCTGCCGGATCAGGAAGACCTATCCCGACAAGGCCTATAAGATCGAACGGGCCCTGGCCGACCTGCGCTCTTTCGAAAAGCAGAAGGTAAGTGACATCGACAAGATGGCCGGACTGTTCGGCGAGGTAATGGCCGAGATCATGGATTTTGAACCTGACGGCTGGCAGGACGGCCTGCGGAAGCTGGGATTTTACCTGGGGAAATTTATCTATCTCATGGATGCTTATGAAGACATAGAAAAAGACCTTTCCGACGGCAACTACAATCCGTTCTGGAAGAAATATGAGGATCCTGATTTTGAAGAAGAATGCCGTACCATCTTGACGATGATGATGGCAGAATGCTCAAAAGAATTTGAAAAGCTGCCGATCATCGACAACATCGAAATATTGAGGAATATCCTGTACTCCGGGGTATGGTACCGCTATGAACAGGTAAAAGAAGAACGAACTAAATCATGATGCACGATGCCGCAGGACGGCAAGCCGAAAGGCTGACCTAAGGAACAGGAAAATGAACAACCCCTATCAGATTCTGGGAATTCCCAGAAATGCTTCGGAAGAAGAAATCAAGAAAGCCTATAAAAACCTCAGCAGAAAATATCATCCTGACGCCAATATCAACAATCCCCATAAAGCCCAGGCCGAAGAGAAATTCAAAGAAATCCAGCAAGCCTATCAGCAGGTGATGAAGGAACGGACCGAAGGCTATTCCTATGGCGGTCAAAATACCGGGAATGGCTATGGCGGGAGCGGTAGCTACGGAGGCGGCGGCTACGGCGGTTTTGGCGGTTTCGGTGGTTTCGGCGGCTTCGGCAGCTTCGGCGGTTTTGACCGAAGCGGCAGTACCGGTTATGAAGAAGACCGCTATCTGCGGGCAGCCGGCAATTATATCCGTAACGGTTACTACCGGGAAGCCAGGACCGTTCTGGATGACATGGATGATTCGGGACGTGACGCCCGATGGTTTTATTACAGTGCCCTTGCCCATGCCGGCCTTGGCAATCAGGTGGCGGCCATGGAACATGCCCGGAAGGCAGCTGCTATGGAGCCAAGTAACGGTGATTATCAGGATCTGGTATACCGGATGGAGAACGGCGGCTCTTGGTACCGCCAGCGTCAGAGCACTTATACCCAGCCCTATTCCGGCAGCAGCAGCATGTGCATGAAACTGTGTATTGCCAATGCGATCTGCAATCTTTGCTGCGGTGGCGGCGGGATGTGCTGTAGTCCGTATCGAAGGTGTTGAGCTGAGGGAGTTGAGTAGCTGGGGGAGCTCAGCCCTCCGGCCCCCGCCCCCCCAGCATTAACACCTAAAATCAGAATTACTGATAACGGTGAAGTGTGACGAAAAGGTGACAACGCAGAGGGTAACAAAATATTTCTGCTTGACAAAGTCAGTTTAGTATTGTATGATAAATTTCGTTGCAAGAGTCGTGGTTTCTTACTCTGGCCATTAATATGTAATATGTGCGTTTAGCTCAGCTGGATAGAGCGTTTGGCTACGGACCAAAAGGTCGGGAGTTCGAATCTTCTAACGCACACTTGAAATGCACCTCAATGAGTGCATTTTTAGTTTCAGCCTTGACTGCTTTCTATTCTGTTTTGCTTTCTATTCTGTTTTCTATGCTGCTATTTAGCCTGAATAACCCTATGAACAGTGCTCCGATCTATCTTGTGTATTTGATCCAATTATGAAAATTGATATATAAAATCATTTATTGTAAATTGTTATGTAATTTTGGACAAAATTAAGTTCCACAAAAAAAGATTGGCATAATTATTAGTCTTATGCTATATTATATATATAACAAGCCATATCTTATGTTGAAAGGAGGAGACAAGAGATCGCTCGAAATATTGTCTGGACAGGCTTATCAATATTATTAACGTAACGAAATACATCATAAGGATAAGTGAAACAACATATTATATTATTAACCGTTGAGCTATAGTTACATACAATATAGTAACCGTTGCTGACGCAAGGGGGAAGGATTATGCCAAATACACTAGGTAATGATATAGAAAACTTTATAATGTCATCAGAAGAATACGAAAAACTGAATAATATGAATGGCGATTTTGATTTTGATGAAATGATGTCCCTTGAGCCTGCCGAACCGTATAAGATTCTGTGTTCTGATGGACAGATCGTTTCAAATCTATAGTTCTATAGGGGAAGAAAATGGACGTAATAAAGAAACCTGATACTCAGTTATTAATTGAAAAAACCATTAATCCGCTTGTGTACAAGCTACAAGAGAAGTTCAAATATTTGCGGCTTAACCAAAATACGGCAATATTTAAAAGGGAATTTGACAATTATTATATAAAAGCAATCGAGACGATGAATTATCATAAGCTTGACAGGCATAAACTTGCATCAATCATATGTATTTCAGTATATAAGGCTGATTTTTTATCGATATATGAGCAAGATTGTCAAGATCATAAGCGATTGTTTTTTGCAAATGAGTATCTTGCGGTTCATTCGGGATTACGTTCGATGAGAATGTATATCATAAAAAGATTTTTCAGCGAAAACCAAAGCTATTTAAAATATCAAAAAGATGCAATTGAGAATTTTATTATGGAATTTCCAGATAAAGAGGAATTGATATGCGACAAAATGTGTTATTCGGTTAATCTATCCCTTGCCATGAGAAGATCTTTTCAAAATGGTGCATGCTTTGACATGTGGTCTTATGCGTTTATTTTTTTTCATCTGGAACAATATAATTACAAGCGTTTGAAAAAGTTCTGCGAAGAAAGAATATCATTAATTGTGTTGCCTCTAAAAGATGAAAAAGGCCAGACGGTATTGTAAGCATATCGAGTCCATAGGCTGGTAGTCGGGAAGGCGAGAATCAGCTCCTGCAAGAGTGAATCATTCGGGAAGAACGCTCTGCGTTCTTCCAAGCGAGCTTGCTCGCTTTTTTATTGACAGGAACGACGATTTATCTTAGAATAAAACAGTAATGATTACTATTTGTATCCAGTCTGCCATAGCTGAACTGGGGAAAGGTATGGAAAGCATATGAATCCAAACACATTCAGATACTTGTCTTATGGCGTATATATCGTCAGTGCCTGGGATAAAGAACGGCCTACCGGCTGCACGGCGAACAGTGCCATGCAGGTCACCTCATCGCCGGCAACATTGGCTGTCAGCATCAATCATGATAATTATACGAACCGATGCATTGCCGAAGATGGCAGGTTTGCTGTCTCTATCTTATCAGAACAGTCGGATCCTTCCATAATCGGCAATTTTGGCTTTCAGTCCGGAAGGGACGTTAATAAATTCGATAATGCGGATTACCGGGTTTGCGAAGGCATGCCGGTAATATCCGATGCCTGCGGCTATATTGTCTGTGAAGTGATCGACAAGATGGAAACGGCGACCCATACCGTCTTCTTGGGTGAAGTAAAGGATGCTGAGATACTGACCGGCAAGGACGCTATGACTTATGCTTATTATCACAAAGTAATCAAAGGCAGAAGCCCCAAGGCGGCTCCCACATATATTCCCGATGAAAATGCGGCGGCATCTGTCGAAAGGTCGGCATCTGCGGCTGAAACCGCTACTGCCGAAAGCGCTACTGCTGAAAGAGCTGCTGCGGCTGAAACCGCTGCCGCTGCCGAAACCGCCGCCGCCAACAATAAGAAATATGTCTGTCAAGTATGCGGATACACTTATGAAGGATCCGCCCTGCCGGATCACTATATCTGTCCGGTCTGTGGCGTAGGAACTGACAGATTTAAAGAAGCTTAAGTTAAGGAAACACGGATTGATACAGTTTTTTCGGTCAATTACAAAAAAGCAAATAAAATAAAATACATGGAGGTTTCAAGATGGATTTAAAAGGCAGCAAAACAGAAGCAAATCTGAAGACAGCTTTTGCAGGAGAGTCGATGGCGAGAAATAAGTACAGCTATTTTGCGTCAAAGGCCAAGAAAGACGGATATGTGCAGATAGCCAAGATCTTTGAAGAAACAGCAGATAATGAAAAAGAGCACGCCAAAATGTGGTATAAGCTGTTGGAAGGCGTCGGTTCCACGGCGGAAAATCTGGAACGGGCTGCCTCCGGGGAAAACGAGGAATGGACAGACATGTATGCCGGCTTTGCTCAAGTGGCCAAAGAAGAAGGCTTTGCGGACATCGCCCGGCTTTTTGAAGGTGTGGCGGCGATTGAAAAGGAACATGAAGAAAGATACCGTAAGCTGCTTGAGAATGTGAAAGGCGATGTGGTATTTTCCAAGGACGGCGATGTGATCTGGCACTGCCTGAACTGCGGGCATATCCATGTCGGGCAGAAAGCCCCGGAGCTTTGCCCGGTTTGCGCGCATCCGCAGGCTTATTTCGCAGTGAAAGCGGATAATTATTAAGGAAAACAATTACATACGTGTTTCATCGGGAACGCCCGAGAACCGCCCTGATGTGGCTGTCCGGAGCGGAGAGCAAGTCCCATGACAAGACAAAGCCGTTGATGCCGGTTCTTTCCAGGCCGGAAAGATTTTCGGTTATGTAGGAAGCGGATGTCGTGACGATGTCCGGCTGATAATTGATTTCGATGCCACCGTATACATTGCCGCCGGTATTCATAACGGCCAGTTCCTGTTTTACAAATGAGAGCGGTATCCTATCGGAACCATCCTTTTTAAGGAGGCCGATGATGGTGCCGCCTTCTTTTTGTGCGGCTTTTCGCCTGTCCGGCCTCACCGTTTCCCGGCAGAGTGCGGCAAATTCAAAAGGCAGCCCGGTCGGGGCATAGGTCTGCCAGTACATCATCGGCTTGATAAAGTCGGCCGCCCGGCTCAGCGCAGCGATGTCCTGGCCTACGAAATAGGCGGCAAACGGGCTGAAGACATCAAGGCCGACCAGTCACTTTTTTATCCTGGTAACTGCCGGTTACTATCTGAATGATATATTCCTGACCCTTCATATTTCCTCCGGTTTATTGAATTGTGCTTGTTTAGAGCTGCTGCCTGCTCAGATTGGAATTGTGATAGCGCCTGTCCATCGTCACGTCTTCCCGGAACCATGCGGGAGGATGAAAAGCTTCCGCTGACTCAAGGTCGGGGAATTCTACTTCCGCAATGATAAGCGGGGCAAAGGGAGGATCAAAGATATCCAGCTCAATAAGGAGGCGTTCTATTGGTATCAGATACCGTTTTTTGGATATGACATTGCCGTCGGCTTTCTTGAGCAGATGATAATAGGCTTCTTGATTGAGTGGCAGATTGTATTCCTCCCGCGCCAGCAATCCGGATCCTTTATAAGTAAGATAATAGTTCTCATCTTCTTTGCGGATCCGGATGACTGGTTCGGTATTCAAGTAAGCTTGCTCAATAAGCCGGAATTCATAAGTTGCTAACGAAAAGGGGATGTCTTTAACAGTAAATTTTCTTTCAATTTCCATATTTGTTTTCTCCAATACACCTAATTATATTCTATCCGTCCTTAAATATCAACAGCCTCTGTCCCTCTGTCTGAATCCGCCTTTTCCTAAGTATGGCACCGATAACATCAGAGAATAAGTCTACTGCTCATATACGAAGGCATAGGTACCAAATATCATGGCGTCTATGCTGATTGTCCATGAATCAGAATCCATGTCCTCATATATGACAGTATTGTTTTCTTGATCAATAGAAAGAAGAGACACCTTTTTCCCGCGCATATATTCAGGCAACCCAATTGATATCCGAATAGAGGTATCGATTCTTCGGATCGGTTCTACAATGCCATTCTTGGTAATTGAATACAGATCGATACAAAAGACAGCACCGACTTTTTTATGGTTTTTTTGAGCAATTTCACTCAATAGACCCTCTAGCTCCTGGTTTAAATTATTACAGGTGAAGACAGCCAGATTGGTTTTATCAGCAATTACCTGGGATTTTATCTTAGCCTTATCTAACGTATCCATAAATGCGACTCCTTTAATTTCGTCATGATGCGCATATACTCCTTCTATGGTAGATACAACCCATCGACCGGCAGAATCAAATACAATATTACCGGGAATCTGAAGCTCGTCGGTGCCGATTCTCCGGTCGGTGTTGACTCTTCATTGTCCCCAGAGTTCCCTGTATCGTTTGAGTTAAGCTCCATGGCTTGTTTTTTTGCAGATTCTTTGCCATGATTATGTAGATCAGTCGCGTTTGCCGGTCTGTCCCATGGTAATAAAATAACAAGAGTTACAGTGCATAATAATATAGGCAGGTGCCTGATCATAGTGAATAATACAGTTTTGATTTCTGTTTTATCTTTCATATTTCTCCTCCTTATAGAATATGCTATTTGTTACATAACATGTGGCGGTGAGCATTGGCATCATGAGCAATATTTTGGTGACAATAGCAGATATAATGGCTGTTTTTCTTGCAGCAATAATGACATGAGCGGCATATTGGATTATGGCAAATTGTCAGCCGAGGAGTTGATAATTATATAATATCAGTTTTGGTATATAATAAAAAGGTCACTTAAGAAACTGCTGCAACAACCTCATGATATAATTAAATTTAGTAAACGGCTATAATAGAATATTGCACGTTTCTAAGCTCATTTCTAAACAATTTAGCTACCCAAAAACACCCAGATATGTTAAAATATGAATGTAACATTCACAAAACCGACCATGCATTTATAATGAAGCAAACGGAAATAATAAGAAAGGTGTAAAAATGAAAAAAGCAGGTATATTTTTTGCTGACGGCTTCGAAGAAATCGAAGCGCTTACAGCAGTTGATCTACTGCGCAGAGCGGGGATCGAGACAGATATGATTTCCATAGCATCAAAAACAGTGGAAGGCGTGCACGGAATCCGCGTCATCGCCGACAAACTGCTATCGGAAACCGACTTTGACCAACTTGATATGATCATTCTCCCTGGCGGCGGGCCGGGGACCGACAATCTCGAAGCTTGTGGCGAGCTGATGGAACAGCTGGATCTTTTTTACCAAAAGGGCGAACCCATTGCCGCCATTTGTGCCGCACCGGGTATCCTGGGGCACCGAGGCATGCTGAAAGGCCGGAAGGCATGTTCCTATCCGGCACGCGAAGATCAGCTTGAAGGTGCCGAGGTGGTACATGACGAGGCGGTGTTAGACGGCAATATCATAACCGGGCGGGGTGCGGGATGCGCGATACCGTTTGCGCTTTTGATCGTCGAATATTTTCAGGGACAAAAGGCAGCGGATGACTTGGCGGAAGCGATTGTTTATACCCGGAACAGCAGATAATCTCGGAGGATAAGGATGAATATTTTATTTTTTCTTACACCCAAAAAGGAAGTCGCCTATCTATATGAAACCGATTCCATGAGGCAGGCTCTTGAGAAAATGGAGAGTCGCACGTTTACCGCGATACCCATTATCGGAAAAAAGACCGGCAAATACATCGGAACCTTAACAGAAGGCGATCTGCTCTGGGAGATAAAGAGAAGGGACCTGCCTTCCTTAAAAGAAGCGGAATCCATTTCCGTTATGGATATCGTCCGCAAGCGCGACAACCAGCCCGCTGACGCGGATGCTAAGATGGAAGACCTGATCAACCTGGCTATGAGCCAGAATTTCGTGCCGGTGATCGACGGCGGAAAACGCTTTATCGGCCTCGTGACCAGAAAAGATATTATCCAATATTTGGCTGAAGGGAAAAGACAAGCTAAAGCTAAATAGTAAAACTTACCATCATAAAACCTTTACCAACGCTTATACTATGAACAAGATAAGTGATGAAAGAGCGTTTTGATTGAACGAGATTTCCGGTCTACATAGACGGCATCTAATTCAAGATAAGCGATTCGGACAAAGCTTATCTTGAAGGATAGATGATTGCAGATTTTAAGACGATACAACATGCCGTTATCAGACGTGGAAGACGATTAAGACATGAAGACGATTAAGACATGCAATCCAAAATAATAACGGAGGTGAATGAAATGGCAAGCAGCAAGTCTAACAGTTCAGTAGTACCTGAAGCTAAGGATGCTATGAATCGTTTCAAAACAGAAGTTGCTTCGGAACTTGGTGTCAACCTGAAAGCCGGATACAATGGCGACTTAACATCTAAGGAAGCCGGCTCTATCGGTGGAGAGATGGTTCGAAGAATGATCAAGAAGCAAGAAGAATCTATGAAATAACAAGATGAAGTAATAGTGATTGCGACAGGATGAAGCAGCAGCACAAGTGATTGCGCCAATGCGACAAATGAAGCAATAAGCAAATGAATCAATAATCAGTAGTAAAATGCCCCGCTTGCTTGCAGGCGGGGTGTTTTATGAGTACAGTCGCATGTGCCGTAACCATTTTGTTTGACAGGGAATAATAATATAGGGGTAGGGCTCGGGGGCCGCAGGGCTGGGCAGTCGGATTATCTATGTAAGCTTCGCTTCCCTAGTTGATGGCCATAAGGCCCGTGCTTTCATGAGCAGTAGAGACCGGCAAGCCGGTCATGTACGTTTTCTCTCTGGACGCGGCGTTTATAGCACTCCTGGGAACCCAGAGCAGATAAAGTCTCGCCCAGAGAGGCTCCGCTTTATGAAATGAACAGTTCTGGAACTGTTCATTATGGCTTCCTCTGCATTGGCACTGCAGCGTCCGCCGAGAAAATCCGACTGCCCAGCCCTCCGGTTCCCGAGCCCCCGGCTACTCATATCAAACCTTATGCTTTTGGCTCAAAAAATACTGGTATTTTATGCTATGATATGCTATAATCGTAAAATGGCTGGGGTCTGGATAGCTTCATGCGACCAGGCGGCACAGGCATAGCACAAGGAGGATAGAAGATGAGTTTACAGGTTGAAAAATTGGAAAAAAACATGGCGAAGCTGACCATTGAAGTTCCCGCGGCAGAGCTGGATAAAGCTATAGACAAGGCTTATCAGAAGCAAAAGGGACAGATCAGCATTCCCGGTTTCCGTAAGGGCAAAGTTCCCCGCCCGATGATAGAGAAAATGTACGGTAAGGAAATCTTCTATGAAGACGCCGCCAATGAGCTGATTCCGCAGGCTTATGAGGAAGCGCTGGAGGACTGTACGGAGGAAATCGTTTCTTCGCCGAAGATCGAAGTCAGCCGCATTGAAGCCGGCGAGCCGTTTGTTTTTACGGCAGTCGTGGCCTTGAAGCCGGCCATAAAGCTGGGGAAATATAAAGGCGTTAAATATGACAAGATAGAAATAAGCGTTACCGAAGAAGAAGTGGAAGCGGCTCTTAATAAGGAAAGAGAAGCCAACGCCAGAAATATCGCAATAGAAGACCGGCCGGTCAAAGACGGCGACATGACAGTGATCGACTATGAAGGCTATGTGGATGACGTGGCTTTTGAAGGCGGCAAAGGAGAAGACTATCCGCTGACCATCGGCTCCGGTGCTTTTATTCCCGGTTTTGAGGAACAGCTGATCGGGGCGGAGATCGGCCAGGAAACCGAAATAAAAGTAACCTTTCCTGAGCAGTATCAATCCGAGGAATTAGCAGGCAAAGCAGCCGTTTTTCGCTGTACAGTCAAAGAAATCAAGGAGAAGCAGTTGCCGGAATTAGACGACGAGTTTGCCGAAGAAGTTTCCGAGTTTGAGACCTTGGCCGAATATAAAGCGGATGTATTGGATAAACTTACCAAAGAAAAGGAAAAAGCCGGCCAAGAAGCCAAAGAAGAAGCAGTCATCGATGCCATTATCGCCGATTCCGAGATGGATATCCCCGATGCCATGCTGGAAACCCAGCAGCGGCAGATGGTAGACGAGTTTGCACAGCGGATCCAGATGCAGGGGCTTACCCTGGAACAGTATTACCAGTTCACGGGCGGCAGCTACGAACAGTTGACTGAACAGGTCAAGCCGCAGGCCGACAAAAGAATCCGCTCACGGCTCGTCTTGGAGGCAGTTGTGACAGCAGAGAAGATTACGGCAACCGACGAAGATTTTGAAGAAGAGATTTCCCAAATGGCCGAAGCCTATCGCATGGAGGCCGACAAAGTAAAGGAAATGCTCGGTGAGCAAGGAAAGAAACAGGTCATGGAGGATATTGCTATTAAGAAAGCGGTAGATTTTGTGACTGAGAATGCCAAAGAAAAATAGTAACTGAACAGATGTTGAAGACAGGAGGATTGTAAATGAGCTTAGTGCCGATAGTTGTCGAACAGACCAGCAGAGGGGAGCGTTCCTATGATATTTATTCCCGTCTTTTAAAAGACAGGATCATCTTTTTGGGGGAAGATGTCAATGAAGTGACAGCAAGCCTGATTGTTGCCCAGATGCTTTTTCTGGAAGCGGAAGATCCGGAAAAGGATATTGAGTTTTATATTAACAGCCCCGGCGGTTCGGTGACGGCAGGGATGGCGATCTATGATACCATGAATTATGTGAAGTGCGATGTTGCTACAATATGTACCGGCATGGCGGCAAGCATGGGTGCCTTTTTGCTGGCCGGCGGGACCAAGGGCAAAAGGATGGCGCTCCCCAATGCGGAGATCATGATCCATCAGCCGCTGGGTGGTGCTCAGGGTCAGGCAACCGAAATCGAAATAGCCGCTAAGCACATCTTATATACCAAAGCGAAAATAAACCGCATATTAGCGGAAAATACCGGAAGAGACATCGAATTAGTTACTGCCGATACCGAGCGCGATAACTGGAAAACCGCTCAGGAAGCAGTGGAATACGGCTTGATTGACAAGATCGTGGTCAGCCGGAAAGAAAGCGCCCTCAAATAGCGTTTCCGTATTTTAGATATACCGTTTTAGAATGACATACCATGACAGGAAGGTTATGTAAATGAGAAATACAGATAATGTAAGATGTTCTTTTTGCAACAAGACCCAGGACCAGGTACGCAAGCTCATAGCCGGCCCGGCCGGAGTCTATATCTGCGACGAGTGCGTGGAGATCTGCGCCGACATTGTCGAAGAAGAATATGAAGACCTTGAAGATTCGATCAGCGGCGAGCTGGATATCAATCTCTTAAAGCCGATTGAAATCAAGAACTTTCTGGATGAATATGTGATCGGCCAGGAAGAGGCCAAAAAAGTCCTGGCGGTGTCAGTTTATAACCATTATAAAAGGATCACGGCACCTAAGGAAAAAGACGACATTGAACTTCAGAAGAGTAATATCATCATGGTAGGGCCGACCGGATCAGGAAAGACCTATCTGGCACAGACCCTGGCAAAGATCATCAACGTTCCCTTTGCCATCGCAGACGCCACTACCCTGACCGAAGCCGGTTACGTCGGCGAGGATGTGGAAAACATCCTTTTAAAGCTGATTCAGGCCGCGGATTACGATGTGGAAAGAACCCAGCTCGGCATCATCTATATTGATGAGATCGATAAAATAACCAAGAAAAGTGAAAATGTATCCATCACCAGGGATGTTTCCGGTGAGGGCGTGCAGCAGGCACTTTTGAAAATCATCGAGGGGACGGTGGCCAGTGTCCCGCCTCAGGGCGGCCGGAAGCATCCTCATCAGGAGCTGATTCAGATCGACACCTCCAATATCCTGTTTATATGCGGCGGTGCTTTTGACGGGCTGGAGAAAATCGTCGAATCCCGGCTGAATAAAAACTCCATCGGCTTCAATGCGCAGGTGACGAGCAAGAACAGCATGGAAATGGGCGAGCTTTTAAATGACGTGATTCCTCAGGATCTGGTCAAATACGGCCTGATCCCGGAATTTGTCGGTCGTGTCCCGATCAATGTCTCATTACACGGACTGGATCAGGATGCCTTGATCCGTATTCTGAAAGAGCCCAAGAATGCCCTGATCAAACAGTATAAGAGACTGTTCGAACTGGACGAGGTCAAGCTGACATTTGAGAACGACGCTATCTTAGCGATAGCTCAGAAAGCCTTTGAAAGGAAGACCGGGGCCAGAGGGCTGCGTTCCATCATGGAAAAATCGATGATGGATGTCATGTACCATATCCCTTCCGATGATACCATATCAGAATGCGTGATCACTAAAGGAGCGATCGACGGAACCAGCAAGCCTCTGATCATTCACCGTGAGGCTATGCGGAAAGCCAAATAAAGTTCTGATATTAAGAAGAACTGATCAGAAGAAATGATGAGAAGCAATGATCAGAAGCAATGATCAGAAGCAATGAACAGATAAGAGGGCTGTTGCCTAATTCCGGAACGGGTGGCAGCAGTCTTTTTAGCACAGCAGTCAGCGGAATACATGGGGGACATTATGATAAATGTGATTACGCCAAACCGGATCTTGCCGGCAGTTGCCTTAAGAGGAATGACAATTTTGCCGGGAACGATCATTCATTTTGATCTAAATCGCAAAAAATCCATCTTAGCTGTTGAAAAATCGATGATGACGGGGCAACGGATTTTTCTGGTAATGCAGAAAAATGAAGAACATGCCGATCCCGGCTATGCCATGCTACATATGGCGGGCACGATGGCTCTGATCAGGCAGGTAACCAAACTGCCGGGCAATGTCATCAGGGTACTGGTTGAAGGGATAACTAGGGCAGTGCTGCTTTCCGTCAATGAAGAAGTAGATACTTATCTGGAAGCTACGATAAGAGAAGTGGAAGAAGAACAGGATCTGGACGAAGTGTCGGAAGAAGCCATGCTGCGGCACAGCAGGGAACTGGTTGACCAGTACTGCTCCTTTTCCCCGCAGATGAACAACAGTGTTGCCGGACGCTATCAGCACGTCGGCCGTCTGGGAGAATTCATTGACCGTGTCAGTATGAATATACCCATTGGCAATGAAAACAAGCAGAAACTGCTGGAAACGTTTTCCGTTAGAATGCGGTATGAACTGTTTTCCGGTATCCTGATCAATGAAATCGAAGTCTTACAGGTCAAAGGCGAGCTGGCTGCCAAGATTAAGGAAAAAGTCGATAAGAATCAAAGGGATTACTTGCTGCGTGAGCAGCTGCACGTGATCCGTGAAGAATTAGGGGAAGATGCCTATTCCGAAGCCGATCAGTTTACCAAGGCGCTTTCTGAGCTGAAGGCGGATAAAGAGGTCAAAGAAAAAATTGCCAAGCAGATCAGACGCTTTAAAAGCCTTTCCGGGAGCAGCTCGGAAAGCGCCGTGGAGCGGGCCTACATAGAAACGGTGCTGGAACTGCCTTGGAATAAGACCTCCCGCGACAACAAGGATCTGGACCGCGCCGAGAATATCCTGAACCGTGACCATTACGGGCTTAAGCAGGTCAAAGAACGGATCCTGGAATTCCTGGCGGTACGCCAGCTTACCAAAAGCGGCGAAAGCCCGATCCTCTGTCTGGTCGGTCCGCCGGGAACGGGGAAAACCTCGATTGCCAGAAGCATTGCCGAGGCTCTCGAAAGAAAATATGTCCGCATCTGTCTGGGCGGCGTTCGTGACGAGGCAGAGATCAGAGGGCACCGCAAGACCTATGTGGGAGCCATGCCCGGAAGGATCGCGGCCGGCCTGAGGCAGGCAGGAGTCCGTAATCCCCTGATGCTGCTGGACGAAATCGACAAAGTGAGCAATGACTATAAGGGCGATGTGTTTTCGGCTTTATTGGAAGTCTTAGACGGGGAACAGAATATCCGCTTCCGGGATCACTACATTGAGATTCCCCTTGATTTGTCCCCGGTTCTCTTCATTGCGACAGCCAATACGATGGCAACGATTCCGCGTCCCTTGCTTGACCGGATGGAAATCATCGAAGTCAACAGCTATACGGCCAATGAAAAATTCCACATTGCCAAAGAACATCTGGTGGAAAAGCAATTCACTAAAAACGGCATCAAAAAAGGCATGCTGACGATCAGCGACGGCGCAATAAAGAAAATGATCTCCGGCTACACCAAGGAAGCCGGCGTCCGGGAACTGGAAAGAAAGATTCGGGCGGTCTGCCGCAAGGCAGCTCGGGAAATTGTCAGGCTGCGCCGGACGAATCAGGAGGCCGGCCTCAAAGTCACCGGCAGCAATCTGGAAGAATACTTGAAGAAACCGCGGTACACTCAGGAAAAAGCCCGGCAGAACCACGAAATCGGCGTTGTTCGAGGCCTGGCCTGGACCAGTGTCGGCGGCGACACCCTGGAGATTGAAGTCAATGTGATGCCTGGCAAGGGGAAGATCGACCTGACCGGTCAAATGGGTGATGTCATGAAAGAATCGGCCCGGGCGGCGCTCAGCTATGTGCGTTCTGTCAGTGACCGCTATCGGCTCCAGGAAGAACTCTTTCAGAAAAAAGATTTTCATATTCATATACCGGAAGGCGCCGTGCCGAAGGATGGCCCGTCGGCGGGGATAACCATGGCAACGGCACTGCTGTCAGCAGTTACAGAGATACCGGTAAGAGCGGATGTCGCGATGACCGGCGAAGTCACTTTACGGGGGCGGGTTCTGGCGATCGGCGGTTTGAAAGAAAAGCTGCTGGCGGCCAAGATGGCCGATGTCAAGACGGTGCTGGTGCCGTCCGACAATAAAAAGGATGTCCAGGAGATTGATGAAGAAATCCGGTCAGGGCTCCGGATCTGTTATGTGAAAGTGATGGAAGAAGTGCTTTTGCACGCTTTGGCGAACCGGAAGGAGTCGGAAGATGGTAATTAAGCATGTGAATCTGGAAACTGTGTGCGGGGTCACCAGCAAGATACCGGCCAATCCTAATCCCGAATTTGCCTTTGCCGGCAAAAGCAATGTAGGCAAGTCTTCGCTGATCAACGGCCTGATGAACCGCAAGTCACTGGCTCGGACCAGTTCACAGCCGGGAAAGACCCAGACGATTAATTTCTACAATATCAACGACGAGATGTATTTCGTCGATCTGCCGGGCTACGGCTATACAAACGCCGGCAAAGAGGTGAAGGCCCAGTGGGGCAAAATGGTTGAGCGCTATCTGCGTATGTCTAAGCAGCTAAAAGCTGTCCTGCTGCTGATCGACATCCGCCATGAGCCGTCTGCCAACGATCGCCAGATGTATGACTGGATCGTGTCACAAGGATATGAGCCGGTCATTATCGCCACCAAAGCGGATAAAATTAACCGCAGCCAAATACCAAAGCACGTCAAGATGATCAAGGAAGGTCTGCAGACAGCAGCAGATACGGCCGTAATTCCCTATTCGGCCCTGTCAAAACAAGGCCGGGAAGAAATCTACGGGTTACTGGAAAGATATTTGGAAGCGGAAAAGTAATGCAGAAGCACGAAAGTAATGCAGAAGCACAAATGTAATATAGAAGCAGGAATGTAATGTAAGTAAGAGGAGTGTAGATATGGGTGCTTTTTGGAAGCGATTTGAAATATATTTTAAAGCAATCGTAAACTTGCTTATTTTCGGTGTCACCGTTTTGTGCGTACTGTTTTTGCTGCCATATCTGCTGCGTTTTTTCATGCCGTTTGTAATCGGTGCGGTTATTGCCTGGATATCCGGCCCGCTGGTACGCTTTTTTGAAAGGAAATTAAAGGTGCGCCGCAAGATGGGAACGGCCATGGTCATCATTACCGTTATTGCCTTGGTGGTTCTTCTGGGCTATCTTCTGATGGCATGGATCATAGATCAGGCTATCGGGTTTCTTTCCGACTGGCCGCAGATATGGGAAGGCATCCAGCGGGAACTGCTGGCCTTAGGTGACAGGATCACGCAGCTCCTGAATTACCTGCCGGAAGATATGCGAAACACCTTGCTGCTGTTCGAAGATGACCTGAGTGTCCAGCTGGGCGACATGTTGTCGGGTATCAGCACCCCGACTTTTGCCGCCGTGGGGCGTTTTGCCATGAACCTTCCGACGATTATCGTAAGCATTATCATGTGCCTGCTTTCCTCTTATTTCTTCATCTCAGACCGGGAGTTTGTCAGTACCAGGATTCCCAAGTATCTTCCCAAAGGGCTGGCGGAAAAATGGCGGCTGATCTTAAACAGCATCAAGCGTTCGGTCGGAGGTTATTTCAAGGCGCAGCTTAAAATAGAGTTCTGGGTCTACCTCCTGATGGTGGCCGGCTTTATCATCCTGGATCTGGACTATGCCTTTTTTATCGCTTTTGGGATTGCCCTTCTGGATTTTTTCCCTATCTTCGGAACCGGGACGGTATTGATCCCTTGGGCAATCATCAAGTTTGTCAACAGTGATTATTTTGCTTTTGCCGGCCTGTTGATTATCTGGGGCGTGGGACAGCTGGTCAGGCAGATCATTCAGCCCAAGATTATGGGAGATACTATCGGCATCCATCCGATACCGACCTTGTTTTTGCTCTATATCGGCTTCCGGGTGGCCGGAGTCATGGGCATGATCGCCGCTCTGCCGATCGGCATCATCCTGCTGAACCTCCATCAGGCCGGAGCCTTTGATACTACCCAGAAAAGCCTGCGCATCTTGCTGCACGGCCTCAAGCGTTTTCGCAGCCTTGAACCGGATGCCAGGGAAAAGAACAATCAGTAAGGAGTAGATGTTTGCGAAATATTAAAATCACGCTGCAGTATGAAGGAACCCGCTACCAGGGCTGGCAGCGCCAGGACAGCACGGAAAACACCCTGCAAGGTAAGCTGGAGGCCCTGCTCGGTAAGATGAGCGGCACCCGGATCGAAGTCCAGGGGGCCGGGCGCACCGACGCGGGAGTTCACGCGTTGGCCCAGACGGCTAACTTTAAATTACCTGACAACGTTAACCATAAGCCGGAAGAAATCCTGGCTTATATGAACCGCTATCTGCCGGATGACATTGCCGTCATAGCGGCCGAAGAGGTGCCGGAGCGGTTTCACAGCCGCCTCAATGCCAAAGGCAAGACCTATCATTACCGGATTCTTAACAGTGCCGTCCCGCACGTCTTTCTGCGCCGCTATGCCTGGATCGTGGAAAACGGGCTGGATGTCGAAGCCATGCGGAAAGCCGCCGCTTTCCTGTGCGGCACGCATGATTTCAGTGCATTTACTTCCCATCGGAAAAGCAAGAACCCCAACAAGAAGTCCAAGGTAAGGACAATTTATACCATCGATATCGATAAGAACCAAGATGAGATTTTATTCCGGTTTATCGGAAACGGTTTTCTCTATCACATGATCCGCATTATGGTGGGAACCCTGACGGAAGTCGGAACCGGAAAAATAAAACCCGAAGCGGTGGCAGCGATCCTTGCTTCCGGCCAAAGAGAAAACGCGGGTGTGCTTGTGCCTGCTAAAGGATTGACTTTAGTGGAGGTTCATTACAGTGAAGAAGGAAAGACTGACTAGGGCTATTTTTATACTATACTTATTAATTTTAATCAGGCTGATTGTCTTTAAATATCCATTTGAACAGATGCAGACGATTGTCAGCAGCTGGAGCAGGGAAATGATTTGGCAGGGGATGCATACAGCTAATTTTACTTTGTTCAGAACCATCAGGATGTATATTCAGTATGCCGACCGGCTGAACAGTTTTGAGAACCTGGCGGGGAACGTAGTGGCTTTGGTGCCTTTTGGCTTCTTCCTGCCGCAAGTGATCCGGAGCGGCAAGAGTTTCGGGGTGCTGCTGCTGAATGTTTTGGTGTTTGTGGCTGGCATCGAGGTATTTCAGCTACTTAGTGCGTTTGGGGCTTTTGACGTGGATGACATTTTGTTGAACTGCTTGGGCGCAGTGATTGGGTGGGTGCTTTATGTGACTTTGAAGGGACCGGACCAGGAGCGCGAATACCAAAGAAAGATGGGAGAAGGAACTAATGAGTAAGTCGAGTAAGACATGGAGAGAAGAGATATCGGACAGCTTGTTCGTCCATATGCCGTTGCCGCTGCATCCGGAAAAATCATTGGAAGCTAGTTTTACCGGCAAAAAGGTCGGATACTCGAAGGGAATATGGAATAGCCAGGAAAAGAATTATCTGCCGCAGGAGGATATGCATGGCAAGGTCGCGGTGATAAATGAAGAGGGCGAGGAACGGCTCCGTCTTACCGGTGCGCTTCACGCTGACCAATGGCCGGAAGGATCGTCACCGGACGGTCAATATGCCAATTATGGGACGGCAATGCTAAAGTTCGGTGTTGCCGAGGAAAACTGGGAAGGTTTTAACCGTTTACGGTTTTGGGTAAAGCCGGACGTTGCCGGCTCCAGAATCCTACATGTGCATGCTGCCGTGGTAAATGAAGGAGAGGTTCCGGTACCTGACCGTTATGACCGCGAAGGGACAACGATATTCGACCTGAAGAACCATCAGTGGAACGAATGCTTCTGGGAATTCACCAGTATGGGCCGGGACAAGGTCACTGAGCTTTTATTATATGTTTTCCTGAGCGGCAAGGATATTGGCGGTGATGACATGCTGTCCTATGATTTTAAGGATATCTGTCTGGAACGTGTGGATGAGCCGGAGCTGGAAAAGGGCTGGGAATGTCAGAAAAACAAGATTGCCTTATCGACGCTCGGCTATTTCCCTGATGGCAAGAAGACAGCGATTGTCGGAAGCGAGCCGGGAAACGTCGCGCTGACTGAGCCGGAAAGCGTTGCCGTGACTGAGTCAGGAAACGTTGCGGTGACAGAGCCAGAAAGTTTTGCCGTGATGGATGCGGAAAGCGGACGGAAGGTATGGGAAGACAAGGTTCAGCGGATAGAGAATGAGAAAGGACGCTTCCGAGTGTTGGATTTTACCGCACTTACAGAGCCGGGCCGATATTATATTGAAGTAGGTGGGCTGAAAAGCGCGGAGTTTCGGATAGACGGAGAGCTGTTGGAAGAGGCGGTCTGGAAAACAGTGAATTTTTTGTTTTGCGAGCGGTGCGGCACGCCGGTACCGCATAAGCATAGCAGCTGTCATTCGGATACGATGGCCGAGCATAACGGCGTTAAGCTTTCATTTGCCGGAGGCTGGCATGATGCCGGCGATCTTTCGCAGCAGGCGGCCCAGACTGGCGAGATTGTCCATGCGTTACTGGAGACAGCGGAGCGGATCAAAGATCGGGAAAAGGCCTTGTACCGCCGCCTGCTGGAAGAAGCGCAATGGGGTCTGGATTTTGTCATGAAAACCCGTTTTGGGGACGGGTACCGTGCCACCAGTGCTTCTTCACTTCGTTTTACCGACGGGCTGATTGGCAATGGCGACGACATTCTGGTCATGGTGCATGACCATTCCTATGAGAACTTCCTGTTTGCCGGGATTGAAGCCTATGCGGCGCATGTCTGGCGGAAAGAGGATCGTGATTATGCCTTCAGTGCGCTGAAAACCGCCAGAGAGGATTTTGCTTTTGCGACGGACAAGTTTAAACAGACCGGTGTTGAGCCGTCCAATATTTATGAGCATACCTATGGATCGGGAAGGTCACAGTATTATGCGGTCATTGTCTGGGCAGCATCCAATCTGTATCTTGCTTCCGGAGAAGCGGTTTATGCAAACAAGGCGGCGGAATATGCCGGGAAGCTGCTTGCCTGTCAGGAAACCGGGGAAGCCGGCCTGCCGTTTGAGGGCTTTTTCTACCGTGATGAAACCCAAAAAGCCATTGTTCATTATAATCATCAGTCCAGAGAGCATCAGTTTATGCAGGCTTTAGAGCTGCTGTGCCGGACGCAGCCGGAGCATGACGATTTCCCGCGATGGGAGGTGGCAATGAAACGGTATGGCGGCTACCTGAAATATCTGATTCCTTATCCGGCTCCTTATGGGATGCTTCCTGCCGGAGTATACCGGATGGACGAGCCGGAGGACAGGGAAACGTTTCGGGTCATGAATATTTCGGTAGATTATGACGAGGAGAAAGAAAATTACCGTGAGCAGCTGAAGGCCGGAAAAGCCGTGGATGAACGGCATGTGATCAGGAATTTCCCGGTGTGGTTTTCTTTTCGCGGGAACCTTGCGGTTACTTTGTCGATGGGAAAAGCGGCTTCTGTTGCCGGACATTATTTTCATGATATAGAACTGATAGAGGCGGGGCGTGAGCAGTTCTACTGGCTATATGGCAAGAACCCGTTTGCCCAGTCACTGCAGTACGGTGTCGGCAGCAGGTACGGCGCACAGTATGCGGAGCTGCTGGGCGAATGCACCGGTGAGCTCCCGGTCGGGATCGAGACCTATGAAAATGAGGACGTGCCTTATTGGCCGCAGAATAATAACGCCACTTATAAAGAAGTCTGGACCAGCCCGGCCGGCCGTTTTTTATGGCTGGCGGCAGATTACCTTTAAAGCGCCAAATACTTTAGATGAGTAGCTGGTTCCCGAGCCTTCAAACCACTACTTTTTTTCTGGCCATTATGAACTTTCATTTTTTTAACTTGACATTATTCAAAATATGAGGCAAAGACAGGTGACATTTTTTGAAAAATATAGCTGAAATTTCGCTGAAATTTTGAGAAACCCCTTGTAAGCGGGAAGTAAATGTTTTATAATGACTATATATCTGATCGGGAAAGGAGTAGCATATGCAAGTAGGTGCAGTAAGTTTTCAGCCATATATATTTAATACGAATAATATTGGCAGTGCCAGCATGAACAAAGTGCAGCCGATTCCCGATGATTTAACTTCTCAGAAGACAGATTATTCTGGTCTGGTTCAATCGGAAGAAAACACCAACCCGCTACGCCGGGGGGAAAGCTCTAACTATGCAGATATCATCCAGAGCCAGATGGCGATGTCACAGAACAATGCCAGCCGGGTCATGAAACCGCAGGAGATTGCGGCAGAATCCGAAGCGATGACGATTGATGATGTTTCGGCCGACATGGCTGCCAACGTGGAAGATATGGCTATGGATACGAATGCCGATGATATTTTTGCCGGTGCAGATACTGCTGTGAATGAGGGCGATATGGCAATCGAAACCGAATCCACCATGGCTAATGCGAATATGAATGTGGATACAGAGGTTTTTGACACCGCTGCCGCCATGACAGACAGCGCAGCTACAGCCGGAACGGTTGCCAGCGAGTCAGGTGCCGCAACAGGGATCGATGCAGAGACAAGTGATGATGCCGAGAACGTTGCAGGGCAAAGCGCAGCCACCGATCAAAGTGCAGATGCCGAAGCCGCCGCAGTGACAAATGCAGGTACCGGGATCGTTACAGAACCAGCTACAGCAGCCGGAAGCGCCGCAGAGTCGAATATGACCGATGTTACCGGCTATGCCGCAGAATCTAACGGTGCCACTTACGGAAATACGCAAGCAGCCGGTACAGTACCAAACGGAGTGGAGAATTTTACGATTGGAAATAATACGGCAGCAGTTCAGGAAGCCGCAGCCGCCACGACAGAAGCAAGCGCAAGCACCCAGCCACAGGCACGGAGTCAATTTACTGACATGCTCAATCTCTTCCAGATGAGGCGTGCCACGGAAGCATATTCCTTAAGCATGGGGATGTAGAATATAGGTTAGTTTGATAACAGCTGATGGCTTCGGGCGAGGCCATCAGTTTTATGTTACGTAAGTCTTGGCTGCTTTAGTCGTATACGCTAGGTTGTCAGAATATGATTAAAGGTAATATAATTACAAAGAATCCAAATGCAAAATGGAGCAGCAGAATGAAGTAGCAGAAAGGAGCAGAAATGAAAGTTTTATTACTTAACGGAAGTCCCAATCAGCAAGGCTGTACTTATACCGCATTGCGTGAGGTGGCAAACGCTTTGGAATCACATGGGATTGAAACGGAAATCATGCAGATCGGAGCGATGCCGGTCAGGGGCTGTACTGCCTGCGGCGGCTGTTATGACGGCAGAGGCAGATGTGTCTATGATGATGACATAGTAAACCGCTTTTTGGAGAAAATGGCGGCAGCCGACGGTCTGGTGATCGGCTCACCGGTATATTATGCCGGTCCCAACGGCGCGCTTCTGGCTTTGCTGGACAGAGCCTTTTATGCCGGTAATGTCTTTGCTTATAAACCGGCAGCGGCTGTAGCATCGGCACGTCGGGCCGGTACCACGGCAACCTTGGATGTGCTCAATAAGTATTTTCCGATTAACCAGATGCCGATCGTGCCGTCGCAGTATTGGAACATGGTACATGGTAATGACGCCGACGAAGCCCTTCAGGATCTGGAAGGGATGCAGATCATGCGTACTCTGGGACATAATATGGCTTGGATGCTGGCGTGTTTTGAGGCGGGACAAAAAGCTGGAGTGACTTTACCGGAAGCGGAAAACCGGGTCTGGACTAATTTTATCCGTTAGCGCGAATAACGGGAGAATCCCTTGTTGGAGGTGGCTTATTCTACAGTAAAGTCTTCGGAACTGAATTTGCTGTAGAATCGGCCATTTTCCGCAGTAAACATGAGTATTGAAAAATCCCCGCCGTCCCGTCCGCCCTGATAATACATGGAATATTCATCTTTTTAGGATCTTTTTCGGCTTTCTTCATCTTCTAAAACCGTCATCATAATAGCTATCTCTTCTCTTTGATTTGTTTCTGTAAAACGCACCAATCTTCATGCCCACATTCAGGACAAGTCATCCAGCGCACTTTATGGTTGCCGGTACTAAAAATGGCCCGTAATAAAGAAGGCTTGAACACCGAGTCGCATTTGGGACAAATAAACACATTTTCTTTTGCTGAAAGCAACAGAGTGATAATTGCGATGGAGGTATATACCGCAAGTCCCCACCAGATCCGTGATGCTACGAGCCACAGCATGAATGAAAATCCTGCAATTGCGGCAATTGCTACTCCAAGATAAAGGAGCGCCAGCTTTTTCTGGTTACGAATATTGTTCTTCTTTTCCATGATTTCTTCTATGTCAATTATGATATTTACCGGGATTATGGCTTTGTTGTGGACGCTATCCTTGATGATCTTTATCATTTCTGACTGTTTTTGTCTTTCGCTAATCTCTCTGGCGAGTGTTTTTGCATGATCGTCAAGTAAAATGGTGAGAATTTTCCCCGACAAACCGCTATTCAGGACATTCTTAATTGCGTTCAGCGATAGTCCGATTGCCTTTAAAGTACAAATAAGCTGTAATTTTCGTAGTTCGTCATCATTATAAAGCCGTCTGCCGCCTTCGCTTAATTCGGTCGGGGGCAGCAGTCCTTTTAAATCATAATACTGCACCGTTCTGACCGACACGTTGCACAGCTTCGCCAATTCCCCAGTAGTGTATTTTGACATAGATTTCACCTCCTTGCCCTAACCTTACAACATCACGTTACGTCATGAGCAACAGGTTACGTAAGGGGATATTTATGAAACAATAAATTTTACCAAGACAGGACAGTATGATAGATATAGTGTAGCACCAAATATCTCTTTAATGAAGCATTTTTTATAAAAAGTGGCATCTATCTGTATCCTTCCGTATTCATCCTTATCTGTGAAAATTCTAAAAAATGGCTGACCTATAACGATGTCCGGCAGTATCAAGCGTTGTTAATCCGGCCTATATAAGTGGCAGAGTCATATTTAATTATACGTAACCGCATTACGATGACATGGTTGAAGAAAATATAGTATTTAAATTTAAAAATCATCATTGTTATAATTATTCTCAACTTTATTACAATTGATAAGAAACTTTTTAATATAATAGGATTACATATAAACATTTTGATATTTATTGCCGATGAAACATATGAAGCGGATGAAGAGGGTGGATGATTGGACAGACATTTCCAAGGAATCGTAATCCTGCTGATAATCCATAAAAATAGGCACATAGGAATATATACATATCAAGTGAGATGATATATTTTAATCTGTGCATAAAAAGGAGGTGAATCAATGAAGATAAACGATATGGCGCAAATGCATAATTTTGATGTAAACAAATTCTTTGGAAACACTGCGGCCGGCGACAAGTCGGCGACCGCAGGGAAATCACAGCTTTATGAGAGTAGATACAATCCGGTAAATACGCCCTTTTCCGCACCCGACTGGGGAAAGATTCCCACAAAAAGCAAGCCACGAATGTCTGATGAAGATTTTGAAAATTCGATCAGAGAGCTGGCCAGAAAAGAAGCTTCACAGGGAATACTTGCCGGTACCGATGAAAAAAGACAGTTGTACCGTGAATATGTTTCGGTAGCTTCTCCTGACAGGAAAGCAATTTATAATGAGAGCATGGCCAAGACAGGCGGCAAGATGAACAGCACGTACTCGTTCTTTGACAAGTCGGGAAATAAATCTTTTCATTATAATAAACAGTCAAGAATGTGGTTTTGGCAGGGAACCGCCGCCGAAAATGCACGTGCGTCAAGATTCGAGGACATTTACTCACAAGCGTACCAAGAATACGAAGCGGAGTTCGGTAAAGTAACCGGAAATCCGATGATAAAACAGTTTGACGCCTATGGCTGAAAGGGGTAAATACAAATGAAAACAATGAAAAAAACCACAGTTATCTTACTGGCGATCATTATGACAGTCAGTATGTCAATCAACGTGTCTGCTGCCTCGGTAAGCAGGAGCTTTTCCAATTTGAATGTCTGGTTTGATACGTATGATCAAGTTGGCTATTCCAATGTTGCTGGATTCACTTTTTCTGGTTATGCAAGCACATCAAGAATGACTTCAATAACGGTGTCCGGCAGACTATCAAGCAGTGTTGATCCGACTCTTTACAAGGACATTAATATCTATGATCAGAACTTTAATTTCCTCGGTTATGCCAGGATACAGGGGACATCTTCCTTTAGCGTTACCATATACCTGCCGTCCGGTACGCCGACTAACAATAGCTTCTACATTGAACTGGAGGTCTCACGCATGCTGACCGGTTCAATCGGGGCAGTCACTTTAAGCGGAGGCAAGGCCGTATTTAACTATACCTAATCCTTCTATGGTCATGTCGGTCATGTCGCTGCAATGTGAGTAACAGGATCGGGCCGGCTGGTAACCGGCCCGAATTCATATTTCCGAAGAACCAGCGTTTGACGTTAAGGAAGAAAGGGGTAAATATAAATGAAAACGATGAAAAAAACAACCGTTATGATGCTGGCGATCATTATGACAGTCAGTATGTCAATCAACGTGTCCGCCGCCACGGTCAGCAGGAGTCTTTCCAATTTGAACATCTGGTTTAATACATATGATCAAGTCGGATTTTCCAATGTCGCGGCCTGCGGTTTTTCCGGTTATCCAAGCACATCAAGATTAACCTCGATAACGGTGTCTGGAAGAATATCCTGTAGTGCAGGGCCGATTCTTTACAGGAGCATAAATATCTACGATCAGAACTTCAATTTACTCGGCTACGCCAATATACAAGGGAGCACTTATTTTAGCGTTACCATATACCTGCCGCTCGGTACGCCGACTAACAATACCTTCTACATTGAACTGGAATGTGCACGTATGCAGACAGGGACAATAGGGGCATGTACTTTAAGTGGAGTCAGGGTCGTATTTAACTATACCTAAGGAAACACTGGTACATCAGCTGCAATGTGAGTAACGAAATCGGGCCGGCTGACAGCTGGCCCGATTCTGATATGATGAACTATGATGACATTTCCAAGGCATCAGGCCAGTTTGCCTGTTTTTTTGCGGGCGAATATCGTATTCATGGCATGTTTATGCAGGATTCCTGATGAATCACAGTCAATGACAGACTCGGAAAATTCTTCAGTCAGCCAGTCATGGTAGTAGGTCAAAAGCTGCCCCGAAAGCCATAGGCTGGCATGCTCTTCGTTTTCCGGAGGCGGTGCAATAAACGGCTTCTCGACAAAAACATTGAAGGCATTTAGACCGTTATCGTTCGTATGAAGCCGGTAGTTGCCGATGATTTCATCACGCAATTCCGGTTTGATATAGTGCAAAACTCCACTTGAATAAATAATGTCGTAATTGCTATCCAGTCGATATTTATCGATATCAGCCGTAAAGGCATTAACAGTAACATTAGCACTTTTGGCAAGCTGTTTCACTTTTTCGATTCCGGCATCAGTCAGGTCAAATGCACTGACATCATAACCGCAACGTGCAAAAAACACCGCATCTTTTCCTTCACCGCATCCAATATCCAGTAATGTGAGCAGCCTATCCGGAGGCATGAGTGATACTACTTTTAAACACATTTGAGATGGGGCGATACCCCAATAATAGCCGTTAGTCGCACGGTATACTTTTTCATAATCATGATATTCCATAAAAAATCGCCTCCTATGTTAAACTGTGACATGAATGCATATCGGCTGACAAACAATCCGAAAACAGCATCTAGCAAACAGTATAGCATTGAATCTATGGTATTTCAATTATATATAATATTTTAGGAAGTTAATTTTTAAATCCAAATAATATAATAATTTAGGAAGTTAAATTTAAATCCAAATAATGACCGCTTAAGCCAGTAAGTTGATGTAACGTAAGTTCGAATATTTGTTCGAAATTGATTGACATGGGAACAATTGTTCTGTAAAATGATACTATACTATTCAACGATCAGCCAGAGTCATAGACAATGCATTATAGAAAGCAGATAGCACGCATATTATGGAAATCAGGATTTCGGACAATGTATCAATTATGGATAAACTGGGCATTCTCTCAGATGCGGCCAAATACGATGTTTCCTGCAGCTCCAGCGGTGTCGAGCGAAAAGGTGACGGTACCGGCATCGGCAACGCCGCGGCAGGAGGAATATGCCATAGCTTCAGTTCAGACGGCAGATGCATATCGCTGCTCAAGATCCTCTTTACTAACGAATGCATTTATGACTGCAAATACTGTATTAACCGCAAGTCCAATGACGTACCACGGGCATCCTTTACCCCGGATGAGATCTGTGCGCTGACAATAGAGTTCTACCGGCGCAATTATATCGAAGGCCTCTTTCTCAGCTCCGGCATCCTGTACCATCCGGATTATACCATGGAACTCATTTATCTGGCCATTTATAAGCTCCGTACAGAGTACCGGTTTCAAGGTTATGTCCATGTAAAGGCGATACCAGGAACTGATCCGCTGATTATCCAGAAGCTCGGCCTGATCGTAGACCGTATGAGTGTTAATCTGGAACTGCCGACCGCCCAGGGCTTAAGCGAGCTGGCACCCAATAAGCACCGTAAGAATATCTTAGCTCCGATGCGGCAGATCCAGCAAGGAATCCAGCATAGCAAAAATGACATGGTAGTCTACAAAAAGGCTCCTTCCTTTGTCCCGGGCGGCCAATCGACACAGATGATCATAGGAGCGACGCCGGAAAGTGATTATCAGATCATGACCGTAGCAGAGAACCTATATCAGAAGTTCGACCTGAAACGAGTTTACTATTCAGCCTACATCAATATCAATGAAGACAAGTCCCTTCCGGCTTTGCCGGGCGGTCCGCCGTTGCTGCGGGAACACCGGCTCTATCAGGCTGACTGGCTGCTCCGCTTTTATGGATTTCGCTCCAACGAATTACTGAGTGATGAAAAACCGAACTTCAACATCCTGCTCGATCCCAAGGCTGACTGGGCTCTGCGGCATTTAGAACAGTTTCCCGTGGAGATCAACCGCGCCGATTATCACAGCATCCTCCGTGTCCCCGGGATCGGAGTCAAAAGCGCCCAGCGTATCGTTCGTGCCAGACAGAACGGTTTACTAGGCTTTGCGGATCTGAAAAAAATCGGTGTAGTACTGAAGCGCGCCTTGTATTTCATTACTTGCAGCGGCAAAATGATGTACAATACCAAGATCGAAGAAGATTATATCACCAGAAACCTGCTGACGGTAAAGGAAAAGCTTCCGTTTGACAGAGATGGTATTACTTATAAGCAGCTGTCCTTATTCGACGACATGAACTTTGATCCGGGCGACAGGCTGACAGGTCAGTTATTTGACGGCCCCAGCGTGATCTTAGGACAGATTTAGCTTTTAGTACCAAGGAACGCCAATTGATCAGCGTTTATCTGCTTAATACTATCATGAGACGAAGACATAACTGACGAAGACATAACTGGCAAGGACATGACTATGGAACTATATCTGATATGTGAAGATTCACTGGAAGGGATCTTTTCAGGAGTATACGCGGCATATGCTGTCAAGCGGCCACATCAGGAGATCCATCTGCTGGTTGGGGAAGAAGAGAATCTGCGTTTATTTGCCGAATACCAAGAAGTTCCGGCGGACAAAGACAAGGCTGCCAAAGTGGCCCGTACCATCAACAGGGAGTTTGGTACGGAAGGCTATCTGGCACTCTGCCGGGCGCTGGCTTCGGCCGATGCAGAGAAAGGAGAAGCAATCTATAAGATGATTGTCAAGGGTCTTTCCATGAAAGATCCCCGCCAAGTCATGGGCAACTTGCCCGATCCCCATGTGATGAAAGTGTTTGAACTGGCTCGATACAGTGCTAACGAAGCCCATTTTCTGGTGGAGTTTCTCCGCTTCCGGGAGCTGGAAAACAAGATCCTCTATGCCAAAATCGGCCCCAAAAACAATATAATCACCTTTATCATGCCGCATTTTGCCGACCGTCTGCCCTTAGAAAACTTTATCATCCATGATGAAAAAAGGGATATCTTCGCGCTTCATCCGTCCCGTAAAGACTGGTATGTTGTCACCGGAGAAAACGCCGCCCTTCCGGAAGCGCTTGCTCAAGGCTTTTCTGAGGACGAAAAGAAGTACAGTGAACTGTTTACGCATTTCTTTCATACCATAGCTATAAAGGATCGCAAAAACCTGGCCCTGCAAAGAAACATGCTGCCGCTACGCTACCGGGAATACATGACAGAATTTCTCTGACACTCACAAAAATTATTCAGGAACAACATGCTGTTGTCATAAATCTCTCAGTTATTGAAAGGGTAAATCGCTAAAACATAGTAAAATTGACCAAGAACGCTTTATTTTTTGACACAATCTTGTTTTTGTATGAAAAAAATGTATAAAAACTGCTATTCTGGTGAAAATTGTAATATAAATAATGCTTTACACAGACCGTCAATAAGTGTTAATGTATGGTATATAAAACACTAAATTTAAAGAAAAGGAAGGAGAATAATCATGATGCGGTATCAAATCAGATTAAACGTGGAACAAGTCAATGATTTTGTAAAAGCAGCTACAAATTGTAACTTTGATGTTGACATTTCGTACAACCGCTTTGTCGTTGATGCAAAGTCGATAGTAGGTGTTCTCGGCCTGGATTTGCGCAATGTACTGACGGTGACCTGCAGCGATTTTGATCCGGAATTTGATAATTATATGAAACAGTTTGCTGTGGCATGCTGAATAGCAGAATAAACAACAGTCAAGAATAAACTGGAACAAGTGCAACCAAAACGTACAACAAGTGCAAGTGCAACCAGAACGTGCAACAAGAGCAATTCATATTCACAATATATAACTCCCTGATGATAAATACGTTTTGTATTTTTATTAGGGAGATTTTTGTTTTAGTAACTGCAAAATAGTAACTGCAAAATAATAACTGGCAAATAATAGCTGGCAAAATAATAGCTGGAAAAGGATCTGCCCGCCATGGAAATACATATATCAGTCAGAAATCTAATAGAATTTATCCTGCGCAGCGGCGATATTGACAACCGCAGGTCAGCGGCCCCTGACAATATCATGCAGGAAGGAAGCCGCATCCACCGTATGATCCAGCGACAGATGGGACTGGACTATCATGCCGAAGTTCCGCTTAAATATCAGTACGATGCCGGCGAATACCAGGTAATCATCACCGGCCGCGCCGACGGAATCATCATCCCCGACAGCATCGGCGCGGCCGGCGAAGTAACGGTTGATGAGATTAAAGCCACCTACCGAGATATAAGCAAGATGAAAGAACCGGCAGCAATTCATCTTGACCAGGCTAAGTGCTATGCGTTCATCTATGCAGACCAAGAACAGCTGGAAAATATCCGGATCAGGATGACCTACTGCAATATCGAGACTGAAGAGTTTAATTATTTTTATCATGAGTTTTCTTATCAAGAATTGCATGACTGGTTCGAAAACCTAATGAGGCAATACCGGAAATGGGCAGACTATGAGTATCAATGGCGGGCAAAACGGCTTCAGTCAATTAAGGAATTGGTATTTCCGTTCCCGTACCGCGACGGTCAAAGAGAGCTTGTCACCTACGTATACCAGACGATATTTCATAAGCGCAAACTATATATAGAGGCACCTACCGGCGTCGGAAAAACGATATCTACCGTATTCCCTGCCGTCAAGGCGATGGGCGAGGGCATGGGTGAGAAGCTTTTTTATCTGACGGCCAAGACCATTACCCGAACAGTTGCCGAAGAGACCTTTGCTTTGTTACGAGGTCAACGTCTCAGCTTTAAGACAGTCATATTGACTGCCAAAGACAAGATCTGTTTCCGGGAAGAAACCGAGTGCAATCCGGTGGCATGTCCATATGCAAACGGGCATTATGACCGGGTCAACGATGCCATCTTTGCCTTGTTGACCGAAGCGGACAGCTTCACCAGGGAAAAGATTGAGGAATATGCCAGGCAGTTTCAGGTCTGCCCGTTTGAGCTGTGTCTGGACATGAGTCTTTTTGCCGATGGCGTAATCTGTGACTATAACTATCTGTTTGACCCTCATGTGTATCTGAAACGCTTTTTTACGGACGGAAGCAGGAAGGAATATCTCTTTCTCATTGACGAGGCTCATAACCTAGTTGACCGCGGACGTGAAATGTACAGTGCCGTCCTACGGAAAGAGGATTTTCTCAAGCTAAAAAAGATTGTGAAAGAGTATGATGCCAATATTGCGAGGCGGCTGGATCAATGTAACCGGGAGCTGCTCCTGCTAAAACGGGAATGCGAGGGATACCGGACAGATCTATATCTGGAGCCGTTTCTGCAGTCGCTGTCACGTCTTACAGCAGCTTTGGACAGATACCTTGAAGAGCACGAAACCAGCCCGGTCAGAAATGACATCCGGGAGCTATATTTTGAGGTCTGTCATTTTCAGGTCATGAACGAGCGCTTGGATGAAAATTATGTGACCTATTCCCAGGTGGAAGAGGATGGCAGCTTTTTTGTTAAATTATTTTGTGTCAATCCGGCTAAAAGCCTTCGTGAATGCATGATGAAGGGGCGCAGCTCAGTTCTCTTTTCGGCAACCCTGCTTCCGATCCATTATTACAAAAGGCTGCTTGGAGCCGATGAAGGAGATTATGACGTTTACGCCAAGTCGGTGTTCCGGCCGGATAAAAAGGGACTTTTTATTGCCGGTGACGTAACCAGCAAGTACACCCGGAGAAATGATGCCGAATATTATAATATTGCCCGTTATTTACATGAGATCATCAAGAACCGCCATGGCAAGTACATGGTTTTTTTCCCTTCCTATCAGTTCTTGCGGAAAGTCTATGCAATTTATCAGCAGAACTTTCGGGAAGAGCCAGAAGTAGAATGTTTGCTGCAAGGGGATCATATGAACGAAAAGGAACGCGAGGCTTTTTTACGCCGTTTCATGGGAACTCAAGAGTCAGCTGTCATAAGCATCAGTGAAGTTGAGCAGGAGGCAGCATTTGCAGGAAATGAAGCAGAAGCCCGCCCCTGTGAAGATGCGTCAGGAAATATCCAAAACAATGAGCTCCCCAGCGGCGTCCGAGGCAGAGGTGACGGCAGCGAGTCAACGCACAGCCTGCTGGGTTTCTGCGTTCTAGGCGGCATCTTCAGCGAAGGGATTGATCTGAAAAATGACAGCCTGATCGGAGCTATCATCGTGGGAACCGGACTTCCGCAGGTCTGCCCGGAGAGAGAGATCCTGAAGGGGTATTTCGACGGCAGAGGGGAAAGCGGCTTTGATTATGCCTACAAGCTTCCTGGGATAAATAAGGTCTTGCAGGCGGCAGGAAGGGTAATCAGGACTCAGGATGATATTGGCGTCATTGCCCTGCTGGACGAACGGTTCCTAAGTCCGACTTATCTGCATTTATTCCCGCGAGAGTGGGATAATTATGAAACCGTAACCGTCGGCCAAATAGCCGGGCGGATCGAGAAATTCTGGAATGACTGGCTGTAAAGACTGTGGATAACAAGTTTATGCATTGGTTTACATAACACACACTGTTTCGGTGAAAATTATGTAAACACCTAAATAGCAGAAAAATGAAGGCGAAAGTGGGGGAATGACATCAGTTTTTGGACAAAAAACAACCCAAGTCATCATTAATGACACAAGTGTCGTTGTGGATAACTTTGTGGAAATGGGGGATTTCTTTTTAAAACACGCAAATATATTAGAAAATAATATGCAAGAATAAGTTGCTTTTTTACCCAAAAAACTACTTGAGTCAATTTTGTTATGTCTACAGAATAACGAATGGTATGTTTCTGCTTGCCCTGCCTATCTGAGCTGTAACCTTATCATACTCTATTATGCTAGCTTATACACCAAAGTTAGTGTATATTAATTATTTGTATGATATAATTACTTAGAAAAATTTTTGCACTTAGATATAGAGTCAGGTAGAGGTAATGAAATGGCAAAAATAGAAGGCTTTCGGATTTGCAATTATCGGACCTTACGAGATGTTACGCTTGGAAGTCTCTGGAATAATAGGGGTTCAGGCGTACTCATGCCCATGACAGCGGTAATAGGGAAAAACGGAGTCGGGAAAAGTACTTTATTTGATGCTTTTGGAAAATAATGTTTCACCGAGTTTTGCCATATGCGGGATAAATTAAGAGAAAAAACCAGCAAGTGAATAATTATAATTCAGATATGATACTAAAATGAACAGGAGAAATAAGAATGTGGGCTTTTGAAAGCGTGTTCTACCAGATCTACCCCTTGGGATTCTGCGGGGCTCCCTATGAAAATGATGGCGTATTAACGCCAAGAATCAGAAAAGTGGCCGATTGGATTCCTCATATCAAGCAGTTGGGTGCCAATGCCATATACTTTTCGCCGCTGTTTGAGTCGGATACCCATGGCTATAATACCAGAGATTTCCGGACGGTTGACTGCCGTCTGGGTAGCAACGACGACTTTGCCGCGCTTTGCCGACTTTTACACGAAGAAGGGATCCGTATTGTGCTGGACGGGGTGTTCAATCATGTCGGGCGCGGTTTTTATCAGTTTCAGGATGTAATAAGGAACCGGGAGAATTCCCGTTACCTGAACTGGTTCCATATCGATCTGGGGAGAAACTCCAATTATAATGACGGCCTGTGGTATGAAGGCTGGGAAGGGCACTATGACCTGGTCAAGCTGAACCTGCGGAATCCGGAAGTGTCGGCTTATCTTCTGGAGGCAGTCCGTGCCTGGGTAGAAGAGTTTGATATTGACGGCCTGCGCCTGGATGTGGCCTATTGTCTGGATATGGATTTTGTCAAGAGCCTGAGGCGCTTTACGGAAGAATTGAAGCCGGAGTTTTTCTTATTGGGAGAGATGCTTCATGGCGACTATACCCGGATGGTCAACTATGAAATGCTTCATTCGGCGACCAACTATGAGTGTTATAAGGGGCTGTTTTCGAGTTTCAACAGCCGGAATATGTTCGAAATCATCCATTCGCTGACCCGCCAGTTCGGGCCGGAGCATTGGACGCTTTATAAGGGACTGCATATGCTGTCCTTCGTGGATAACCATGACGTCAGCCGGATTGCCGGTATCTTGAGCAATGCCGAGCATCTTCCGCTGGTTTACGCGCTGTGCTTCGGGATGCCGGGGATACCCTGTGTTTACTATGGCAGCGAGTGGGGGGCCAAGGCGCTGAAGAGCGACGGGGATCCGGCCCTGCGTGCCAGTTTTGAGGCTCCGGTTACAAACGAGCTGAGTCGGTTCATTGCCAGGCTCGCGGAGGCCAAGAAACAATCCAAGGCCTTGAACTTCGGCGATTTCCGTTCTATTATACTGACCAATATGCAATGTATCTTTGAGCGCAAGACTGACGGCGAACGGGTGCTGGTAGCGGTCAACATGGACGATAAGGATTTCACGGCTCACTTTGACGCAGGCTGCGGGATGGCGATCGACATGATCAGCGGCGAGAAATTTGACTTCGGCGGAGGCAGCGTATTGAAGGCGCACCGGGCATATTTTTTACATATGGAAAAATAATCAAATTATTATATACAATTTTAAAAATGTTGTTGTCATGGTTTTTGATTTACCTTATACTAGGTTTATTACAGTTAATGATCACAGGCCAAATTTCCGCGAGGTATCTTGTACTTTTCTTACGCAAATTAAGAAGGGTAACACCGACTGATTTTGGCCGGAGTGAACTTTAATATGTATATAGATTTTTCGGGAGGAAAAGAAAATGCAATACGGACATTTCGACAATGAAAAAAGAGAATATGTGATTGACCGGATCGACTTACCGACATCGTGGACAAACTATCTGGGAGTGGAAGAAACCTGTGCGGTGCTGAACCACACGGCAGGCGGCTATATGTTCCATAAGACGCCGGAGTTCCACCGCATCACCCGTTTCCGCGGGAACAGCGTGCCGATGGACAGGCCGGGGCATTATGTCTATATCCGGGACAACGAAAATGCAGATTATTTCAGTGTTTCCTGGCAGCCGGTCGGCAAGCCGCTGGACCAGGCCAAGTACAGCTGCCGCCACGGCATGTCATACACGGTCTACGAATGCGAGTATGACGGCCTGAAGGCTTCCCAGCGGATGACAGTGCCGATCGGGGAAGCACTGGAGCTGTGGGACGTGACGATTAAAAATGAAGGGGACAAGGTCAGGGACTTAAGTGTTTTCAGCTACTGTGAATTCTCTTTCCATCATATCCTGATCGATAATCAGAATCATCAGATGAGCCTGTACTGTGCCGGTTCGAATTATGACCAGGGGATCATCGAATATGACCTTTATTATGAAGAGTTCGGTTTTCAATATATGGCTTCCAATTTTACCCCGGACGGCTACGACTGCCTGAGAGATACCTTTTTGGGGAGCTACCGCACCGAGAGCAATCCGCTGGCGGTAGAAAAGGGAGCATGCTCGGGTTCTTCCGAGCTGGGCGGCAACCACTGCGGGACGCTGATGAAGAAGCTGGTACTGCAACCCGGTGAAGAAGCCCGCGTGATTTTCATCCTCGGCGAAGGACGCCGTGAGGACGGCCTGAAAGCCAAGGCAAAATACAGTGACCTTACGGCTGTCGATGCCGCTTATGAAGAACTGCGCAGTTTCTGGCAGAATAAATTTGACAAGCTTCAGATCGCCACACCCAATGAGGGGATGAATACCCTGATCAATACCTGGACGCTGTACCAGTCGGAAATCAACGTGATGTTCTCCCGTTTTGCTTCTTTTATCGAGCTGGGCGGCAGAACCGGTCTCGGCTACCGCGATACGGCTCAGGATGCCATGACGATTCCGCACTCCAATCCCGATAAGTGCCGGCTGCGGATTGAACAGCTGTTAAACGGGCTGGTGTCTAAGGGCTATGGCCTGCATCTGTTTGACCCGGCCTGGTTCGAGAAGAAGGACGACGGGAAAAAGCCCTTTAAATCCCCTACCGTTATCCCGGGGATGGACGCGGCCAGCTATGTCCATGGCCTGGAGGATGCCTGTTCCGACGACGCCCTCTGGCTGGTGCCCTCAATCGTAGAGTTCATCAAAGAAACCGGCGACATTGACTTCGCCTGGAAAGAAATGCCCTATGCCGACGGCGGGAGCGGCAGTATTTATGAACATATGACCAGGATCCTCGACTTCTCGGCGGAACAGGTCGGGGAAACGGGCATCTGCAAAGGTCTCCGGGCCGACTGGAACGACTGTCTGAACCTGGGCGGCGGCGAAAGCGCCATGGTATCCTTCCTGCATTACTGGGCGATCCAGAACTTCCTTGAACTGGCCGGATACCTGGGCCGGACTGAGGATGTGGAAAAGTACACCGCTATGGGCGAGAAAGTAAAAGCCGTCTGTGAATCACAGCTCTGGGACGGCGAATGGTATATCCGCGGGATTACCCACAACGGCAAGAAAATCGGTGTCAATACCGACAAAGAAGGCAAGATCCATCTGGAATCCAATACCTGGGCCGTCCTTTCCGGTGCCGCTCCTTATGACCGGGCCGTTCAGGCGATGGACAGCGTGGACAAGTACTTATACACACCTTACGGCATCATGCTGAATGCCCCGTCTTACCGGAGTCCTGATGATGACATCGGTTTCATCGCCAGGGTCTACCCCGGAGTCAAAGAAAACGGCGCGATTTTTTCCCATCCCAACCCTTGGGCCTGGGCGGCGGAGTGCCTGCTGGGAAGAGGCGACCGGGCGATGAAGTTTTATGATGCCCTGTGCCCTTATTATCAGAACGACAAGATCGAGGTCAGAGAGGCGGAGCCTTATTCCTACTGCCAGTTTGTCATGGGCACGGAGCACACCGCCCATGGGCGGGCCAGACACCCGTTTATGACCGGTTCCGGCGGCTGGTCCTACTTCAGCGCCACCAGATATATGATCGGGATCCGGCCCGGTTTTGAGACGCTGGTCATCGATCCCTGTGTCCCGGCGGACTGGAAGGGCTTTACGGCGGTCAGGGAATGGCGCGGTGCTAAGTTTGACATCCAGGTAGAGAATCCTGACGGCGTGATGAAAGGGGTAAAAGAAATTTATCTGGACGGCATCAAGACGGACAGCATACCGGTTCAGGCAGAGGGTTCGGCCCATCAGGTCAGGATCGTAATGGGAAATTAATAATAGATACGGAGGAATAAACATGTCAATTAAATTTGGAACAGGCGGCTGGCGGGCGGTAATCGGTGATGAGTTTACCAAATCGAACATTCAGCTGCTGGCTAAGGCTCTCAGTAACAAAATCCACGCCGAAGGGGTGGCCGGCAAGCCCGTCGTGCTCGGCTATGACCGCCGTTTCCTGGCAAAGGAAGCGATGCAGTGGGCCGCCATGGTATTTGCGGCCGAAGGAATCGTAACCGAACTGATCAACAAATCCTCACCCACCCCGCTGGTCATGTTTTATGTGATGCGGCATGAGCTGGCGTACGGGATGATGGTAACGGCCAGCCACAATCCGGCGATCTATAACGGCATCAAGGTATTTACCGAAGGCGGCCGGGATGCGGATGAAGAACAGACTGCCGATATCGAAAAATATATTAAGGAAGCTGCCTCCGGTGACGTCCGGGAGATGGAGTATTTCCGGGCGATAGAAAAAGGGCTGATCAAGGAGATCTATCCTTTAAATGAATACCTGGACAACATTATTGATGCCGTCAACATCCAGAAGATTAAAGATGCCGGCCTGAAGGTCGCACTGGACCCGATGTACGGTGTCAGCGAGACTTCACTGGCGACCATCCTGCATACGGCGCGCTGTGAGATCGTGACGATCAATGACCGTCATGACACGTTGTTCGGCGGCAAGCTGCCTTCTCCTTCGGCGGCAACCCTGCGGGCCCTGCAGAATGCCGTGGCGGATTACCGCTGTGACATCGGCCTGGCAACCGACGGCGATGCCGACCGGATCGGCGTGATCGACGATACCGGCCGTTTCCTGCATCCTAACGACATCCTGGTGCTGCTATATTATTATCTGGTCAAATACAAAGGCTGGACCGGACCGGTAGTCCGTAATATTGCCACTACCCATCAGCTGGACCGAGTGGCGGAGAGCTTCGGGGAAAAATGCTACGAGGTTCCCGTAGGCTTCAAACATATCTCAGCGATGATCGCCAAGCAGGATGCCGTTCTGGGCGGAGAATCCTCAGGCGGCCTGACCGTCAGGGGCCATATCAAGGGGAAAGACGGCGTCTATGCCGCCGCTTTGCTGGTAGAAATGATTGCCGTGACCGGCAAGAAGATATCGCAGATTTACCGGGACATCGAAGCCGAGTACGGTGCCATCTTTATGGAAGAACGGGATTACAAATTTACTGCTGAGGTGAAAGAGCAGATTCAGCATACCTTAATGACAGAGCAGAAGCTGCCCGCCCTGCCTTTTGCAGTCGAAAGAGTATCCTATCTGGACGGCAGTAAGGTTTATTTCCAAAACGGCGGCTGGGTGGTTGCCCGGTTTTCCGGCACGGAACCGCTGCTCCGGATTTTCTGCGAGATGTCCAATCCCCAGGATGCGGCGGCAGTCAGCAAAGCTTATGAAGAATTCTTAGGTCTTTAAACTGATGCAGAATGGGCTTTTCTACAATAATATTAGTTAGTAAAAGCAATTTAAGAGAATTTACAGAAAATAATATTTTACAGAACGCCTATATTGTGTATAATTATACAATATAGGCGTTTCTTTTTTGGCAAAGCCTGAGTACAGCAAAAGGAGGAATTAACAATGAACAAGAAAATGAAAACCAGCAAGACCAGAGCCGTAACCGCCGTTCTCCTTACGGCCATACTGAGCCTGGCAGCGGCCGGCTGCGGCTCGGATCAGGAGCCGTCTGGGGAGAGCGGATCCGCAAATACGTCAAGAGAGGTTTCTTATATCGCAGAGGAACATGATCTTCCTCATGATAACATAACAAGCATCACTACATATCAGAACATATTATACTATCTGAATCAGGATGTTTCCGGAGACGGCAGCTGGCAGCAAGCCATCTACCGGATAGATCTGGGAACCGAGCAGGGAGAAGCGGCGGCGGTTCCGGTGACTTTGGAAGCAGGTCAGGCCGTCAGCTATATGACAGTGGATGAAGCGGGCAGGCTGCATGCCATGGCGGTCAGGATGGATGAAAGCGCCAACGCTACGCTGAGCGAGCTGCTGTGGATCAAGCTGGATGAAACGGGTAACGAGTCTTCCGTTTCCTTGATTGATTTTTATCAGGATAATAACCAGCAGATACCGAATGACTTTGAAGTGGACGGCGAGGGGAATCTTTACATCAGCATGGGCGACACGGTCTATGTTCTGGATCCTGCGGGCAATACCCTCTATGAGGTGCTGTGTGACGGCATGGTCATGTATATGTGCCGGGATGAGGCCGGCCGGATCTTTGCCATTTGGTACTCTTTGCAGGGTGATGTCCTGATGGAAATGGCCGAGATAGACAGCGAGTCAAAAGCCCTGGGCGCAGTACACAGCATACCGGTGAGCGAAGTCCTGTTGGGCGTCAGTGCCGGCGCGGAAGGGAAGCTGCTGATGGCTACGCCGAGCAGCCTCGTAGAATATGATGTGGAAAATAAGAGCGATACCGTTCGCTTTATCTGGTCAGAGCTGGATGTCGTGGCCGATTATGCCGGGCTGTACCAGTCGCTGGCCGACGGACGGATATTATGGCTGGGCAGGACAGCCCAGGAAGACGGGACGCTTAAGTCTTCCCTTACCATCGTCCGGCCCCGCGAGGAGGGCGACGCCGTTCAGGAAACCAAAAAAACCTTGACATTTGGCGGGACGTCCATGCTGATTGACACCGTGACCAGAGAAGCCATCGTGGAATTTAACCGTACCGATCCGGATTACCGGATTGAGATTATCGAATATGGAACGGATGAACTGACGGGCGGGATGGAGCAGCTGAACGCGGACATCGTGAGCGGCAATGCCCCGGATATCTTTGCGCTGCCGCTGGGTTATTCACTGAGCATGTATTCCAGCAAAGGCGTGCTGGAGGATCTGAATCCTTACTTGGACAGCGATGCGTCGGTGAACCGAGCGGATCTGCAGGAAAACATCCTGGATGCATTTGAGACAGAGGGGCAGCTTTACGCTTTGCCGGTTACTTTTATGCTCTATAGCGTTATGGGAAGAACATCGGTTGTCGGCGAACAGGATTCCTGGAATCTGGAGGAAATGATGGCGGTGGTCGATAGTATCGGCGATGACAGCAAAGTTTTTTACACCTCGTCCAAATCAGGGGTTCTCAACTTTTGTCTGAGGGCTAATCATGACATCCTCGTAAACTGGGATGACAGCGAAAAAGGCTTTGACCGCGAAACCTTTATTAAGATCTTGGAATTTGCCGATCGCTTTACCGACGATGACCAGTTTGATCCCAATGACCTCAATGTTTTGGTAAACGGTCTCATGGAAGGGGATATCCAGCTATTTGACACGACGGTGATAGACATGTCGGTCCATCAGCTTTATAACAGTCTTTTTGGTGAACCGGTCACCTATGTGGGTTATCCGAGCGAAAACGGCAGCGGTTCACTGGCCGGCTCGATGTCGCTGATGGCGATCAGCAGCCAGAGTAATCATAAAGAAGCGGCATGGCGGTTCATCAGCAGTTTGCTGACGGAGGAATATCAGGAGAACCCGTCTCTGGTATTGGGCTTGCCGATCCGCAAGAGCAGCCTGAACAAGCGGCTGGAACGAGCCAAAGAAGCGACCTATGTTACCGACGAGAACGGCAATCAGCAGGAGCAGCCGGTTGTAGTCCCGCTGGGTGATCAGGTGCTGGAAATGTATGCGGCGACAGACGAAGACGTGCAGGCTGTACTCAGCCTGATTGCCGAAGCGGAGAAGATGCTGGATCAGGATGAACAAATCACCGCCATCATATCCGAGGAGGCGCAGACTTATTTTAGCGGCGGTAAAACGGCTGAAGAGGTGGCCGATGTGGTGGAGAACCGGATTCGGCTTTATATGGATGAAATGGGATAGGGAGAAAGATATGGCAGATGACCTGTGAGCAGTAACGAATGACAGGTGTTACTGTTCACAGCCTGGCCGAAGTGTAGCTGTTCAGACCCTGGCCGAAGGTTACTGTTCACAGTCTGGCAAGTGCATCAAGCGGTAAAATTACTGGTGGAACTTGCGGGTTGGTTATGTTATACTGTGAAAAGTAAAGCTTTCGTAACAGGACAGCTTTCCAAGTAATATGAATAACTCCATAACATGAAAGTGAACGAGTCATAGTGAAAAAGCTTATTATAAAATTTCTCAGCCTTGCGAAAAATTCTCTGTTCAAAAGTGATCCAGCTAACCCAAAGAAAAGAAAACCGACAAAAACCAAGATCAGCCCTGACCGCGACAATGTAAGTGCCCGTAGTTTAAAAAGGGCTGAAACCAAGGATTTCCTGAAGAAAATCAGCCTGATTATGGGCGGAGTACTGGCTGCTGCCGCGGCTTTGATCATCATAACAGTCGTGATCGGTTATCAGAGAGACAAGGCGATCGAGATTGCCGCTTATCCGGAAGACATTGCTGAGCGAATACCGCCAAGGCCCATAAAGACCCCGGCCCCGACGGCAGTCCCGACACCATCTCCATCTCCTGCCCCGACGATACCGCCCCAAGACTTCCCGGGCATTATCAAGACTTCGGAAGAAGAATGGGAAGAAGAACTGCGTTCCGTGGAACTTACGGATCTTAACCGTGATAATTTTGCCAACATGGAGTTCTGCCGGATCAGCACTTCAAGGCAGAAGATCAACATGCGTGTTTCGGCGGACAGTATTCCCATAAGTGACGATGAATTTTATTATCTGTTTGCCCTCCAGCCATACGAGAGTACCATTTCTGAGGGTAACGAATACATATTGAAAAAAGAAAAAAATACGGCCGTTGGTTTTTCCGTTAATCTTAACCACAACACGGAATCCAGCCGTCTTTACCAAAAATTCGTAGTTGCCGTGAAATGTAACGGTGTTTATGTCCCGGTAAGCCATGGCCAGTATATCACTAATCCCGAAGCTGTTGCCAGATATACTGCCGCCTTCCCTCAGGCCGCTTCCAAAAAAGGCCTGCTGGTGGATCCCAACCGGCTCCGCGGCAATGAGCTGGACGAGCTGGGCGTGAAGCAGGCGGCCTATAACATCTTCGTCGGCAGGATCCTGGGGCAGACCACCGATCCCGTCTACCCCACCATTCACTACCAGTATAATGGGAAGACCTATGCCTTTAACGGCCAGGTGATTTCGGAATATGACCTTGTCTTCAGCACCTTGACAGCCAAAGGGATCACCGTCACGGCTATCATTTTGAATGACTATTCCGCTTCCCATCCCCATATGATCCATCCTAAGTCCCGAAGCGGCAGCGAATCCCAATACTATGCTTTTAACGCGGCCGAAGCGCAGGGCGTGGAATATCTGGCGGCGATCGGTTCCTTTCTGGCCGAGCGGTATTCCGGCAACAACGGCTGCGGCCGGGTCAGCAGCTGGATCATCGCCAACGAGATCAATGCCCGCAAGGAATGGAACCATATGGAAAAAGTCAGCCTTCAGGAGTATACGGACGAATATGCCAAGGCCTTCCGGATCTTTTACAATGCCATAAAGAGCGTGACGGCCAATGCCAAGGTATACATTTCCCTTGACCAGCAGTGGGACCGCAATCTCTCAAATAATCCCAACTATGATGCCAGGGACATCCTCGACGAGTTCAACCGGAACATAAAAGGCCGCGGCAATATCGACTGGGGCCTTGCCCAGCACCCCTATTGCGTGCCGCTGACCATATCCAGCTTCTGGGCACCTTCCCGTTATGTCAATCATACGGTGTCCACGCCGATGTTGACGATGGGGAATATATCCATCCTGACCGATTACATGGCACAGGAACATTTCCTGACAGATGACGGGGAAGTGCGCTCCATTACCCTAAGCGAGCTGGGCTACAGCTCCCTGACCGGTGAAGCCATGCAGGCGGCGGCATTTGCCTATGCCTACTACATCGTCGAGAGCAACCCGCACATCGACAGCCTGCTGCTGAACCGCCAGACCGACGCTGCGGAGGAGGTGGCCCAGGGTCTGGCTTTCGGCCTGAACCATCAGGGCGGCGGGCAGAAACAGATCTATACGGTCTTTAAGTACATCGATACGCCGGAACATGCCCAGTATACCGAATTTGCCAAAGGGATTATCGGAATCAGCGACTGGAGCGAGGTAATCGGGTAGCGGCCGGGTTTTTCTTACATAGTGAGAAAGATTAAGAAGGAGCCAGCTCCTTCTTTTTATTTTGCCGAGATACAAAGTTAGAACATATAAAAAAATTGGAGATGTTTCGGACCATTGCTAAATATCAATGCTCATCATGCTGGCATTTTCAAGAATCAATAAATCCGGTGTTCAGCTATTCGTAAGGGGGTGGTTCCGCATGGGGGTCGTCGTATAGCATTTTTTGGAAGTGAGTTGAGTTTGTGTAAGAGAAATAAAAAGTAACCAATACTCCTCCGACCCATATTGTAATAAGGAATCTGGCTTATCCTGTCACTTTAACGAACCTAAATGTCGAGAATAATAATATTAGCAATATTTCAGCTTTCAGCACACTGACTAAATTGGAATATTTGGGCGTACATAATAATAATATATCCGGCGGTATTAATTTTATTGCTAACCTGGATAAGCTGACATGGCTGGAAATATACAATAATCCCATTAACCGAGACCTGTTGGAGCTGCTCGGCATGCTTTTGCCGCCGGGCTGTCGGTATAATTACTAATTCGTATAAATATTATTGCAAACTTAATCTGAGCTTTTGTAAAATAATAACATCAGCAGACACTGCGAAGTGCGCTGCTGATGTTTGGTTTTAATCAAGCTATATTCGGCAGTCATCATTCTTCCAGCATAATTTCCTTAAGCGGCATCCGTTTCAATTTGCCGGCAAATGCCTTCATGAATATTTCGTAGATCGCTATGAAGGACAACAAGGCAAAAATAAAGGCCTTCACCGGGAAATGATATTCCGGTACTTCCAGCACGCTGTTGCCAAAGAATACGGCTATCATCAGCTGCATCAAGCCATACTGATAGATGGTTCCCAGCGCAAAGCCGAAGTATGTAAGCGGGCGGTAGCCGTCAAGGATTGCTTTGGAACATTCACGGTCGGAATACCCCGTCACCCGCATCATGGCTATTGTTTTGGCATTTCCTTTGATAAGCGTCATAACCGCAATGAATAAAGTCGTAACCGCAAGAACCAGTCCGATCCCGGCCATCATGACCGCCATCATGCCGCCGGCTGCCAGATCTTCTATGCTGAAAGACATCACAATCGTAGCAGCATAGCAGAAGCTGGCAAAGCCGATAAAGAAAACCAGTGACAGGCGGCTTCTTACCGTACTGTTCTTTAATTCCTTTAGAAAGGCCAGGTCTTTGTCGGGACGGTATTTCGGTGCCCTTTTCCGTTTCCGGTTCCGGGCTTTTCCGCTCATCAGTTCCAGAACGGGCCGCTTTAATTTGTACCACCCGTAAAGGATGCTAAGTACGGAAAATAAAAGCGTGGGCAGGACAATCAGATAAACGATTAATTCCGGATTGAAATGCAGCGTGACTTCGCCAAAATAACCATCGCTTCTCATATCTTTATAAAATTTCGGCATAAAAGCAAAGGCGACCCCGAACCCCAAGGAAGTCCCTAAGCAGACACTCAGCCCGAATACCCAGAAATTCATGGCAATCCTCAGATTAGAATATCCCAGCGCCTTCAGGATGCCCAGCTCCGGCTTGTGGGTATCGATATAATGCTTGATATAGAAAAACAGCATAATGACTGTAGTCATCCCCAGTGCGCCGCCGGTCACCGCGCTGGTCAGATTAGCCGAGGATCTTGTCAGGTCATACATCAACAAGGCATCCGGATCGGTGAACAGATGGCTGACCCGGGCAAGGTCAATATTGGAATTGAAGAACAAGGTGCAGACCAGCACCGCGCAGGCGCACATAATAACAATGCCGATCAGTTTTACAGCGTCTTTTATCCGGATTATCATAGGCTCACCATCCAATCTCATAAGCGGTTTTTTGATTGTCATTATGATATTTCTCAATTATGTTTCCGCTGTTCATTCTGATTACGGTATTGGCCATTTCCGCAATATTGGCATTGTGTGTGATCATGACAAGGGAAAAGTGCAGATCTTTCTGCAGGACGCTGATATAATCCAGTACCGACCTGCCGGTTGCTTCATCCAAGGCACCGGTAGGCTCGTCCAGAAACAAGACCTGCGGCTTTTTGGCCAGGGCTCTGGCAATGGAAACACGTTGCTGCTCGCCGCCGCTAAGCTCGGACGGAAAGCGGTTCAGCTTGTTTTCCAGCCCAAGGGCCCCGATAATCTGTTGATAATCGCGGTTCCCGGCCAGATCAGCCCCCATTTTTACGTTCTGCTTCACCGTCATTTGCGGCAGCAGATAGTACTGCTGAAAAATAAAGCCCACTTTTTCTTTACGAAAGGCCGTAAGCTTCCGGTCGGAAAGGGCCGTGATGTCAACGCCGTCATAGATGACCGCGCCGCTATCCGGGCGCTCTAAGCCGGAGGCGATGTGCAGGAGCGTGGATTTACCCGAGCCGGAAGCGCCCAGGATGACGGCATAATCGCCGTCGGCAATCGTTACCGAAACATTTTTCAGGGCAGTTGTCATGCTGTCCCCGGAACCATAGGTTTTTGTCCCATTCTTAATCTCAATCATTATGTACTCCTCTCTGTATGCCGGGCTATGCTCAGCTCAGCATAATTTCTATGCTTGTGTCTTTCCTTTTAAGTTCTCGTCCCCTCACTTTTAAATTTTATCAGGATGCTTTTGAATACCTCAGTAAGGATATCATCGGCTTCCGCTTCTGAAATCGAAACGGTGCCTGTAGCGCAAAGACAGGCAATCCCGTGTGTGAGTATCCAGATGTACTGATAGAGCTGATACGCTTTTTCTCTTTGAAGCCCATAGTGACTACAGATGGAACCTAAGATCCGTTCGCTGTTGTCATCAATCGCCGGAAGAATCCCAGATAAAGAAAGCAAGTCATTGCTCTGCTGAAAATCAGGTTAAAATAATGTTTCGATCAGATATTTATAGATTTCCTGATTTTTCTGTTGCCAATTCTCGCAGATGCTGGCGGCAGTTTCCGGCACCGGCACAGACAGAGTTATGTCAACCAGATTGATCCCGTTATCCTTGGCAATCAGGCGGGCTTCGTATTCCCCGCTGGTCGATTTATAATAATCGGCGACAATAGACACTTCATTCCGCAGCTCCAGTTCGTGCTGTATAAAATATTCGTCGATCTCCGCCCGTACGCTTTCGCCGATGCGGTTCCCGAAGTAAGCGAGCGTTTCAGCGCCGTCAGGAGTAAGCACCAGATGGGTACGGTTCCGTATGGATTCAGCCTTTACCAGTGCAGAGTCAATCAGCTCACCGATCGCCTGCTGCAGATTCATGAAGTTCGTATAGTCCCGCGTCAAAATAAAATCCCCGACCTGTGCTTTGGTCAAAGGGAAATTCACCCGGTTCAGCATATAAAGAATAATTAACTTATATAAAGTCAAAGGATCTTGCATCATGTACTAATCATATAGTATTTGTCCAGACGCCGCAATAAAAACTTATTAAAAACCACAATTTAAACTTGGAAAAAATGGTTAGACATACGAAAATAGCCCGAAAATGTATTTGGCCCGAACCAAAATAATTAAAACTATAATAAATAATGATAAATGAGCTAAATATTCTTTACATCAATAACAAGCTGTGTTATGATAAGTGGTAATAAAAACCAGATGAAACGGTTAATAAAGCCCGGGAGGTAATTAATGAGCTATAAAATCGTTGTAGACAGTTGCTGTGAATTGCCGGCAAATTTAGAAAACGACCCCCGTTTTGAAAGAGTGCCGCTACAGCTGGAAGTAGGCAGCCATCATATCATGGATGACGAGAATTTTAACCAGAAAGAATTCTTACAATTAGTGGCATCTTGCCCCACCTGCCCCAAATCTTCCTGCCCATCTCCGGAAAGATATAGGGAAGCCTATGATACCGAGGCAGAAGACGTTTATGTCGTGACACTTTCTTCCAAATTAAGCGGCAGTTACAACAGTGCCGAGCTGGGGAAACAACTCTATCTAGAACAAAAGGCAAAGAATATCTATATCTGCGACTCCGAGTCCGCCAGCTGCGGAGAAGCACAGATCGCCCTGAAAGCGATGGAATACGCCGAGGCCGGCTATTCCTTTGCGGAAGTGTCAAAGCGGCTGGGTGAATTCCGGGATGCCATGCGGACTTATTTTGTCCTGGATAACCTGGAAACGCTCCGTAAGAACGGCCGCCTGACCGGCGTGAAAGCTTTGGTAGCATCTACCTTAAACATCAAGCCAGTGATGGGAGCGGATAAAGGCGTGATTGTCCAAAAAAGCCAGGCGATCGGGATCAAGAAAGCACTGATCAAACTCGTGGACACCATCATCAAGGAGAATGCGAATACCGCCAAGACCCGTCTCATGATTTCCCATTGCAACTGTATCGACCGCGCCGAAGAAGTAAAGAGTATGCTGATGGCCAAAGCCAAGGCTCTGGAAATCATTATTACAGACACCGCCGGCATCAGTTCCATGTATGCCAATGACGGCGGCGTCATCATTGCTTTCTAAAGGAAGCACATATTTTAAAGTCTTCTACAGACGCTCATCACGGCTCCTCTTCCGTCTCCGGCACCCAGCGCCGAATAAACCTCTGCAGGGCAAAGAAATATCCCGGCGGCAGGGAAAGCGATATCCCGTTTTGCATAGTAACCTTAAAAAAAGAGCATTTGTCAATATGATTAATATTGATAAATGCTCTTTGTGACAGCAACAAAAAGGAAGGAAAATCCGCAATCTGGCCATACAGATTTCCCAGTTCCCCAGTTATAGCAACTGTCCTTTCGTCAGCCAAAAAAACCTTGACAAAGCCGTTTTTAATCCGCGCACAGACAATGTCCTCTTCCCTTAGATAAAATGTCTCCTTGTCGGTTCGCAGCTCTATCGCGGGCGTTTTCTCTGACCGCAAAGTCACGGCATGATTCAGAAGTGACCGGAGCGCATCCGTTTTAACCGGTTTATCCAAAAATGAGATGTTAGCCGGAGCATTTTTCGTCTTCCGGTAAAGCTCCCGGTAATCAACAGTCGATATGCACAAAACAATCGGAGCACTGACTCCCGCCCCGATCAGTTCTAAAGCAAAGGCCAAACCATCCGTTCCCCCGCTCACCATATCAATAAAAAAAAGATCATACGGCATCGGCGCTTTACCCAGCAATTCCGAATTCCCAAAAGAATTCACATAAAAAACCCCGCTGTCAGCTTTGCGCCGGTCCGATTCACGTGCAAGCAGCCGTTCCATCTGTTTACGGTCAGCAATATTATCATCACAAATTGCAATATGCATAACCCTCTCCTCCTTGATACCCTGTTACACCCTACAAAACCTAAAACACTAATATCAATCCTCCAACCAGCCAAACCATAATCAACTCAACCAGCCAAACCATAATAAACTCAACCAACTAAATCAACTCAATCAGCCAAACCAGCTCTCTAAATAATCCTAAAATCTATTGGAACGAAAAAAATCAGAACCCACACAATAATCATCTGGATGATCAATATCCCCGGTATTCCAAAAGTAAAATACCAATGCCTGGTCTTATGGCGAAAAGCATACATACCAATCAGGGTACCGACGCTGCCTCCGATGATGGCAATCGTAAAAAGAGTAGCTTCTGGAATCCGGAACGTCCGCTTCTTGGCTTTATGCTTATCAATCCCCATAAAGAGCAGCCCCAGGATATTAACCAGTAATAAATATGCCCCGATATAAGAGAAAACACCTATCATATCCTATCCTCATGATTCCAGAGTCCCATTCTCCTGCATCTTCATGGCGCGCACTTTTAAGGAGAGGCCAAACAGATTGATAAAGCCTTCGGCATCATGATGGTCGTACAGTTCTCCGGTAGTAAAGGAAGCAATATTCTCATTATAAAGCGAATTAGGAGAAGTGGTACCAGCCTTGATAATATTACCCTTATATAACTTAAACTTAACCTCACCGGTAACATACTGCTGCGTCACCGTAATAAAGGCCTGAATCGCTTCACAAAGAGGGGTAAACCATTTCCCCTCGTAAACAAGCTGCGCCAGTTTATTTCCCATATCGATCTTAACGGCATAGGTATCGCGATCAAGTATCAGTTCTTCCAGCTGCTGGTGGGCTTCCATCAATATCGTTCCGCCCGGGGTCTCATAAACACCGCGTGACTTCATACCTACCACCCGGTTCTCGACGATGTCGATAATACCGATACCGTGCTTCCCCCCCAGCCGGTTCAGCTCGCTGATAATATCCGCTGCTTTCATATTCTGGCCATTCAGGGAAACGGGAATGCCTTTTTCAAAAACCATAGACACGATTTCCCCCTCCTCAGGGGCGTTTTCCGGCGTTGTGCTCAGCACAAGCAGGTGGCCGTAATCAGGGGCATTGGCCGGGTCTTCCAGCTCCAGCCCTTCATGACTGATATGCCATAAGTTGCGATCCCTGCTATAGCTAGAATCGGCAGAAAAAGGCAAGTCGATACCATGAGCCTGACAATAAGCGATTTCCGCCTCACGGGAATCCATGTTCCATTTTTCATGGCGCCAAGGGGCAATGATTTTCAGGTCAGGAGCCAGCGCCTTGATCGTCAGTTCAAAGCGGATCTGGTCGTTCCCCTTGCCAGTCGCCCCGTGGCAGATGGCAGTTGCGCCTTCCAGGCGGGCAATTTCCACCAGTTTTTTGGCAATGAGTGGCCGGGCCATGGAGGTCCCCAGCAGGTATTTGTTTTCATATACGGCATGTCCCTGAACGCAGGGCATGATGAAATCAGTACAGAATTCGTCGATGACATCCTCGATGTATAATTTTTCGGCGCCACAGGACTTGGCTCTTTCTTCCAGGCCGTCAAGCTCTTCGCCTTGGCCGCAGTTTACGCAGACGCAGATCACTTCCATAGCAAAATTTTCTTTTAGCCAGGGGATGATGGCGGTGGTGTCTAAGCCGCCGGAATAGGCTAAAATGACTTTTTCGTTCATGTTTTTTCCTCCGGTTTAATATTGCTGAGTGTGGTTTCCAGTCATGTGGTTACCTATGGTTACCCAGTCATCGTCATATTGCCCAAGCATCATCTGCTCCGGTTCAATCGTCCGAAAATAAGTAGTACTAAGTTTCTCACCCAACACATTGGCGGCTCCCGTGTCGGCATCTAGCGCCATCCTTGGCGCGTGATGCCTTGGTCGGCCATCCGTGGCCGCCCAACACTGATTTTTTCAGTGAGAAACTAAGTACTACTAATTTTCTCCCGGAAATCACCGGAGTAGATGATGCTTGGGCAATATGACGATTCGGTAATCCAACTGGTAGATTATTGATGGATTGCAGCTTTCATTCTTTGATGCGAGAAGATAACTTATTGGCACTCTATAGATAATATACAGCAACGGCATGTAAAATGCAAGGAAAAATATACATGGCACTTAAAAGAATATTGCATTATTATAGAATAATCAAGAAATGGGATTGCATTTTATTAGATAATAGTGTATAAATATACATACGGATATATCAGCATAATCAGAAAAATAATATGCAGATACTGAACCAAGCAGTCGGAATACCGAACCAAGCAGTGGAATGCCGAACCAAGCAGTGGAATACCGAACCAAGCAGTCGGAACACCGAACCAAGCAGTCGGAACACCGAACCAAGCAGTGGAATACCAAACCAAGCAGTCGGAACACCGAACCAAGCAGTTGGAATGCCGAACCAAGCAGTGGAATACCGAACCTACCAGTTGGAATACCGAATCGGTATATGGCCTGATAAGGCATCTGCTCCGGTGATTTGCGGGAGAAAATTAGTGTATCTTAGTTTCTCGCCTGAAAAAAATAGTGTTGGGCGGCCACGGATGGCCGACCAAGGCATCACGCGCCAAGGATGGCGCTAGATGCCGACACGGGAGCGACTAATGTGTTGGGTGAGAAACTTAGATACACTTATTTTTGGACGATTGAACCGGAGCAGATGCCTTATCAGGCCATATGCCGATGACCGCTCAACCCCAAAAGCCGATGACCGCTCAACCCCAAAAGCCGATGACCGCTCAACCCCAAATGCCGATGACCGCTCAACCCCAAAAGCCGATAAAGAGCTAGAAATACTCAAAACAACAGGGAGGAAGATGATGATCAGAGAAATGACAGCAGCAGATTATGATGAAGTATTTGCCTTATGGAAGACGATTAAACGCTTCTCCATTAGAAGTAAGGACGATTCCCGAGAAGGCGTAGAAGTATTTTTAAAAAGGAATCCCGGGATCAGCGTGGTGGCGGTTCTGGATGGTAGGATAGTGGGAAGTATACTCGGAGGGCATGACGGCAGACGGGGCTGTCTTTATCATGTATGTGTGGCGGAAGACTACCGGATGATGGGGATTGGCAAGGATATGGTGGTATTTTGCATGGAAGCTTTGAAAAGGGAAGGGATCAATAAGGTTTCTTTGATTGCTTTTACCAGAAATGATCTGGGCAACGCGTTCTGGAACAGGATCGGATGGACGAAGAGGGAGGACCTGAATTATTATGACTTCGTTCTAAATGAAGAGAATATTGTGAAGTTCATTGAGTAGGTATGCTTGGCACTTAATTGTTCTGGTTTGTATAGGAGAAGCTCTTTTTGGAGATTTTATGAATAGCAATGAAGTTGGTGTTCATGAGTCAGGGGGTGACGGAAGATTTTCCGGACCTTGGAGGCAGACAGGAGGAGCGGTTATGGATATGAAGGTGAAAGATGCCGAAGGAAGTAAGCGGAAAGTTGTGGTTAATGATTTCAGCGCGACGGGAGGGCAGAAGAAGGAAGTCGGGCTGTCGGTGATGGTTATCGATGATTATCGGAATAAGATTATCGCCGATAACCGGGTGTGTATCATGATTGACGGGAAAAGGATGAATTTTTCCGAGAAGAATGATGGCTGCTGCCATGTGGATATGAAATCCGGTTTGCATGATCTGACGGTGGGGGGAAATATGTTTCAGCGTCAGGACATGGTGATTGATCCGGATGAAGAAAAAGAAATCGGAAAAGGGATATTGAAGATTCGTCTGCAGCCGGACCATCAATATCTGTCAGGGAAAGGGGTGACGGTCTTAAGCGGCTGGACGGAGCCCCGGAGTGAAGTGCATTTTGTGTTTATTCATCTGAATGAACCGTACCGGCTGTACTGGGATTACAAGGCGGGTGATAAAGATATTTTGATTTTTCATCAGTCGGAAATGTTTCTGGACGGGACGCAGTTTTGTCTTCAGAAAGCGGACGGACAGGTCGAGGAGTTCTGGATTGAAGCGGGGATGGCGGAAGCAGGCCGGTATGAGCTGAGGTATCCGTTGCGGGATTCTTATGAAAGTGAGAAGTGTATCCTGCGCCGGGTGTATGCGGTGACATCGGATGATGAAGGGCGGTTTTATCTGCCGGTTCCGGCAGGGGAAGAACAGTGTGAAGAGTATCGGTATTATAATCCGATGGATAAGCAGGGGGTCCGGACGGGGAAGCTAAATGGGGAGCAGTATGTTGAACTGGTAAAGGAACAGGGGTGAGCAGCGGTCTGTTGCGCTGGTAAAGGAACAGGGGTGAGTAGTGGTTTGTTGCACTTTTGATGGCTTTGAACAGTAACAACAGTAACGGCTGGAGGGGTGTATTACGTAATTTCTGATTGCAGTTTTTGTGTTTGAAGTGGTATACTTAGGCGAGTAATTGATGTTTTTGTAATTATTATTACTGGACTGAGCATATCACAATACATATTATTAGTGGCGGGGATTGTTCGGCAGACGGTAGTTCGCGAGGGCTATTAAGAGGGTTATTAGAGAGTTTTGGAGGGTTTTAGAGAGTTTTGGAGGGTTTTAGAGAGGGTTAATAGAAGTGTCGATAGAGTTTGCAACAGGCTGCCGGACGGTGGCGGAAAGGTCGGAAAATATGTTGGAAATAATAAAGGGGGGCGTGACGGCGGCCGAGGGTTTTGAAGCGGCGGGCGCAGCAGCTTCCATTAAGTACGCGGGCCGTATGGATATGGCATTGGTTTATAGCGAGGCACCTTGCCGGGTCGCCGGTACTTTTACCACCAATGTGGTGAAGGCGGCACCGGTGGTCTGGGATCAAAGAATCGTTGCCGGGAAACAGCCGGTGCATTGCGTGATTGTCAATGCCGGTATAGCGAATGCCGCCACGGGACGGCAGGGCATGGAGGACTGTGAGCGGACGGCAAGGAAAGTGGCAGCTTGTCTTGGGATCGGGGAAGAGGCTGTGCTGATCGGCTCGACGGGGGTGATCGGGAAGCAGCTTCCGATCGACAGGATCGAACGCGGGATAGAGATACTGGCCGGGTCAAAAGCGGGCAGTCTGGAGGCGGGGACTTTGGCAGCGGAAGCGATTATGACGACTGACACCCATTCCAAAGAGGCGGCGGTGCGGATCAGTCTGGGGGGAACTGCCGTGACTGTAGGCGGGATGTGCAAGGGATCGGGCATGATCCATCCTGATATGTGCACGATGCTGGGATATGTGACTACCGATGCAGCGATTTCTACCGAGATGCTGACTAAAATGGTCAAGGAAGATGTGAGGGATACGTTCAATATGATATCGGTGGATGGCGATACTTCTACCAATGATACTTTGCTGGTATTGGCGAACGGTCTGGCCGGGAATGCGGAAATAACGGATGAGGGGGATGATTATCAGATATTGGCGGAAGCCTTGCGTTATGTCAATGAAAGCCTGGCCAAAATGATGGCGGGCGACGGAGAGGGCGCTACCGCGTTGTTTGAAACCAAGGTGGTCAATGCGGCGTCAAAGGAGGATGCAAGATTGCTTGCAAAGTCGGTGATCGGTTCCAGCCTGACCAAGGCGGCGATCTTTGGCCATGATGCCAACTGGGGACGGATTCTGTGCGCGTTGGGGTATGCGGGCGTCGATTTCGATCCGGAGCGGGTGGATCTGTTTTTTGCAAGCCGGGCTGGCAGGATAGCGATCTGCAGGAATGGGGAAGCTTGTGGATATAGTGAAGAAGAGGCGACGGCGATTTTGTCGGAACCGGAAGTGACTGTTGTGGTCGATATGAAAATAGGTGAATCTTCAGCGACGGCATGGGGGTGTGACCTGACTTATGATTATGTCAGGATCAATGCTGATTATCGGAGCTGATATATACACTGGCATTTCAGTGCCAATGGAAAAGAGCATTTAAGTGCATCAGGGGGAAAGCATTTTAGTGCATCAGGAGGAAAGAGCGTTTTAGTGCATCAGGAGGATGGTTATGAGTGAAGTGTTAAAAAAGGCGGAGGTGCTGATCGAAGCCCTTCCTTATATTCAGCAGTTTAACCGCAAGGTGATCGTGGTGAAATATGGTGGCAGTGCCATGAGCAACGTGGAATTGCAGAAAAATGTGATAAAAGATGTGACGTTGTTGAAGCTAGTCGGTTTTAAGCCAATTATTGTGCATGGCGGCGGCAAGGAAATCAGCAGGTGGGTCTCGATAACAGGAAAAGAAGCGGAGTTTGTCGGCGGACTACGGGTGACCGACCGGGAGACCATGGAGATCGCCGAGATGGTTTTGGGGAAGGTCAACAAGGATCTGGTTAATATGGTTCAGGAACTGAAAGTCAATGCCGTCGGCATCAGCGGCAAGGACGGCGGTCTGTTGCAAGCGACGAAAAAATATCATGACGGACAGGATATCGGCTTTGTCGGTGAGGTCAGCCAAGTGAATCCCAAGATTTTGTGGGATCTTCTGGAGAAAGACTTTCTTCCGATCGTGTCACCGGTCGGATATGATGAGGGATTCCAGACTTATAATATCAATGCGGATGATGCCGCCTGTGCCATAGCGAAGGCCATGGGTGCCGACAAACTGGTTTTTTTGACGGACATTGAAGGGCTTTATCGGGACATTCAGGACAAGTCTTCCTTTATTTCCCGGATTACCGTGAGCGCAGCGGAAGAACTGATTTCCGATGGGGTGATCGGCGGCGGTATGCTTCCCAAATTAAGCAACTGTACTAACGCGATTCGCAACGGGGTCAACCGGGTCCATATCTTGGACGGCCGGAGCCCGCACAGCTTGCTGCTGGAGATATTTACCAAGGAAGGTATTGGGACTGCCATTATTAATGATCAGGATGAGAGTTCTTTTACAATTTGATGTCCTTGTTTTGACACCGTGATAATTTTGTGATATTTTACATAAATAGAAAGGCATGCTTATGAAAAACTACATTGATCAGGCAGAGCAATATCTGCTTCATACCTATAACCGTTATCCGATTATCTGGGAGCGGGGGGAAGGTGTTTATCTTTATGATCTGACCGGCAAAAGATATCTTGACTTTGTTTCCGGTATCGGAGTATTTGCCCTTGGTTACGGGGACAGCGCCTATAATGACGCGTTAAAAGAGCAGATCGACAAGATAACCCATACCTCGAACTATTATTATAATCTGCCGGCTATTGAAGCGGCGCGACGGCTCGCAGAAAGTTCGGGGATGGACAGGGTCTTTTTTACAAACAGCGGGGCGGAAGCAGTGGAGGGTGCCATTAAGGCAGCCAGAAAATATGCTTATCTGAAGGACGGGCGGACGGATCATGAAATGATTGCCCTCAACCGCTCTTTCCATGGCCGGACCATGGGGGCTTTGTCGGTGACGGGAACACCAAAGTACCGGGAAGCCTTTGAACCGATGATCGGTCATATCCGATTCGCCGATATGAACGATTTTGACAGCATCCTGGCTGGGGTGACGGATGCTACCTGTGCGGTTTTGATTGAGACGGTTCAGGGTGAAGGCGGTATTTATCCGGCTGAAGAAGGGTTTTTGAAGCAGGTGCAAAAGCTCTGTGAGGAAAGGGACATCCTGCTTATTCTGGATGAGATCCAATGCGGTATGGGGCGGACGGGCACGATGTTCGCCTGGCAGAGATTCGGCGTGAAGCCGGATATCATGACAACAGCCAAGGCTTTGGGCGGCGGCGTGCCGGTAGGTGCTTTTCTGATGACGGAGAAAGTGGCGGAACAGTCTTTGACGGCCGGAGACCACGGCAGCACCTATGGCGGCAATCCGCTGGCAGCAGCGGCTGTCAATAAAGTCCTGGAACTGTTCGCCAAGAAAGATATCCTGCGGCATGTAAACGAGGTGGCACCCCGGCTGGAGGCCGGCTTGGATGCGGTCGTACAGCAGCATAGCTATGCGGTGAGCCGAAGGGGTTCCGGCCTGCTTCAGGGCCTGGAATGCCGGGGACCGGTGGGAGGCATCATCGAAAAGGCACTGGAAAAGGGATTGGTACTTATTAATGCCGGTCCTAATGTCATACGTTTTATCCCGCCGCTAGTTGTTACGGCGGCGCAGATAGAGGATATGCTGTCGCTTTTGAATCAATGTTTTACGGATGAGGAGTCTTTATGAGTCTGAGGAGCAGGATGACTGCCGTGGCGGTTATCGTGATAACGGTGATGATAGCCATGGTATTTGCGGGTACGGAACTGCCGGACTGGGAGCAGCGGCAGCAAGAGCAGCTGGAAGAGGCCGCCAGAGGCAAGGAAACGGTATTGATCTGGTATACGGACGAGGTCCTTACCGATTTTATCAGCAGCGCCGCGGTCGCTTTTAATGAAGAGCCGGAAAACCAAGGGGTGCGTGTGCTTCCGGTGCTGGTATCCGGACTGGAGTATCTGGAAAGCATTAATGCTGCTTCGATCGAGAACAATACTCCCGATCTCTATGTTGTCGGCCACGATTCTCTGGAAAAAGCCTATCTGGCCGGCCTGGCGACGGAAATAAAGCCGCCGTCCCGGCTGGATGTTACCAAGATCTATCCTGAGACCGGGCTGAATGCGGTTACCTATGACGGTAAGGTCATAGGTTATCCTTTTTACTTTGAAACCAGTGCCTTGTTATATAATAAGACGTATCTGCAGGACATGGCCCGGCTGCAGCTGGAAATGGAGGCGGACCAGGCCGCCGGCTTGGAGGCTCAGCAGGAACTGGAAGAAAACGGGCCGCAGGAAGAGAGTGCTGCTGATGATACTGCGAACCGCAGTAATGAGGGTGAGGGGAATGATACTGAGGGGAATGGTACGGACGGGAATGATACTGAGGGGAATGATACGGACGGGAATGACACTGACAGAGACGAAGGGGATGGCGCTGTCAGCAATGAAGGTGACGATGGGGGTATGGATCATGCTGACGGCAGTGAAGGCGGAGAGAATAGCGACCAGTCCCTGCATGACATGATGGTGATCGAGAACCGGGTGGCGACCTTGCTGCCTCAGACGCTGGCAGATATGAAAAGCTTTGGCGAGACTTATGATGCACCGGAGCAGGTCGAGTCAATTTTCAAGTGGGATGTGACGGATATTTTTTATAACTACTTTTTTGTCGGGCATTCTATGGTTGTGGGCGGTGAATCGGGTGATGATGTGTCCCGTATTGATATTTACAATGCCGATGCCATAAGCAGTATGAAAATGTATCAGAACCTGAACCAGTTTTTTGCCATTGATACTGGTGAAGTGGATTATCAAGATATTCTGGAAGATTTTATAGCCGGCAAGCTGGTTTTTACCGTTGTCACTACCGATGCCGTAGCCCGGCTGGAACAGGCGGCGGAAGACGGGGAGTTTCCCTATGAATATGGGATATTGCGGACGCCCGATATTGACGAAGATACGCCGACGCGGTCTTTGTCCATGACCAGCTGTGTGGTCGTGAACGGTTACTCTGATCATCAGGAGGAGGCGAACCGTTTTGCCCGGTATCTGACCGAAGAGTGGGCGGACGAGCTCTATGCCAAGACCGGCAAAGCAGCGGCCGTGACCGGCATTGTATATGACAATGCCAATCTGGATCGCTTTGCCGAGGAATATGCCAGATCGATACCCTTGCCTAAGATGATTGAAACCAGTAACTTCTGGGTGCAGCTGGAGATTGCCTTTGCCCGGATATGGGACGGGGCCAATGCCAATCAGGAGCTTAAGCAGCTGTCGGAACAGATTATGACCCAGGTCACCGGTGAACCTTATGTCGAAGAAGAGATCGAGGAAGCCGAGGAGGAGACGGAGGTCGAGTATCTGGACGAAGACGCCTTGACGCAGGAGGCTTTGGATTCATAAAGCTATCGCAGGAAAACTCTTTTTCTATAGCAAGCTTCTCTTTTCTTTGGAAAAAGCCGAGTTTTTCATTGGCTTTTTCCAGTTCTCGGACTTGATCTCGCAGCGAATCCGTGATAATGTTATATTCATGGTCCAAGCGCTGCTTTTCAGCAACTTTAGCGAGGGCTTCCTCTTCAAGCCGGATTTTGGCGGCTCTGGCTTCTTCTGCCAGTGAACGGCAGGAGGCAGCGGTGATATCCGAATCTTTATGTTCGGATATGCTGTCGAACAAACCGGCGGCGGCTAAATAATCTGACTCTGTTTTGGCTTGTGACATTGCGGCCGTTGCCCTTTGATAAATCCCTTCTTGGCGTTCTTTTTCCAGTCTGGCGATAATATTCTGATTGTAGTTTTCCGGCATTCGCTATTACTATGGCAGTCGCTATTGCTGCTGCATTGCTTGGCATAAGGACAGCCGATGCAGCTTTCACCGCGTTTTTTGGCCTTATATAAATACCGTATGACGCCACCGATCATGGCTGACAGAATGATAATGATAATAATATTTTCCATTTACTTGCTTCCCGTATAGCTTTTCGTCATTGACCCGCTCAGGACATAGTCGCTCTTGAGCTTTTTCTTGGTATTGCTGATCAGCATGGCGACGATGACAGCTATAATGACCACCGCAGCCAGTCCGGCCAGGGCAGCACCGATATTCAAAAGGGCCGGTGCCGTGATAACCGTGCCGATGGTATATACCAGATAACCTACGGTAAATCCTACGCCCAGCTGCAGGCAGATGCCGCCCAAGACCCATTTTCCGCTCTTCATTTCGGAGTTCATGGCACCGATGGCTGCAAAGCAGGGCGGCGTGTAAAGGTTGAACACCAGATAGGCCAGGGCGGCCACCTTGGTGATCGCCATGATCCCGGCAACTTCCGTGCCGGCTCCTTCCATCAGCGCCAGTTCTTCGGTGTCGATGAGATTCTCCAGTCCGACGAAGCAGACAGCGAGGGTACCGACCACATTTTCCTTGGCGATAAAGCCGGTTACGGCGGCGGCGGCCAGCTGCCAGCTGAGAACACCGACGATGGGGACGAGCAGGTAGGCAAACGGCGAAGCAATCGAGGCCAGGATCGAGGCATCGGCAGACGCGGCAACCTGCATATTCCAGCTGAAGGTCTGCATAATCTGAACTGCGGTGTTGCAAAGGAGAATGATGGTGGCGGCCTTCACTATGTAAGCCCAGCCGCGGCTGCACATGGACTTAAAGGCGCCCCACAGGGAGGGAGTTTTATATTCCGGCAGTTCAATAATGAAGAATGATTTCCTTGCTTTGTAACCGGCAATCAGGTTCACCAGCAAAGCGCCGAGGAAAATCAGCGTGATGCCGGAAAGATAGGTTACCGTGCTTACCCAGCCGGCGTTGTCAAAAAACGCTCCGGCAAAAAGGGAAATGACAGGTATTTTAGCACCGCAGGGCATGAACGGAGACAGCATGGATGTGGCCCGCCGTTCGCGGTCATTACGGATGGTGCGGCTTGCCATAATACCCGGGACGGCGCAGCCGATGGTGATGACAAAGGGAATCACCGACTTGCCGGAAAGCCCCACTTTCTTGAAGATCGGATCAAGAACTACGGCAACCCGGGACATATATCCGCAGTCTTCCAGGAGGGCAATCAGGAAATACATTACCATGACGAGGGGCAGGAAACCGATAACGGCTACGACACCGCCGATGGCACCGTCAACCAGTAAGGCTGTCAGCAGGGGATTGGCATTTTCCAGAAGGCCGCCGACAAAGCCCTGGAAGGCTTCCAGCCAGCCGACCAGCAGATCGGCGATCGGCGCGCCGACCCAGACCTGTGAGATCTGGAAAACAAAGAACATGACTACGGCAAAGATAGGGATTCCAAGCCATTTGTTGGTGAGGACGGCATCAATCTTATCGCCGGTGTTTTTATCTTTGGTCAGGATTTTACGGGTTTCCACGTTCTTGACGATAAGATTGACGAACTCAAAACGCTTACGGTCGGCGGCTTCCACCGCATTTTTATCGGTGATATCGAGGTCACCCTGAACATAAGGGGCTTTGGGCGTGGTTCCGGCGCAAGCGGCCGCAGAGGCTACGACAGTCGCTAAGCCTTCGGCGGAGGTGGAAACGGTATTGACAACCGGGCATCCCAGCTTGCCGGACAGGGCGGCGATGTCGATCTTGGTTCCTTTTTTCTCGCTGACGTCGCTTTTATTAAGAGCCACGACAACCGGAATCCCAAGCTCCAGAAGCTGGGTCGTGAAGAAGAGGCTGCGGCTTAAATTGTCGGCATCCACGATGTTGATGATGACGTCGGGGTTTTCTTTGCGGACATAGGCGCTGGTAATGCTTTCCTCGCTGGTAAAAGAAGACATGGAGTAGGCGCCGGGAAGGTCAACGGCGACAAGCGGTTTATCACCGGCATAGGTTTTTTTAATGGGATGTTCCTTTTTCGCTACGGTCACACCGGCCCAGTTACCGACTTTTTCATTTCTGCCGGTAAGTACGTTGTACATGGTCGTCTTACCGGAATTGGGGTTGCCTGTTAATGCAATTCTCATGGTGTATCCTCCTTGTTGACTGACTATATAAAAATAGATGACCTTACTTTAGTATCAAAAAAATTATCAAAATAATATGTTTATATAATATTATGTTTATATAATAATAGCCTCAGCCAGCTGGTTATCAATGTTATATCGGCCGTCCTTAATGGAAACGACGCATCCGCCTTTCAGATAAGCAATAACCGTAATCGCTTCTCCGCTGTAGCAGCCAAGCGAAAATAAAAAGCTGTCTAATTCTTCATCTTCGGTCCTGACCTGTTGGATAATATATTCTTCGCCTGCTATCGCATTTCTCAAGTTCATGTAGATACCTCTTCTCTCATAAGTTGTACCGATATAGTTTCCGCTTGTTACCAGGTTGTAAGTCATGACTAACATCGGGATACATAAATCGGTTAGCCGTAACTGACGCCATAGTCCGCGATGTTAGCGTTGACTAACCGATTTAACTTTACCAGATATTATCTTGTATGTCAATAGGTATGATGAAAAAAATCATGGCCGTTTAACATGACGGCATCCAATTGGTATTTTGAATAGATAATATAGCGAGACAGCTTGATTACATCGCCATAATTGTACATCACGGTGTGAGAAAATATAATTTATCCCGTTTCAGCAGTAAGTGACGGTCAATAATGAAGCAGTATTTAAAGCAGCTCCTGCACGAGTTCGTCACGGCTTCTGGGCGACAGATAGGTGAGCGGGATATCCAGCGGTGTCTTCGCGCCACGGATACCCTCGCGGTACAATCGCACAGCGGCACGGGCACAGGCGGCCAGGACGCTGCCGGTAAACTCCGGATTAGATTCCAGCTTAAGTGCAAACTCTATAACATGCTTGTTCTCACCGGTATTGCCGCCACGCAGCACCATGCCGCCATGGGGCATTTTTTGATGTTTTTCTTGGAACTCTTCCGTTGAGATAAAGGTAACCGTTGTGTCGTACTCGGCAAAATAATGTGGCATGGTTTTAACAGCAAGCTCAATCTGCGCCAGATCGGCGCCTTCCTCAGCTACGACATAGCATTCACGCCGATGCTTCTCCCGTGTTGAAAGAACCGGGTTATTTCCCGAACGTGCCGCCTCAACGGCTTTATTGATCGGCACTGTGTACTGGACGGCACTTTTAACCCCAGCAATCTGCCTGATCGCATCCGAGTGGCCTTGTGACACGCCACGTCCCCAAAACGTATAATCAGTGCCGTCCGGAAGAGCCGCGCCGGAAAGAGCACGCAGCATGGAAAACAGGCCGGGATCCCAGCCGCACGATATTAGCGCAACGGTGTTCTGGGCGGCTGCATCCATCTCCGTCAGATATTCGGGAATCCTGGCGTGCGTGTCGTAACTGTCAACTGTGTTAAAGATCCGAGCAAACTGCGGTCCTTGTACACCCAGGTCGGCAGCCGAACCGCCGCATAATACCATGACATCGATTTGATCCGCCATAGGTAGCGATTCGGTAATGCTCCATACTTTTGCCGATGCCGTCGCTATCGAAACTGACTGCGGGTCACGGCGGGTAATTACTGCGACAAGCTCCATGTCAGAGGCAGCATTTACGGCCTTTTCAACCCCTTTTCCGACATTTCCGTAGCCGACTATTCCAACACGTATTTTACTCATACAAGTTTCCTCCCGATAATTTTTATTTTCTTGAATGATACCATAGCAAGCTTGATATTTCAATCGTACTAAGATAAAAATCCGAGCCCTCCCCTATACTCTTTTCTATTGGAGTGAACAGTAATAAACAGTGAATATTTGATTTCTCTTGATAAGTTCAGACAAGCCATGATAGAATAAATAAGTGATTTTCGGCAGCAGCTTTAGAGGGGTACTGATGTATTCAGCATTTCCTTAGCGTAAAGGAGAAATTATGCTAAAGTTTTTTCAGTTAAAAGCAATCAGAAAAGGAAATAAACCGCCCATTTGGAGAAGAATCTATTTACCGTCTAACATTACCTTTAGTCAGATGGCGCTCTTACTGGAGGTGATTCTTGAGTTTCCGGTATCTGACCAATATGAATTTGAATTCTACAATAAGAAGGATAGGATCATAGAATGGCATGAGGAAGACGAAAAGGTTCATGATTTTTATTACAGCTACTTCAATGCTCCTGATACCTATGTCAATGAATGGCTGTTTCATGAGCATTGGTTTACTTTCAGGTTAAGGAGAAATCATAGCGAACAGCCTGAGTACCGGGTTGAGATAGAAAAGACTATGATGAGGAAACCGGAAAAATCAATTCTTCTGAGGAAGAGGTGAAAAAAGCCACTGAGGATTTCATGTCTGATATGGTGGTGAAACTGAAAAAAGAGGCAGAGAAAGCAGTCACAGATCGGATGGGGCTTGTGCCGAAGGATGTACATAAGCACGATTCAACGATGGAAGGCTTATTGAAGGCATATACCAAGCAGGATTTAATGGAAATTGCAAAAGACATCGGCTATGAGCTGCCAGAAGCGAGAAAAGACAAAATGGTATTTGAACTGGTAAGACAGCTTCTGGAACCGCAGACGATGCGGGAGCAGCTTTTATTAGCTGATGGGGAAGCATTAGATGCTTTTGAAAGGGCAATGGGAAAAGGCCACTTTTTCCCAGCGGATGAAGAACGGCAGAAACTTGAAGAATTGTGCGATTTATGTTATGTCGGGGAATATACGGATGATGCAATGGAAGGTCGTGGCGCCGATAAAAGTATTATACCGCATGTACCGACATAATAAGAGTGTTTCCGCAGAATATGAAGAATTTATTACCAACTTGGACAAGATACCGGACAGACTGAATCCCTGCAAAGTGATAGAAGGGAAAGTAGTAGTTAAAGAGGTCTTACAAGATGATCTATACAAAAAGATCGAATCATGGAAACGGGACGTTGACGATTATATCCCTAAAAAAGCTGAAATAATAGCTTTTTCGAAAGACAGATACCCTTCTTCGGAAAAGTCATATTTAGAGCTAAAGAAGTTTTTTAAAGAAGACTTTGATTTTGATGAGGCGGGCTGTGAGTATTTTTGTTTGCAGGCGTTTCGTTTATTACTATTGACTTGGATTCCACAACATCGAATATCCCGGTTGTCAGATTTCCCAGCGGAGTTTCGGGAAAATCAGAAGCAAGTGTTAAAAAGGTCTACCCAAACGATCCCTGTCCATGCGGAAGCGGGAAAAAATACAAGAAATGTTGTTATAAAAAATAAGAATAAGACCGCTTTCCTGATTCTCGCTGCAGTGGATTGCCACATACAAGGTAGGCTGATACAATAGAAGCATCTTAGAAATGGAGGCGGTCATATGGATAAGAAAAAAACTGGCAACTTAATTAAAGAGGCTCGGACCCAAAGCGTCAAGGTAATAATTTGGTGTTTTTGATTATTTCATTAATACTATCCTAAACAAATCATGAATAAATCAATAAATGATACATTAATTGTCAAAAACATCATAATATGATATATTGATAACAGAATATACCAAGGAAATCATGGCATACCATGTTAATAGTGACAAGGAGTTACTGAATGTCCTTTAATTCTGTTATATTTGCCTTTTTTTTGATACTTGTTTTTATCCTTTATTGGATAATGCCGCATAAGTATAGATGGCTCCTGTTATTGACAGGTAATTTTTGCTTTACCCTTAGTTTGGGAACCGGATATATCGTCGCTCTGCTGACCGTGATAATAGCCTCATATAGTACTGCTTTAGCTATCTGCAAAACCAATGAGAGAAGAAAACGGCTTCGATATTTAGTGGCAGGCATCTTGCTTTGCTTGTTTTTTCTGCTTATCAGTAAATACCGTATTTTCTTGTTACCGGCACAGCTCATCTCCCCCCTATCATACATATTGCCGTCGGTAGGCATCTCTTTCTATACGTTTAGTGCTGTCGGATACATTATTGATGTATATAAGAATAAAATAACAGCAGAAAAACATCTTGGAAAATATGCTGCTTTTCTTACCTTCTTTCCCCTGATCTTAGCAGGTCCGATTGAACGTGCCGGAAATATATTGCCACAGCTTAAAGCCAAAAAAGTATTTGATTATAGCACAGCTACCTATGGCTTGAAACAGATGGCTTGGGGATATTTTAAAAAATTGGTCATCGCTGATACAGTGGCAGTCTATGTGGATGGGATATATGATAATTTATTTCATTATAGAGGCTTGTCCTTAATTATGGTATCGGTTTTGTTCTCGATCCAGATTTACTGCGATTTTTCTGGGTATTCGAATATTGCGGCAGGAACCGCCCGATTGTTTGGATTTCATGTAATGGATAACTTTAAAAACCCGTATTTTGCCGGTTCGATTAAGAGTTTCTGGCAAAAGTGGCATATTTCGCTTTCGACATGGTTCCGTGACTACATCTATATTCCGCTGGGAGGCAACCGCTCGGCAAAAGCTCGCAGCTATTTCAACCTTTTTACGACATTCCTAATTAGCGGAGCATGGCACGGGGCAGGATGGACATATCTGGCATGGGGCGGTTTACATGGCACGGCGCAGATTGTGGAAGATTCTTTTTGCAAACGTAAAACAAACAACCTATTGGTTCGCGTGATATCGACCGTCGGCGTTTTCTGCTTCTGTACGGCGGCATGGGTGTTCTTCCGGGCGGCTTCGATCAATGATGCTATCTATGTATTCCGCCAAGCTTTTGCAGGGATTACGGTGCCTCCGCGGTGGATTCAAACGGGTGTTTCTGACCTGATTTCATTAACTGACAGTTTACCATTTTTTGTTATGTTGGCTTTGCTGTTCTTATTTGCTTTATTAGAAATAATTGACTATCGTCGGAATCTCATCGTATGGATCAGCAACAAAGCTCCTATATGGCGCTGGGCAGCCTATGTGATTTTTGTATTGGTCATTATTTTATTTTCGCAGAAAGGAGAAGCTGCTGATTTCATTTATTTTCAGTATTAAACTAATGAAAAAATTTCTTCTAAAATTATTTGTTTTAACCTTGATTTCGCTTCTGTCATTATATTACATAAATGAGCTATATGTCCGAATCCCTAATCCGGCCAAAATAACCGAAACGGATAAATTTCAATCCGTTCCTGACAGCATCATGATTTCTAATATCGGTTCGAGTCACGGCTATCATAGTTTTATCTATGAGGAAAATCCCCAGTGCTTTAATTTTGCGCTTATATCTCAGTCTTTTGCATATGATTACCGGATCCTGCTGCAGTATCAAGACAATCTGGCTGAAGATGGTATCATGTTTATTCCGATTTCTTATTTCTCGCTTTTCGGGCCGCCAGAAACGGAGCAGGGCGTCTTTCACTCAAAAAATAAACAATACTATCGTTTTTTGCGTCCGGAATTCATCATGGAGTTTGATTACAGAGTATACATAATGGAAAAAGTATTCCCAGTGCTGGTTGCTTATGATGATTTCATTCGTGTGTTTCTGGGATATGTTCCAAAGACAGTGTCGCCGCATGCAGAAACACCGGATGAATCATTTTTCCTGAGCCATGCAAAAGAGCGTCACCAGGCCCATATACTGAGTAATAAACATGACGGGGGCTGGATCATGAATAACAGCGAATTGGAAGCCGTATATGATATTATTGAGTTATGCAAAAGCAAGAATATTACGCCGATCTTAATCACGGTTCCGTTTACGCAGGCTTACACCAATGAAATAGCAATCAATTCGCCTGATTTTTTGCCTGAATTCGATAATATCATAAAAGAAATATCGGAGCAGAGTGGAGCGGAATACTATGATTACTCACACGATCAGCGGTTTAGCAATGATTATGGCTTGTTTTTTGATTCGGACCATATGAATGAAACTGGCGGCTTACAGTTTACAGAAATTGTTGTGACGGAAATTGTTGAGAGAAGTACAAAACCATAAGAAACAGAAAGCTGACATATCATGGTCTTTTCAACGCTTGTATGTTGTCAAATAGCAGGATTATCACAGTTTTGAGCAGTTCAGGCAGATAATTTGGTACATTTCAGAACGCTTATTAATCAGTATTTTTGATATTTAATATTCATTCATATGCTGATCTTTTTTAGGTGGTAAAAAACTACGAAAAAACAATAAATATATTTATAATTATTATTGGATTAACAATTTAAATTGCTTGTTGTAAATTATTGTTTTGTGTGATACAATCTTAATGTTTGGCGGAAATATCTAAAAAACGTATTAAATAGCTGTAATACCTATAGAATAAAAATTATAAACAGTTATCATTATAAGTGCAATAAATGCCCGCCAAAACCATTGCATAACAATAACTACGAAGCTTGTTAATTATGGAATAACATAAAGAATTAGGCGGAAAGAAATATGAGTACATTAGTATCTGTAATTGTTCCAACGTATAATAGAGCAGATCTGTTGGAGAATGCGGTTCGGTCAATAAAAGAACAGACCTATAAGCAAATAGAGATCATTGTCATTGATGACTGTAGCAGCGATAATACGATGGAAGTCATGAAGAAATTGGCGAAGGAAAACAGCAATATCAAATATATCCGAAACCGTTCAAACAAAGGTGCAGCTTATTCGCGAAATCGTGGTATCCTCAGAAGCAAAGGGGGATTTGTTGCTTTTTTGGATTCGGATGATCAATGGCAGAAACAGCATGTCGAAAAAAGTATTGAAGTACTTGAAAAGGAAAATGCTTATGTATGCAGTTCGTTTTGGTATGAAAAGGATTCGGAAGGGAGGATAACAGAATATTATCCCACACACCGGCTTGAAGAAGCAATCAGGGAGCTTTCGCCGGATATAAGAAACGGCCATTATGTATTTTCAAACGAATTTTTTCAACATACAATAAAGACCGGATTCTATTGCTATGGCATGAGTACCCTTATTGTTGACTCGCGCGTATTTGCAGAAGTCGGTTATTTTGACCCAGGGCTAAAAACCAGTGAGGATATGGATTTCTGTTCAAGACTGTTTGCGAAATACGGTTTGTGCCTGATCGATGGTTTTTATTCCACGTATTGCTCAGGTGATGATAATCTTTATAATTTTATTAACCGCCGCAATCTTAAACCCGACGACATACTTAAAAGCAAGGATATGATTGAAAAATTGGCATACTGCAATTACTACAAATGTAAGATGCTGATAAAAAGAAGAGAGGCGATAAAGAATAGTAAGTTTATAGAGGACAAAGAGTATTATTTAAGATTAAACGATGAACAGATTGCTCGGAAGTTCTTTGCAATAGCTTATATCTATCAGAAGGAAAATAAACTCAAGTCATTATATTATGCATGGAGGGCATGGTTCCTTGTTAAATGTAACGATCATATGCAATTGATAAAATCAATTTTGTGCTTTAGAAAATACAGTGTGGAGTGGGTAGATTTCTATTAACCAGTCAAAAATACAAAAGGAAAGGAAAGCAAATGTTTAAAATTTTTATTGCCTGTCCAATATCAAAATATCTTACTTTTGATGGAATGGATCCAAACTACGAAGTGTTTATTCGTAATATCTATGAAACTTGTCAATATTATTCAAGCAATGTATTTCTGGCACTGTATCGTGAGAAGTACGGCAAAGCTCGCATGGAAGATGATGTATGTACCCCGTTGGACTTTGAAGAAATGCGGGACTCGGATATTGTTATTGCGTTTCCGGAAAATTCTATGGGGGTTGCTGTTGAATTGGGCTGGGCCAGTACTATGAAGAAAAAAATTCTTTTGTTTTTAAATGATAATGACAGCTCTTCCCCCCTGATCAGAGCGCTTTATACCATAACGGATGCCGAGGTCATCATTCTGAATTCAAAGTATGATTACAATCAAAAACAGAATATTGTCGTTGATAAGATCAAAGCCTACATAGAACAGAACGTTGTTGCTGCAAGCTGAACAGTCGAAAGATTTTCAATTATTAATAGAAAGGCAAGTATGATGAACTTTTGTTTTCATCATGTATGGTGCAGTAAATGATTCGCAAGATCTTGTTAAGGAATACATCATGCGACATTATCAGGGAAAAGAATATCCAGTATGTTTTTATCAAGGTAAACAAAAGATGCAACGCACGTTGTGAATTCTGCAGTAGCTGGCGTGAAAAAGAAGACAAAATAGCTGTAGATTTGAAGAACTTGATAGATCAGTTGGTAGATATCAATCCTTGTGAGGTGAATTTGTCAGGCGGAGAAGTTTTTATTGCAAAATATTTCTGGAAGCTTCTAGAATATGCTGGCGGCAGATTAAACTGGTCGATAACGACTAATGGTAGCAGTATGATTCCCCCAACCATTGACAGCTTGGTGGCTAACAATGTTAAACGGCTTTTTATTTCTGTCGACAGCTATATCTATGAACAGAACAATAAAAGCCGCGGTATCAGTAACGTCTTAGAGCGGATATGTGAAGGGATTGCATATATCAGAGAAAAAAACTATTCTGTGACGATAATCATAAATCACGTTGTCACAAATCTTAATTATTCGCAGATATATGACTTTCTATGCTTTTTCAAGAGTATGAGTATTGATGCGGTTAATTTGCTGCCAATAAAAGATGCTCCGGATTTGTTTCTGGACAGTGAACAGATCCGGGCATTCTATGGAAAAATTGAGAAATGTATTTATGATGGATTCATAACCGGCGATTTCTTTGTAAACAGGTATTATAAGATATTTGGAGTCTCGCAGGAGGATTATTATTGTGCTGAGGTCGGCAACTATATGTATGAGAAAAAAAACCAGTGTTTATTGCCATACAATACAATTTTTATCGACCTGGAAACCGGTAATATATATCCGTGTGACACTACCATATGGCGAGAGAATAATCAGCAGTATGTTATGGGAAATATGAATCAAACTTCTATTAGTGATGTTTGGGAAGGTAATGTGTTTGAATGTTTCCGGAAATCAATGTATCCCGAAATGATGAATAATTGTTATAAGTATTGCGATCCCAATAACGCTTTTTTCGAGGAATATTATGAATAAAGAAAGGTATAATAAAAAGACAATTGTAGTTCAAGCGGAAAATTTCGGTTTCGGACCAGCATCTATTGCTGTCTCTGTGCTCAAAAAGCTAAAGCGTAAAGGGTTAAAGGGATATGAAGTCGTTTTTATGGGTAACGGTGTCGCCCTTGAGCTTGCCAAGTTATCAAATGATGTTGATAGGTATGTAAATATCGACACTATTAATATTGAAGAAATGAAGCAGAAAAAATACCTGCTGGGTGATGTACAACTATTTATAAGTGTTGTATCTCCAACAGGCGCGATATTTGCCAAACAAGAGGGCTTCAAGGTCTGCTACATAGAAGTCTTATTCTGGTATTTTGACAATATTGATAAGCGTTTATTGGATGTTGATTATTTCTTTGTACAAAAATTTACCGATACCGAGAAAGAGATCAAGCGACTGGACTTTCATCATGAAAAACTGATTGAGGTTGGTTGGATTGTTCCAGAAGAAACGACAAAGAATCAACTCCGATTTTTGACCCAAAAGTTCTGCAATTCTGAGGAACAGAAGATTTTCAGAGCTGTTTTAGACAAAAAAATTGATAGATATGTCCTTATAAATTTTGGCGGCGTTGACAACTGTATCAGTGAACCCTCGCTATATCCGGAAGTGATATTAAAAAATCTTATTCCGGCAATAAGAGAAAAATATGCTGATGATCAGATTTTTGTGATCGGAGGCGGACAGATACTAAAAGAGCTCAGAAATAACGCCGATTATTGCCGAGACAAACACATGTGGATGGGTTCTGTTCCAAATGAATGGGCACTCTATCTAGTTGCTCATGCGGTGGATTATTTCCTTTCATGTGGCTTGTCAAGTCTTATTGAGATGGGGCTCAGCCGCAAAAACGGGTTTGGGCTTCCGTCACAGAATAGCAGTCAGCATATGCAGATCAAGAAATTCAGGCAGTTGTATGATGGCTGGAGCGGGTTTGAATATAAGGATTATGATTCCAAGTATGATCTGCCTGATTATGTTCCAGAAAAGACAGGAGTCCGGATCATCCACGAGGCATTCCATGCGTTCTGCTCATACAATGACTTCCAGAAATTATTTGTTCAAAAGGTGTCAAGATATCTTAATAGTGAAAACAAAGATTTTTCTGTCGATAGAAAACTTAATATGACCGATATTAGCGGTGCGGATGAGATAGCGGATCTTCTTTTTAGCGATCTCCATCGTAACGATTACGAGAACTATGCCTTTGCATTTAAGGCGGATGAGGATGCCGGTTTGTTCCGTGCGGAGTACAAATGCTCGGTTGAAGAATTCGTGGATACGATCAAGGAATCGAGTGTTGTATATCCTTCTCGGATTATAGATATGCCGCTTTCTAATGGATATAATAATGTCTGGATCGTTAACAGGGCAGTAGCGCTTATACCCCCCCAAATAGATATTATTACCGGCGGACCATGTATATGTTATTGTGAGGCTGACGAGGGCAGACTGAGTCTTCAGGATATTATGGATACAACCATGACAGTTTTGGCGGCAAAAGCTTGGTCCACCGATCTTTATTTAGTGTATACTTCTCATGAAGCAAGTAATCAGGCAGTGGAAAATAAGAAATTGTTTTGCTTCGAGAGTTACGACAAACTGGCAGTAAGAATCAAGGAATATATATTCAAGATCACAGAACTGATTGGATATTATGCTGATCGGATTCATTTTGTAAATACGAGTGAAGAAAGAGCCAGAACAATTCTGGATAAGCTGTTCAAAGACTATATTCAAAAGTATGATAAATGCAAACTGAATGATCTTTATTATTTTAAGAGCAAGGAATTAGGCGAACCGCCTGTAAAGGAGGATTTTTTCCTTGATATCTATGTAAGAAATATCATGATGTATACCCCGGAATTCTTTGCGGAATATATTGGCAGGAATATAGAATCGCTTGCAGTTATTGAAAACCAAACGCAGAGCAAGGCAATCATCGAAGGATTCAGGTATTCAAGGAACAATGGATACGATAAATTTCTGGGGCACTTTTCCTTCTTGCCTTTCCCTGGTATTACCGGAATGGAAATGGCACACTCAGAAGAAGATAAAGGTATTTATCTTACAGATTCTTTAGAAGAAATAAGGAAGAAAGTCAGTTCCCGAATGCATAGCTTTACAAAACAGTATTATCTGAATTATTTGCCGAATGAGATCAAAGCCAAGTTTCATAACGATGATATCAGCCTCTCGATCTATGAGTTTCTGAATCTTTGTAAAGAATATATGGATTTATAAGAAAGGAATAACCATGAAACATTCATATTGGATCCCTACGAACAGGGATGTTGCCAGAAGTCTTGGTTCATATATTAAGGAAGTAGATCATTGTCAGAGAAAATTCAATAAAGCTATTCCGATATTTGTTCTTGATTCGGGCGACGAAAGATGTGAATTATGGAACAAAGAAGCAGTGGAAAGGATAAATAAAAACTATCCTGATGTCCTGGTCTATCATATTCCGTTTGCAAAACAGATATTTGTAGTCAGTAAGATAATCGAAAAAACAGGATTTGCTTCGGACAATTTGGCGGACTGTTTTGTACCCAGAACAGTAAACTATGGTGCAGCTATGAATAAAATATTCTTATTTGCTGCTGCACTCGGATTTGATGTGATTCATCGGAGGGATTCCGATACGGTTCTTCAAGATGAGTGTCCCTATCCTCTTGAACTGGAGATTAATAATATTGGCAAGACCGTTTCAGATTCTGGCAACGATAAACCGATAAGTATTGTCGGAAGTGGATATGTAGGTGAATGGAATCTTGACATAAAAGATTTTGTGAAAGACAATGATGAACTGTTCCGTATATTTCTTGACAAGCTTTGTATTCAACCAGAACTTCATAAAGTGTTCATGGATGAAATGAGTGAGGACTGCAAAAGATATTATGCGAAAGATGATCTGAGACTAGATACTAAGCTGCCGGAGGCGGGGAATTTTTGTGCATATAAGATATTTGAATATTTTCCCTGCTTGCCTGCCGACTTTACATTAGGTTCGGATTATTTCCTTTTTAAAATGGCGATATCTTTCAAATTTCCCATATTATTTCATGAAAGAAGGGTGTTTCATATTTACCATGAGGAAAGAAGAAGTCCGGAGAATATGCTGAGATATGCCAAGTCTTTGATGAAATTTTGTGATCACTCGCCTATGTATTGGTTTTTTGTAAACTACGTAACAGACCGGCTGATGCTTGAGATGGAGTTGGACGGTATCAGTGCGGATGACTTACATAGTAAATGGATGCTTGATCATATGAGTGATGGACTGATATCTTTGAATGACATCATTCTTGTCAAAAGACGAAAAAATATGAATGAAATGGCCGCTGATTTTATTTCAACACAGTATCCTAATGAAGCTCAGGGTGTGTTGACAGAAATTGATGACATTTTTGAGGAATGTAAGGAAGACTATCTTCGTCATGCCATACTGATGAAAGCATGGCGGAAGATTATTACTGTTGCCAAAAATGATAAAATAACAGAGGAGATGTTTTATGAAAGGTGATATTGAAATTCTGAAAAATGCGTTCTATGGAAGATATGGTGCAACACAAATTGATGAGGAGGAGATCAGAAGCGTAACTGAAGTTTTAGAGAAAAAAGAATTATTCAGATATGATATTGATAATTCCAAGACAGATCAGCTTGAAAAAGGATTGCGTGAAGCATGCGGGGCAGCATACGCATTAGCAGTGTGCAATGGTTCGGCCGCAATTAAAGCTGCATTGGTCGCATTACAGATTACATCTGGTGACGAGATACTGGTTACACCTTATACCTTCATCGCGACCGTTAACTCGATTATTTCAATAGGTGCCGTCCCGACTTTTGTTGATATTGATGAAACCCTTAGCTTTGATTTTGAGGATGCTCAGCGGAAAATAACAGACAGAACGAAAGCAATCCTTGTGGTTCATATTCAGGGTGACGGTGTAGAGATAAGAAGAACAAGAGAATTTGCAGATAAGAATAATCTTATGATGATTGAAGACTGTGCCCAGGCTTTCGGTAGCTTAGTTAACGGCGACAGGGTAGGAGTATTGGCTGATATCGGATGCTTCAGCCTGCAAGCCAATAAACTCATCACTTGTGGTGAGGGAGGCTTTTTGATTTGCAATAATAAAGAATATTATGTAAGGGCACGTAATTTCCATGATCAAGGTGGAAACAGAGAAGAAAATTCATTCGCGAATTGGGATAATCCTTTGGCATTATTTGGCGAGAATCTTAAGATTACGGAGATTCAGAGCGCCTTAGGTATTGTACAGCTGCGTAAGTCCGGTGATTTTATTCGCAAGCTGCGAAAAAACAGAGCATTCATTGTCAATCATGTTGATTATGACAGCAAGCCCTTCCGCGCAAAAAAGTGCTCCGACAGTGCCAACTCAAATGGTGTATCCATTCCGTTCATTGCCGTAAGCAAGACAGAACGTGACCGTATCGTAAAACATCTAAAAGAAAATAATATACCGGCTATTACACTTTATGACAAGCTTATTTATGAATTTGAATTATATAAAAATGGAACTGGTTTTTGGAAGTCTGCAAGTGCGGATTGTAAAAGCGCTGAAAACTTAAAAGGAAAGATGTTTTGGATTCTGAACAGCATTGATTACGGTAAAGATGAGCTGGAGCACATAATTGACGTAACCAACCAATTATAATAGAAGATTTAGATAAGAAAGAGGGTTAAATGCAGACAAAAAATTATAAAGAATATAATGCCTGGTTCTTTAAAAATATAACAGGATATTCGGAGGCAGTATTCACCAATGGCGGTTCATCAGCATTCCATGCTTTTTTGCTTACGCAGATGGTAGATCAGGATGATGAGATTATTTTTCCGGTGGAATGTTATCCTACTTTACCTATGGCGGCTATCCAATGTGGCCTGCGGCCAGTATTTGCAGATGTGGACAAACAGTACAACTTATCTCCTGATGATTTGAAAAACAAGATATCACCTAAAACGAAATTCGTTTTTGTGATTCATATGGCAGGGATTCCCGCCCAGATGGAAAAAATAAACGAGATATTGAAAGACAGGCAAGATATTATTCTTGTTGAAGACTGGTGTCAGGCCTTGGGAACTGTTATGAAAGGCGGATTAAAAAAAACAGCGAGAACGTCAGCTGTCATCTTGTCGTTTTCCTCAAGCAAACTCTTAAGTATTGATGGTGGCGGTCTATGCCTTGTTGATAGTGCCGAGTGTGCGGAAAAAATGAGGATCATCGTCAACAATGGATACTATAAGCCTGAACGTTTTGTAATGTTGGGATATTCGTATTATATGCATCCTCTTCAAGATAAGCTCCTGTTCGAGGGCATACATGGGATTGATAAAATAATTGCCAATCACGAAGGCATCTTTGCCACAATGTATGACAGTCTTCATTCGGAATTCAAGCCTATATGCGAATTCAATAACAAGATACTTCAGCATAAGCTGGTGGTTCAGCTTGATATTCCCGGCTTTGATTTTTTACAGTATGACAGTGAACCGATGTACAAGGAATATTTTCATGTCGGGGAATTTCATTACCCGGTGGATATTTATCAGGAAAAGTTCATAACTGATTTTTACGGAGACGGAATTTCTGGCGCGAAGGATTTTCCGGTATTCAACCAAATACGAAAGAGTTATTTCGCTTTCAGAATTCAGAGGAATATTCAGGATTATCATAAATTTATGGAAATGATCTTGAATAGTAGCATGGGTGATAAAAATGAGCCTTATTACGTTAGAGAATGTGTCTAAGGATTTTGTCGTTCTAAATCGCCGGGAAGGTCTTATGGGATCCTTAAAGGATCTTTTTTCCGGAGACTACAGAACCATCAGAGCCATAGATGATATTTCACTTACTATAAATCAGGGTGAGGTCATAGGTTTACTAGGACCAAACGGCGCGGGAAAGTCGACTGCAATCAAAATTATGACAGGCGTTATGCAGCTTACATCAGGCAATGTTGTGATTGATGGAATGGATCCGTTTAGACAAAGAAAGGTTTATTCCAAGAATATTGGTGTTGTCTTCGGGCAACGCTCTCAGCTATGGTGGGAATTGCCTGTTGTCGAATCATTTAAGCTCTTTAAGGAAGTGTACCAAGTCACCGATCAGGAGTATCAGGAAAATATGAAAATGTTTTCTCGTATCACTGATATTGATAACTTATTATTCCGACAGGTCAAAACACTTTCTCTAGGTCAAAGAATGCTGTGCGAGATCATAGCATCCATGATTCATAGCCCGAAAATCCTATTTCTTGATGAACCTACAATCGGCATTGACGTTATGATTAAATCGAAAATCCGTTCACTTATTAAAGAATTGAATATCCAGAAGAAGATAACAGTTATCTTGACTACACATGATATGAGTGATATTGACGCATTATGTAAAAGGATTGTGATTATCGACCATGGCGTGCTAGTGTACGACGGGGACATTGATAAAGTCAAGGAGAGCTACAGTGGCTTCCGAACAATAAAGGTGGAATTAAAGCAGGAAACAGAACCCAATATGTTCTGTGACGAAATGATAAAGGAATATGGCAACCGTGTAGAAGTTTCGGAATGTGATGACGGCTGGATAGAGGTTGAGGTTATCACGGAAAATGTGTTTTTAAAGGTGTTCAATACCATTTTGAAGTCGCAATTTATAAAAGATGTAAAATCAGAGGACTTGAGCACGGAATCCGTCGTAAAGAAGATCTATGAAAATCCTGACTTATATTCGATAAAGAGTAAACTCTTTTAGAACGAAAAGCTTACTCTTTTAGAAGAAGGGAGCACTGACATGAAAGGCTACTTGTCTTATATCAAGAACGGATTTATGGATAATACCGTTCACAAGATGCATGTGTTTGTCGCGATTGTTACAAATATATTATATATGATAATTGTTTATTTCTTATGGAAAGCCATTTATAATGGCAGAGATTATGTTAGTTCTATGTCATTTAATCAGATCATGATATATATGTCGGCATCAACAGCGCTTGTGGGCTTATTTCAGACATATACGGAAAACTTTATATCGTGCCGACTGATATATGGGTCAATTATTATGGATATGATAAAGCCGATAGATTTTCAGATGCATGTATTCTGCCGCGGTATCGGAACGATGATATTTAATTTCTTTTGTGTTACGTTGCCGGTTTTATTATTTTCGGCCTTTGTTCTTGATGTGAAATTTATTGTCGGTTTCAATATTTTTTATTTTATCGTAAGTCTTATAAATGCTGTGATCCTTTGTAGCATACTTGATTTTATAGTTGGTCTTACTTCTTTTTATACAGAGTCCATATGGGGTATCACAGTTATCAAGGATGTGCTGATTTCGGTGTTGGCAAGTATTTATGTGCCTCTTGAATTTTATCCTCAGAATATCAAAATGGTAATCGACATACTTCCGTTCAAAGCTATTTATTATACCCCCCTTAAATTCCTGACTGATAATGAAGTAGGATTCAGATATGAACTCATCCAGATTGCTGTTCAGCTGTTCTGGATAGGAGGTTTAACGGTTCTTAGCAGGATTGCATTTAAGCATGCGTTCAGAAATATTGTGTATAATGGAGGGTAAGACAGTTCTGTGAAATACATGGGACTGGTTTGAAAAAGTAATATACTGCTTTCAGAGGAGCATTATGAGAAAAATCGACTATTATATTAGAATTTATAAGCTGCTAAGCGGTCAATATTTGAAGATCAAGATGCAGTACAAAGCCGATACATTTATAAGTACTTTTGCAATGGCTTTGGTTGGTATTTCAGGAATATTCATTTACTACATCATATTCAATTCCATCAATGATCTTGCGAATTTAAGTTATTATGAAGTGATGTTAATGTATTCGCTATACCTTATCATTACATCTCCGGCCAATATTCTTTTAAGTAATATGTGGAATCTGAAAAACCACCTTCTGGAAGGTACTTTTGTTAAGTATCTTTTACGTCCGGTTAATACATTATTTTATTTTGTATTTGAAACCTTTGACATACGCGGAATAGTGAATATGATAATTGGCATAATCTGCTTTGTTTATTCTGCATTACAGCTGCAGCTGACGCTTAACGCTGCATCGGTCATATTCCTTTTGATTATGATTATCAGCGGGAGCGTGATAACAGGAAATTTGACGATTCTGGGAGCGACAACAGGTTTCTGGATCATGAATTCTCATTTTGTTAATATGTTTGTTTCAAAACTGCTTGATTTCACAAAATATCCTTTGTCTATTTATACTATTGCCCTGAGAATATTTTTTACTTTCATTCTTCCGATCGGCTATGTTGCCTTTTATCCGGCCGACTTTATCTTTAATGGCGGTGAGTTTAATATTGTTTATGTTATTTCTCCTGCGCTGGCAGTACTGTTCACTGTTATTATGCTCAAGCTGTGGAATTTTGGTATAAAAAGGTATTCAGGGACTGGATCATAACAGGTTATGATTTTAATTTATTTAAGTCCGTTAAACGGACACGGGGAAAATGATGAAAATACTTGTTTTAGGAGGAACCAGATTTTACGGGATTACGCTCTTAAAGAAATTATTATCTGCCGGATATGAAATAACAGCTGTTTCTTCACGAAAACCGGCAGAACAAATACTTGGCGTGGAATATAAACGGTGTCGGCTAAGTGAGATCGCCACTGAGCTGGCTACAAAAAGATTTGATTTTTGCGTAAATAATATTTGTATGAATCGGCATGACAGTATCGAATATATCGATAATGCAGCAAGGCTTTCCGATAAACATATTATGATATCCTCGATAGGAGTTTATCAACAGGAGAACTCCTCTGTAATCCCGGCGGAGGATAGTTTTGATCCCTGTCACGAATGTACCGCTGATAATGAGCCATATCATGATAAACGTGAGGCAGAAAGGATGCTGTACAGAACGCTGCCTAAGAGCTCGCTGTATATTCTGCGGCCTTCTATCTTGGTCGGACAAAATGACTGGACTGACAGACTCGGTATGTATATTGAGAGACTGCTGGATGGAAAGGGAATCATTACTGTACAGGATGGGTTAAATAAACTGAATCTGACATACGATTTTCAGCTTGCTGATGTCGTTGAAGCCCTTATTTCAAGGAATCGTTTATTTTCCTACCCAATATATAATGTTGCCGGGGAGAGGTGTTTTTCGTTCAGAGAATTCATAAAGTACCTTGCAGTATTACTGAATATACAGGCAGTGCCTTTGCTGCCAATAAAAAAATTAGGAATAAATGAGCTTCCGTTTCTGGGATTTCGTGACCCTTATGGAAAGGAAGACTGTGTTTGTGACGTTTCCAGGCTTTCTGCAGTATCGGAAGCATTTACTGATTTTAGCGAAGATATATTCAAGAAAATAGTTTTCGAAAGAGCAAAAAACAGCAGGATGAGAAGCCCGAATTATGACAAAAGGAGTTTGGAGGCAAGGTATATAGAGAAATATAATCAGTATACTGAATACCTTTAGGTTGTTTTCGGAAAAGATGAATGAAAGGATAGGTATGAAAAAAATCATCTTTGTTTTAGTTGACGGGATGTCGTTTGAGATTATGCAGTATCCGGAAATGATTGACCTGTCATTTCTTAAGGAAACACAGATCAGGCATTTTTACCCAGAATGTCTTTTATATTATGATGAGTGGAAAAGGTTTAAATGTCTGGGGATGCTTTCGCCTAGTGTAAGCCGTGGGCGGATCGTTTCATCAGCAGGGATTTCGGCTATGCTCAGTACAGGGATGACAGAAAACTTAATTGATTTTCAGAAGGCTGACAGTCTCAATAGCATATCTGTCTTCAGTAAGCTAAAGAAAAAAGGTATTCTGACAGCCGCACTGACTAATATGCCGCTCACGGATAGTACTGTCGGAATGCTTCTGTCACCAGATAAACTCAATAAATATAAAGAGAAAACGGGAGATGTCGGGTTGGCATATAACAATATCGCAATGCAGAATAATGTTGCGGAAAACATCGACCAATATGCATGGGATCTTTTATGTGGCGGCGGCAGAATGTGTTTTTATCCGGAAGATACGGAGGATATCGTTACTGCTGGTGAATTTGGCAAGCGGACTGATCGGGAAAATGTGCTTGAACGCCTTAAAAATGTAGCGGGGTTAAACCTGATGTATGAAAATGATTTTATAGATGCAGATATTGATCTTAGCCATGATAACAGATACTTGATTCTGTTGCATCATAACGATTTTATGCATGAAAACGAAAGAATTGCCACCAGAACTCCGGAACCACGGTTAAGCGAGGCTGCTGAGAAAATAATTGATGCACTGGATAGCAGTCAGAAAGATTGGTTTTTTTTCATAGAATCCGGAAAGGTCGATTCCGCCGCACATAATAATAACGGCTATTTTGTTATCGGCGAGATTCTGGAGATCTATCGTTTCCTGTACAGATTAAGGACAAAAGAAAATCATGATGACTATACAGTCATATTTACAAGTGATCATGGAACAGGCGGTTTGTCATTTGCGGATAATTACGACCTTCCGTACGATGCTATGAAAAAGGGAGCGTATTGGTCAGACGGGCCGGGAATTTATCGTCACGACACTACTATTTTTATGCAGGATGGAAAACTGAGACAGATAAATGATTTCACGCCCTCCTTTACAGAAAAGGAAAATCTGGCAAGGCAGCAGTCAGTCGTTTATAATAAAATAGCGATGCACAGCCGTGCTCCGGTTCCCCTTTTAGGAAATGGCTTCCATATCAGCCGATTCAACTATTGTCAATATCATTATGACCTGTATCATCGTATCATGGATTTCTATGAAATAAGCAAAAAGAAAGGCGTAGGTGACCTGGTTATTGTTAGCGGGCCTCCGGCGTCAGGAAAAAGCACGATCAGCAGAGAAATCACCAAGAGAACAGGAATGGTTTATCTTTGTGGAGATTATTATTTGAACTGTGTTCAGCCTAACGAAAACTGCTGTGATGACTGGGTTCTTAATATTGCTGTTTCTGACATGTTACATGACGCATACTGTTTAAGTAAGCACGGTAACAATGTCATTCTGGATTTTGTTTTTATCAGAGAGGAAGATTTTATGTTCCTGCTTAAATTTGCACAGGAGATAAAGATCAGGATGGTTCTTCTTCAGCCTCCTCTTCAAGTCATTATGGAAAGAGATGGAAAGCGGAGTGAGGAAGAAAGGATGGGAGAAAGATGTAAGATCCTTGCTGAGGAGTTTGTTGATGCAGCAGATAAATTCTCCCGGTTTGATCTTATCATACCTGATGCGCTGGAAAGTATTGATCATATTACAGAATATATCATGTCAAAATTATAACGAGGTGAGCGAATGATGAAACTACAAAGTGATGGCAAATTTAACTGTAGTTATATTGTCGAGAAGTATGACCCCGCGATTGTTTTAATTATGGCGGAGAGGAATAAGAGTTTTTTTGTAACGGATTATTTTATGAAAGAGGATACTGCCGTTTATTCTCAAATAATTAAAGAATTGGATGATCTGACAGTAGCAGAAATATTTGATTCTGATACGATAAAAATGAAACAATGTCTTGCAGTAACCGGATTGGGACAATTCGATTATTTTGACGCTTCCGTAAAAGATCTCTCGCAAACCGAGAAAATCAGACTTTTTATTTCTTATTGCATTCATACCGGCTCCAAATTGGTATTGTTGGAAGAGATTAGTTTTGCCGATCCTGTCAGTGATGATAATAGCACCGGTTATTTCCTGAATATTTATAAATCAGCGCAGAAACACGGTTTACATATATTTATGGTCACATATGAAAAACAGTATCTTGATCATATTTTTGCAGATGTTATTTTTTATGATAACGGAGGAAACGACTGGCATCTGGAAGAACCCGATGTCTCTTTATTAATTAAAGAGCGAATACTTGATAAACTGGTTTATAGGGAAGGAACGCTTGAGGACTATCAGGAGCTTGCTCGGTATCATTATATTCCGGTTCCCGACAGTGAGATCAATTATATCTACTGTGTGGTACTTAATGATAACGTTGTCGCTGCTACTTTGCTGGCATCGCCGATCAATGAAGTGGGACAGAATAATATTGATAGGAATATCATATTTGAATTTATCAAAACAAATATTATAACAGCAAAGAGAATAGTAATAAGTCCTTATTTCAGAGGGATTGGTCTGGGCAAGAATCTGAACAGATACAGCGTCGAAAAAACTGACGCTACTCTGATTGAAGCTCGGTCAAGTATTATGAAAAGCACGAATGCTTTTGACAAATGGGGCGGTCGTGAAGTGAGTCGGAATTATCGGAATCATACCCCCTGCTATGATTCTTTGGCTGATTTTCTTAAGGTCAATGATCTGGATATCAATGATGCATCAATGACCGGCAGTATCAAAAGACTGGATAATGAAAAAAGAGAGCAGCTAAAAAAACTGGTACTTGAGAGATTGTGTGAAATTGATACCCATCAATGGATGTATTATGAACAGCTTGTAAGAATGTGCGGCTGTTTTTCGGAAGAGCAGTATCGGAATGCTCAAAAAGATTATATAGATGTCTTCCAGCAGCAGTATTGTGATATAGAATTAGAAAGATTATTGCCATTATCTAAAAAATGGGATTCTGTAGCGTATGTCTTTAAAGGGTTATAAAAATTCTGATAAAGAACCATCTGAATGAAATAGTTACGTATCAAGGGAATCAGCATCTGACCCATGCAAAACCATCCAGTCATCCGCCCCTAGCAAAACCATCCGGCCATCCCCCAATCACCCAGCCGTACCCATCCAAATATATCCGTCCGGCGATTATCGAACTAAAAAATAGCCGTTATTCACGCCAATGAACAGGACGGCTATTTTTTATGTATTTTGATGGTTAATGAAACGATTGCAACTAACAAAGTAATAAAAGCTATCAGATCACTCCGTGTCACATACATAAGCACCACCCCTTTCCGCAAGACTACAATATATCATGGGTCATTCAGATATCGGGGTCACTTTAAACACCTATACACACGTAGGATTTGAGGATGCACAGAAGGAATTAAGTAAGGTATGCAGTAAGATGGCATGAATTTAATGCTAGTCTGCCATTTGTCATACGGTGTGTCATACGGATTTCAAATTTATGACAAAATTTATGACACTTGAAGGCAAAGATATGCTACTTTATACCGACTTACGACCACAAAATCCGTTCCCCCCTCTGCCGCCACAATGCCGCAGAACCGCATAATACAGTAAAATCAAGGAGAAACCCAACATGATTAACATCCTGTTCGTCTGCCACGGCAACAGCTTAAGAATATCCTAAGAAAGCCCGTAGAATCAACGAATTTTCGTGTATTGAAAACCGGTAATACACCACGAATACACCATTTTTTAGAGCCTGGATGTGATTAGGAAAAGATTGCTGAAATTAGGGTAGAGGGGTGCTGATTTTTATGTATATAATAAGAATAAGAGAAATGAGCTGATGTAGCAGTAATACTTTGGTTCATAGAAAAATTAACGATAAGATAAAGGTGTAGATATGCGTGAAAATAAATGGCTTTCAATAATTACTTTTTGTACTAGCTTATTAGCACTAATGGGAGTATTCATATTTTACAATAAAGTAAATTTAGTGTATGATATTTCGCTTGCTGTTTTAGGTAGTGCTTTGTTAGGTTTTATCATGTCGTTAATTCAATATTTTGCCATAAAACGCATATCAATGGAAACTTTCTATCAAGAAGCGATAAAAGCTGTTTCTGTATTGTATAAGGCGAAATATTTTTCGCTAGATGAGCCTCTTAAATTAATAGAGGACTGCATTGCTGAGAGTGTTTCAAATGAGCATTGTATATTATCAAGAGAATTTCCAAAACAGGAAAGCAAGAAAAAGTTGTTAGAATTTTACGAGCCAGATTCCATATTAAAAGATAGTCCTGATGCTGCTGAAAAAATTGAGATTTGGTATACAGATAGAATTAAATCATATCATGAGGAATTAGACCAATGCTTTGACAGTTATACTAATATTGCTAATATGTCACTTATAGATTTGGGTAATGCATATGGAAATTTGGATTTTATTTTTATCAATAAATAGGAAAACGGTAGATGAACAAATCTATAATCCAATTAATGAACTAAAAGAATTTGCAGCTAATTGCTCAAAGCATTTTGAATTATATAAAAAAGGGAAGGGGAATATATCTGTCTGTATCAAATTTTTATTAAAGATAAATGAAGAATGGTTTTCAACAACGGAAAACAAGGAAGAAAATAACTGTTCTATTAATGTATATGCAAAATGTTTTGATGAAATCTATTCAGAGATAGAGAAATTTCGATGTAAGATATATAAACAAAAATATGTGCAGATAAAGCCAAGTTGCATAATTTCAAGAATGAAAGATATAAAACACGAAGAAAAATGTGATGAAAATAATATGCAAGATACAAGCATAGTAAAGTGATAATAGCACTAATCAGAAGGAAACAGATTAAAAAGACCATGGCAAAAGCACTGGTCTTTTTAATGGTAAAAAATAGTTTTTTGATGGAGGAAGCAATGCGAAATTTTTTCACCAAGAACTCACCCTACTACTTTTTTGAACAGCAGATGCGCCAGCCTCCCGGCTACCGCCAAAGAGGCCATGGGGTCCATATTTTTGAACAGACGGAATGGCAAGAGCTGCGAAGCTGCGAAGAAATCATCAGTGCCGTCATCAGTCGGATGCAGACGGAATGCCTGGAAAGCCGACTGAAGCAGTCCTTCCCTCCCGGCAGACATAAGATCCATTTCAAAGACAAGAAGCACCGGAAGACCTATGATTCCCTGATGCTCACATATCAGAAGCCCAGCCTACAGCACACGACAAATTATGCCGGTGCTGTTTTTTTATTAGCCGCTGATGAAGACCTGCTAATAAAGGCTTCCCCCGGCATCCTAGAATCCGGCATCTATTTTGACCGGATCAAGATCGGCAGGGTCACGCTGGACCAGTATATCCTCTTCCATGCGGCCAAGGATATCTACAACAGGACAAGGCATGTCAGCATATCGGAGCTGGCCGACCGGGAACTGATACCCGACCACATCTTTCGCCTGATTATCAGCGCTTTCGTCATCAGCCAGTGCGGCACCAAAATAATAGAAAAGGAGACACAAAATGCAGACCAATGAATTCAAGAAGCAACAACACCAAGCACCAGACAACACAATCACCTTACGCCTATTTTCTCCCCTGCATGCAGTCCGGTGCGAGTTGCAAGACGGGCAGGAAGAGGAAACAACGCTTGACGGAAAAGACCTTGCCGGGTATGAGCCGGAGATCAGTGCAATGATTGACACCCAGCAATTACAATCAGAAAAAACCAGAGGCCTGATGGTATATTTCCGCGATGATCAATCAGTAGAAAACAAAGTCATCTCAGCATTCCCGTCAATAGAAACATATGACGGCACCCTCTACGGGGTCCTCGACTGCCGGCTTACAGAACCGTTACAGCAAGAAGAACTGCAGATCTTAAAAGAATACTGGCTAGGACAGATGAGCGACGGCTGGGGAGAAGGCTTCGAACAGCAGGAAATCCCGACAGACGACGGAGATATCTATGTTTCCTTCTGGACCAGGGAAACGGACTTCCGGATCGTGACGGAACCGGAACTAAAAGACACCGGCCCGGCCATAGAACAACAAAAATCCCAGACGGAAGAACCCGGCATGGGGATCAGCTTTATGCAATAAGACAGAACAGACAACAGGAGGAACGATGGAAAACAAGAAGCACAGCCTATTCAAGATCCTATGGATCGCAGGGGCCGTTATAGCATCCGCTATGGCGGTTTTTTTATCAGCAGGAGGCAGGCCGCCGGAAGACAAAACGGTCCTGGCAGCGGCGGCTGCCGAAACAGCAACCGAAAACCAGATCGATCTTCTGAAACAGGAACTCACACAGATAAGCGGCTACCTCGACCAGATGGACGGGACGATGACAGCCAGCCATGAGTCCCTGCTTTCCGTCACCGGCGAAAGCGGGACTTTTTCAGCCCGCTACGAAACCCTGGAACAGCAGCTGGCCCAGCTCGGCTCCAGCCTGGACAGCTTCCAGGTTACCTACGAAGGCGATGACGGAGAGATCAGGCAGCAGCTGGCCGCCTTAGCGCAGTCGGTCGAAGACGCCAGGGCAGGTCTGCAGGAATCGCATGCAGAAGCGCGCCGCCTTTTATCCGACGCACATACCGCGCAGTCAGACAGCCACGCAGCCGTGGAAAAAATCCTGTCCGGCATGACAGCGGACATCGCCGGGGCGAGGAAGAAACTGGAGCAGTCCGGCAAGGACATCCTTACTTTTCTCGAAGCAATGAACAGCCAGCAGAAAACGGAACAGGAAGAAGAAATCCTCTTCATCCAGCAGATCTGCGAGGAAATCACGGCCCTGATCTCCGAAGACATGGCACAGCTGGCTTCCGTCCTCGAAGACGAAAGCGGCGGGATCCGTCTGCTGATCGAAAACAAGACCCTCGACCTTTCCGGCCAGATGACGGACCTGCAGGACCGGATCAATGCCGCCCAGGAAGAGGCCGTCCTCATATTATCCCAGCTGGCACAGTCCGCAGAAGCCAGGCAGAAAGAGATCCAGAAAGAAATCATGATAGAAATCCAGGCTTCCTTCAGCAGCCTGCAGGAATCGCTTGCCGGCATCCAGGCTTACTATCAGCAGATGCAGGAGGAAATAAAAGACCTTTTCTACGAGGCGACAGAATCGTCCGCCGAAAACCACGCGGAACTGATATCGGTGCTGAGCACGATGGAAACACAGATGGCGGAAAACAGCCAGGCCGGCCTCTCCTTTATAACAGAATCCATAGAGCGGCTGGACCGGGCAAACGAAGCGGCTGTCTCATCCCTGTCAGACGAGATAGCCGACGGCTTCCAGGACATTGATTCGGCAGTGGGCAGCCAGTTCGGCAGTTTTGACACCAGGATCAGCAGCCGCTTCGACGAACTGAACACGGCCATGGAAAACAGCTTCTTTACCATCTCTGAAACCGTGAACAGCGGCGATGACGGGCTGCGGGAATTCATCACCGACAGCTTCACCCAGACCAACAGCAACATGGAAAATGCCATGAACGAGGTGAACAGCCAGCTGCAGGCGGTTTTTCAGTCTGTGAATAGCGGCAAGCGGCTACTGGCATCCGCGCTGTTCACGAAAGGCATAAGCACCGGAGAGGATGCCACATTTCAACAGTTATACCAGGCCATCCTGGATATCCCGCAGGAACTGCTCATCGGGGTCCAGGAAATACCGGGAACAGTGACCTATGATTACCATTATCACACCGACAGCGCAGGAAACACCGTCCATGCGGGTTCCAGTAATACCTACGGGGGCTGTTTTACCGTGCCGTCCTACCACCGGCATACCGGCAGCAGCGTAACCGGCGGCGGATGCTACACCCAGCCGGCCTATCATACCCATGTCAGCAGCTGCTACACCACCTCAAGATGCAACCGGAGTACCAGCAAAGTTGTCGGAGGCAAATGGGTCGACCATTACATGCACGGCCACGTCTATGTATATGAACTGCAATGCCCGGCCGGCCATGTCTTCAGCTCATGGGGAGAAAGCAGCGGCAACTGTAGCGCGTCCGTCACAAGCCTGACATGCGGCCTGACGGAGAGCCATGTCGTCGGCTACACACTCGGCTGCGGGAAAGACGAAAGCACGGTGGAATACTACAATGCCGGATGCGGCTTTTCAGACGGCCAGATCACAGGGGCCCATATCCTATACAGCCAGCCCAGCCAGCCCGGCCCGGCCGCCGCCACTGCTGCCGATGTACCGTCAGAACCGGCAACCATAAAAGAGGAAGCCGTCCCCCCAAGCCCTTATCCGGAACAGGAGGAAAACCGCCCGCCCGCCGATGTCAGCGGCAATGCCCTGCCGGCTGGGATTCAATTACCAGACCAATATCCGACAGATGCAGAACAGGAGGAAGAAGACGATGATGAACCGGAACCAGATTAAAGGAATTAAAGAAAGATATCCCAAAGGCACCCTCGTCCAGCTGACTGAGATGCTGGGCGAAGGCCAGATGCCCTGTGGCCTGAAAGGAACCGTGACGTGCGTGGACGATGCCGGCCAGATCCATGTGGAATGGGAAAACGGCAGTTCCCTGACCCTGCTGCCCGGCGAGGATCAGTTCAGGAAGCTGGCGCCGGAAGCCCCGGCGGCGGTGAAAGAAACCTCCATGCCGGCAAAAGCACAGGAAACCCAGACGCCGCCCCAGAACAGCCACGGTGATGGTCCCACGGCGGCAGGGATGACTATGGGAATGACCGGACTATAAAGGAGGGCAGCCGCAATTGAACAGTATAATCAGCTGGGTGGGAGGCAAGAAAGCCCTCCGCGACGCCATCTACCAGCGCATGCCGGTCTCCTACGAAAAATACATCGAAGTCTTCGGCGGCGCCGGCTGGGTGCTGTTCGGAAAGCCGCCGGGGGAAGCCGTGGAGATCTACAATGACCTGAATTCCAACCTCGTGAACCTTTTCCGGTGCGTCCGGGACCGGACCATGGCACTGGTAAAAGAACTCGCGCTGCTGCCGCTTAGCTCCAGGGAAGAATTCAATGACCTGGTAAAGTTCCTGAAGAAAGAAGAGTTCACGAACCCCTACATAGAATCGGAACTGGCGGTGGTCAGGGAATTCTTTTCCGGTGAAGACGCCGAAGCCCTGGAACAGGCCATCACCGGCGGGAGCGGCTCCTGGGACGTCAAAAAAGCGGCGGCTTTCTACAAAGTCACCCGGTGCAGCTACGGAAGCGGCGGAACCTCCTTCGGCTGCCGGGCCATCGACATCCGCCGGACATTCGGCACCCTGTGGGAAGCCAGCAGGCGGCTGAAGGACACCCTGATCGAGAACAAAGATTTCGAGGCGCTCATTATCCAGCAGGATACCGAGAAAGCCTTCTTTTACTGCGACCCGCCCTACTATGAGACGGAAAGCTATTATGAAGCCGTGTTCCGCAGGGAAGACCACGAGCGGCTCCGGGATACCCTCGCGGGCATCCGGGGCCGGTTCCTGGTCTCCTATAATGACTGTGAATATATCCGGGAGCTTTACCGGGGATTCCAGATCGAACCCGTAACCCGGCTGAACAACCTGGCCCAGCGTTACCAGGGCGGCAGCGAGTACGCGGAGGTGCTGATCGCCAACTATGACATGGAAGAGCGGAAGAAGAGCCTGCCGGTGCAGATCCGGCTGGACGACCTCTTCGGAGAGCGGTGGCTGCCCGGCGCACAGGGCAGGGAAACGGAGGAAACAGATGCTTGAAGTGGCAGAACTGGAACTGAAAATGGGCAAAGCAGGAGTGCTGAATATCCCCCCGGAGGCCTCGGACTATATGGACATCCATGAGGGAGACCCGGTCCGGCTGATCTGCCTTACAGGAAAAAAGGGCAGCCCGCCCGCCCCGGCAAAGGAGATCCCTAAAGAAACCAGCCGGAAGCCCCCCAAAGAAAACCCCGATGAAACACCAAGAGATATCCTGTTCATAAGCGGACACCAGGACATATCAGACCTGCTTCAGGGTGGGGCGGACCTTAACCTGTCCGGAGAACTGCTGAAAGAAGCCGGGATCCCGCCGGATGCCGACCTCGAAATGACCTGCCGGGACGGCGAGATCGTGATACGCCCGACAGCTGAGGAGAACAGTGAAGACATACCCCGCCCTCCCGTTTCCAGCCGCCCTGACAGTGAACTGCTCCTGTCCGGCCTGCTGGAAGCGGCCAAGGGAATGGGCATCCCGAAAGAAAACATACAGGTGGTCCTGCACATGCCCGACCGCCTGGGAAAGGAGGACAGCAATGGCAAAACCAGTATACAGACTGATCGATGACTGCGGCCGGGTCCTGATTGTAGGCCAGCGAAATCTTTTTC
>DBDJ01000014.1 GCA_002293525.1 Lachnospiraceae bacterium UBA935
TTTGCGGCTTCAGCAGGCTTTTCAGAAGCTGCTTTAGATGGCTTATCCTCAAAATCAGCAAGCGCATTATCGACACTTTTGTCTGTAGTCCTGTCAGACGCCTTCGCCGCTTCTGGTTTATCCACAGGCTCAGTTTTAGAATCCGCGCTCTTTTTTGCCATATCATCGAAATCGGCTAACTGGTTTTTAGCGGCTGATTCTGTCGTTTCTTTGCTTTTATGCTTGGAGTCTTCCGGAGCATCCGATTTTTTAGCACCTTTGGAATACTCTAAGGCTTTACTGCCAGAGTTCATTTCCTTATAGGTACTGTCAAAATCATTAACACCGCCTCTGTCGCCGGTGTTACCCTCTTTATTAGGGATCTCTTTACCCTCTGCACCAGTATCATTACCGGCCTTGTTAAGATCTGAAAAATCCATCCTTATACCCCATGATCTTCGGCGAACCTCAACACATCAAAACTTCCTGCTATTAATCTTGTTTTACAAATTCTTCATTAATCCAGGATACCGAATCCGCTTCCACCAGCATTGCTGTAGTATGATAACCATCATCCAGAGAGGCGTATAAATCATAGGAAAGCGCACTGGTCTTGATGTGTATGATGTCATAGTCATCAACCTCCCAGGTTCCGCTGCCTTCGCCTGATATGCCATCTTTATAATAGCATTCACCTTCTTCGCTAAGGATGAGTTCGCTTCCCTGATCACCTATCCAGCTTCCTGTTAAACTACCGGCGGAAGTATTTTCCTGTTCTTCCTGCTTCTCCAGTGCTTCAATCACAGCTCCGCTGGCCCACGCAGTCTCGATATAATCATAATCAAGATAGATCTCATACCACACTCTTCCATTTTCCGCTGTGGCTTCGTTTCCTGTCCCGTAAAACTCCGTACCCCTAGAAACGGTCATCACTACCGCATAATCAGTACCCGGACCGGAACGGATATTAGCTGCTTCCGCTGTTATCATAAACAAAGCAAGCCCTGATCCTTCCTCTACTGTTCCTTCTTCATCATCCTGTTCTAGGTACGCATCCTCATCTTCTTCGATGTAATATGACGGTTCCGCTCGGCTGACTTGAATGGCTTGAACCTCCGCGACATTATTAAAGATCATAGTTCCTGTCATGAATACCGCAATAATAGCCGCGAATACTATATCCTTTTTGATTCTGAGCTGTCCTTTTTCGGTCGTGATTTCCTTATAACCTAACAAGATCAGCAGCAGAACCATGCACAATATCCCATCCATCTGCATGCACGCCATATACTGACCAAACTTCCCCATCCCGTGATCCGCCGACAATAGCAGAACCTCTTCTGAATAGTAAATCATAAAGAATTTCGCCGCAAAGTAGCCTATGTACATCATAAAGCAGGCGATATAGGGAGAAAATCGCTGATAACAGATCGCCCCCAGGATTCCCCAGAAGCCTGCTACGATATAAAGCATCAGATGCTCATCCGTCAGGTTGCTATATGACATCGCCGCCGGAGTCAGGAAAATAGCCCAGCCCAGAAACAATGCCTGGATCCGCCCCTTACGAAATGTCATGGTGGAAACCGCGTAGGCATATATCATCAATGAAATAGGATTGATATACGTCCCCAGACAGTCCAGTGCCGCCACGCTGGCTTCCGCATGAAGCGCTCTGCCGCCTAATGTCATCAGCATCTTATAAAACGTATGTAAGGAAAATACCGCCGCCGAAAATATCACTACCTTCACGATGGAGATCTTGTATTTCCATTCCCTGATTTCCACAATCGGATGAAGCAGCCGAAACGAATCACAGGCCAGAATCGCCAGCACAGCCATGACAATAAAGGAACCGACAAAGAAATACTGAGTCTCTTCCGAAACATACCGGCTATAGATCAGACTGTTATCCACAAGCATGAATTTGTTTTCGCCCTGAGTCATCGCAAAATCATAAAAAGCCACCGCATATTCCCGTATTCTTGCCCAAATCAATTCCCAATCCATATTACACCCCTTGTCCTTTGCAGACTTAGAAATTCTTCTCACACTTTTAACGCCCGAATCGCCCGGAAGGCATTTTTAACCGCACCGGCAAAACCAACCGTTGCTCCTATCAGCATAAGCAGCCACAGCACCGGAGCCATGCCGATTGAAAAGCCCCAATATCCATAGGCCATCGCGGCGACCAAAAATATGGCACCATATAATATAATATATATAGCGATTACAATCAGAATAACAGTGACAATCAGTTGTATCATTACCGGTCTCCTCTCATCACACTGCCGAATTGGTGCTCATGCCAGACGGACTTCATTCCAGAATCTGCCGTCTGGAACAGCCATTCCATCGGTTCCAGCACGCCCCTTGGATTATATCTTCCGGCTTCCCTTGTGTGCCCGATCGCACTGCACTTGAAATACCGGTTATACTTGAACTTCATATCAATATTGCTTACCAGGCTCGCAAGTCCGTTGTCGATCAGGAACTGCCGGCACAGGCGGTCTTCGGCGACAGCGAAAGCTTCCATCCCCCACCCTTGCCCGGTCATATATTCCGAGATCATCTCATCACCGATAAACCGATCAAGGGTCCGGATGTCACTTTTACTGATAACAACCGCAATCGGTACGTTAAACACCGCCTTGGATGACTGTCCGGTAATTTCTCTGAGCTTGTTCATAAAGGCATCCAGAACCAGATCTACATCCAACGTCCCCACACTGGCTTTATCGACTTCACTGATGCTGTCATCCATATAATTCCTGACTGTCGGGATCGAAAGCGGATCCAGCATAAAGACTATCCCGTGGCAATAGGTGTATTGCAGCTGTGCTTCATTTTCAGTATTTTCAATAAAGCTCTCACCTGCGACATCATAGATCTGAACAAGTCGGGCAGGACTTAGTTTCTTACTGTGCATCTCAAAACTGAAGGCCCTGGAACTTGCCTGCCGCACATCCGTCTCTGTCTTCGTCATCCGCGTAGTTCCGCCCATATAGTCATTGGTGATGTCCGTCTCATAGAATTGCTTCGTACCTTCACTATAATGTTCAATCATAATCCCGTTCCGCGGTGCTGCTTTTTCGATAAAATCATAGGAGAAAGCAGTTATGTACGCTGTTTTTCCTGAAGACCTGCCCCCGATGACCGGAATGCAGAGCGGCTTATTGCCGGTTCCGCTCAGTGCAAAACTGCACTTAGGACACTCCGCTGCCAGTTTTCCCCGGTTAGTGACAAAATGTGACGGTATTTTATGCCCGCAATTACAAGTCCGCTTAAATACGCCATATTTACCCGGTGTAAGCACAGTATGCCTGGCACCGCACCCGGGGCATAGATAAACAGGAATGAGATATTTGCTCTTACAGTCCGGACATGCCACAAAGATCCCCTTACTGATCAAAAGCAGCCTGTCTATCCCCCACACCAGAAAAATCAGCACATAAACCACTAAAAACGCCACCCCCAGAAGTGCCGACACAGTCGCCGCAATCAACACAAAAAAGAAAGTCCCAAAGAGAATCAAGGCAAAGCAGGACAACAGCCGGCTCGCTCCCGACAAAGACATAATCCCTTTCCCAGTCTCCACCTTCTCCGCCCGTCTCTTAATATCTTCCTGATTATACCCCCAGAATTTCTTGATAAACAGCCACAGGTCTCTCCAGCCCGGGCCAAAGAAATAACTCATTTTTGCCGGTTGCACATCTTTTTTCATTTTATACCTCTAATGTAATACTGAGACATCTGGTGGCATCCTGCCAGGTATAGTAAAATTCGGAAGTATACCCGCCTCTTGATGCTGCGCTCATAATTTTCTCCTCAAGATATTTCATCGCATTCTTCCCCAAAGGAATCGCCGGAGATATCTTCAGCTGTATGGTTTTGCTACGATATTTTACCTGTTTGTAGATAATATCCTCAATCTGTGATTCACTGTAGGCGTAAAGGTTGTTCGAGATAAAATACGACAATTTCGGCGAATTGCATTTGGGTGTAGTCTTGAAATCCCAATCATGATCTACCGCTATTTCATCGTCGTCCAAGCCAAAGTAATCGTAGGAATAGATATGTGACGTTTCATAGGTATTCGCATCCCAGGTGGCATCAATATGAAAATACTCTCCCTGATATTCCATGATATTCCATGCGTGCTCGACTTTGGAAGTGCGATGATAGGAGGATTTTCCGGTGACAAGCATACCCTTCATGCCAAAGTATTGGGCTATCAGGATAAAAGCGCTGGCAAAGCCGTCACATACCGCCTGATGGTTCACCAGTGCTCCATAGGCATTGTGCGACATGGGAGACTTACTTTTTCCTCTTTCGATATTTTTTAATTCATCCCTGTCATACGTTACACTCCGCTGTAAGAACTCGGATATCCCCATCAGTATCTCTTTATCATTTTTGGCAGTTTTATCGATTTCCCATACGGCATCCTCCAAAGCCTTTTTTAACTGATTCCCGCACTGATCTGCCTGCTTTTTGCTCAGGCAGCCGACAAAGCTTAACTGTTTGCCATAGAAATTCCCCAGCGTGCGGATCATGGTCTTATTAAAATAAATGATATCCGGATTGTCTCCCAGCACGGTAGCCAGAACTTTTAAAAGATTCACATTCCGCTTAACCCGCGAAATATCACACGATGTCGCCTGCCGTCTCATCGCATCTTCAAAAAGACTATAGGCGTTTTTTTCATCTTTATTCAAATAGCCGAAGCCCAATCCGAAAGCATTCACTCATAACTCCCTTGCATTTCGCAGTTTACTTTACACAGCACAACCATATTTTTTCGCAGTCTTGCATTTACTTTCTGTTCTTCACACAATACAGCGCAACCTTATATTGGGAAGACTTTTTGCTTTCTTCGATCTGGTGGAGAATTAGGTTCATAAAGACCTGGTCCTTGATAAATTTATCCAGAAAATCCATATAGCGATCCAGACCCTGATACACCTTGTCAGCCCAGCTCCAAGCGGCTTTTTCGATTTCCGGGGTCAGCATCGAGCTCTTACTGATGCCGGGAGGAAGCTTTGGCTCGTACATTCTGAGCAGGTCATTACAGTTCAAAAGCCGCATGATCAGTTCTGCCAGGATATTTTTATCGCTGCCCTTCTTCCATTCCCCACAAAAATCGGTAATCAATTTTTCAGTTTTAAGCTGCGCCGTCCGATTCACTTTCTTGGAATTATCTTTGATGACGTCTTTTAACCAGTTCAGGTTGTATGCTATCGTCTGGGACTCGTTAATCAGCTCCTCAATCAACAGGTAGAGCATGTCCTTCTCGGCACGGAGATCATTGCGGCTGGCTGTTTCCACCTCGTAACGGTCACTGCATTTGTCGATTTTGGTCAGGACAGTCTCGAGCCAGTCGTTCTGGAATATGGCCGCAACGCCCTTGTCCAGTTTGCTCAATTCCAGAATCTGTTCCTCATTCAGACCGATGGAATGGCCGATCGATTCACAATCCAGCGACTCAGGGAGGCGCATCACGATCTTGGTGTTGGTGTTTTTGATGGCGGAGATGTCCACCGCCGTAGGGGACTGGTCAACAATGATAAAACCCTCGCCGTAGGTTCGCATCTCCGCGATGGAATTGCTGATCATTTCCACCGACTTGCCCTGAACATTGGCCGATTCCTGGCCTTGATCCGTGGAGGTTTTTTTCAGAAGATTATGGGCTTCCTCCAGAATAGTAATGTGCTGAAGCGGCAGGTTGGTCCCTTTCGATGTAGCTTGCCTGAATTCGCTCAGCTTGAGGACGAGTACGCCCATTATTAAGGCTTTTGTTTCTGTCGAACCCACTCTGCTTAAGTCAATAATGGTGTTTTCATTGAATAAAGTGCTGTCAGGAATCGGCACGCCGTTAAAGATCTGACCGATCAAGCCGTTGGTCAGACCCTCCACCCTTGTCACCAGGGCCCCGACATAATTTCCCTTGGCTTCCGCTGAAAATTCCGATTCCGCAAGGATGACCGGAAGTACCGCAAGGACATCCTTGAAATCAGGAAACTTGCCATTGCCCAGATCCTGCTGGGTCGAATGGTTCAGATCCCAGCCATGCAGGATGTAGACCCGTTCAAAGGCTGATTTGAGGACGGCGGGCATGGCCGCATACAAAGGCCAGCAGGCGCTAAAAATCTCGATCAGGCGGTCCAGATGCTCCAACACATGGATCTCCTCATCAAACTCGAAGGGGTTGATACATAACATCGAATAATACTTTGGATTGGTAGTGAAAATATTGATGTCCGTCATCCCGCCGAACGCCAGCTTATATTCCCCTTTGGCGGGCTCAATGACCAGGAACCGGACGTCGTTTCCCGACCGCGTTATCTCATCAATGAGCTTGTAGGTGGTATTGGACTTACCGGAACCGGTCGAACCGGTGATGAAGCAGTGGGCTGACAAGGATTCCAGGTTAAGCTTGACGCGGTTATTAGGGAAAACCTCGCCCATATGATAGATGGCTCCAAGGTTCACCGCCCGCTTTGGTACTGTCCCGCCCTTGCGGAAGACATTGCGCCCGAATTCGGCTGACTCGATGGAGGTAACACCGCTGACTGACTTATGCGGCAGCCCCATCAGGATCGGGAGCTCCACTCCGCTGATCAAAGAGGCCGCGGTTATCTCCTGGCTTTCATATTCCGGCCCGGCAAAGGCGGCTTCATATAGAAAGCGCGGATGCAAACCGTAGCGGAGATGCTCCATGATCTGCAATGATTTTTCGTGGTGCTCATACTCGCTGTCCCAGATATTGATAAAGGAATTTTCCACGCTGGTCTTTTCCCCGGCAACCAAGGCTTTATAGGTATTAGCCGCCACGATCGCCACTTCTTCCTGATCGGCGATAAAATAGCAGGCACTGTCCCAGAGTCCATAGGATTCGCAGTTCTTAATCCGCTCAAGCTGCTCATCAATCTTTTCCAACAGCTCTTCGACGGTCTTATTGTGTCTCGTCAGCTGAATGCTGGCCGATGTCCCGTGGGTGATTGTCTGGGTTTTCGTTTCGGTGTCGCTTACGGTTTCCGTTTCCGAATAGTTCTCCGTATGGCTTTCGCTGGTTCCCTCACTGGTCCCATAGGATGTATTCGTCCCTCTGCCCGAGTTAAAGCCGGTACCGAACAGCCCATAGCTGGAACCGCGGTTACGGGATTTGCCGCTGCTGCGGTTGGTTCCCTGATTCTTGCCGGTGGTATCACTGATGCCGTCGTTCACCGATTTGGAAAAGCCTTTGCTGATGCCGTCGGCAACCGAATCACTGTCATTTTCACCGTAGGTCATGACGATCTGGGCGCACTGCGAAAGCGCCGAATACAATTCCTCATAGCCCCGTTTCTTGTCTTCCAGCGCCTGCTTATTTAAGGGTGTGGAAACGAAGACTGCCGTATAGGTTTCTCCGGCCATCGAATCGATAAACTTCTCGATTCCCTGAACAAAATGCTCTTTATCCTCTTCATCCCTCATGCCGGGTACGATGGAAACCGCTGTCACCGCCATGTGGGAATATTCGGACGGGATCTTTTCCTCCAGAAGCGCTTCGATCTGTGAGGCATCTCTTTCCCGAATATTGATACCGGGGAAATTGCCCTTGAGGCTTTTCTTAAGAATCGCCTTGGCCACATCGGGTCGGTTCGGGTCACGGGTACCCAGATAAAAGCTGACACCGGTATGGTCGCTGGCTATCACCAAGAGGGCCGAACTCCCGAAATTAGCCAGCGCGCTGTATACACTGACAAGCTTGTCATTAATGTTTTCATTCAGGTCATAGACTATCTTGTCGATCTGAAACAATGACATGGCGGAAAAGGTTTTTTCCCTGTCATTCAGGGGTACCGGGGTACACTGGTCGATGTCGATCAGATAGTTTTTGTTGACGAACAGGTCAACAATCTCCATTCCTCTGGACATTACCTCGGCGACGTTATTTTTCATTTCGGCAGACACCGGCATTTCAGCCATATTGTAATTACCCTCTCAGTTTTTCTCTTGCTTCGTATTTTCTCTTGCTTCGTATTTTTTCTTACTCCGTATTTTCTCTTAAGTCTATCGTCATTTTCTTTTGAACAGTCCGGAAAGATTTTTAAGCATGGGATTGGTGCTTTCCGCAATGTCCTTGACATTGTCCCAGGCACGGGCTCCTTTGCGGTCACGTTTAAAGAATTCCTTCATCTCTCTATCCAGATCTTCGCGTTTTTGCTTGCTCAGTTTACACAGGTACTGACCGGCCATGTCCTGGTCATCAAGACTCCCGATGCCGAACATAAAGCTGAGGAACTCACCGAAATCAGCATAATCTTTATCGCCCTTGCTTTTTCTATATGTCATTTTGCACCAGTATTCCATGAAGAGTTTCTGTTCAAGCCGATGAAAGGAGAACAGCTCATAAACGGCTGTCAGATCATCTGCCGTCAGGCTGAAATCATTGATCGCCGCAAAGGCCCATTCAAAATAATCCTTGATCTTTCCTTCCGACATTCCGCTCAGTCTTGCACCGCCGTTTTCTGCTACCGTATTTCTTATGTTCCGCGTGATGGCGGCAATATCTCTTTTGGCAACGGCCTGTCCCAGCTGTATCGCAATCCATAGCAAAAGCAGCCGTCCCCCGATCGGTTCCTGCATCACTTCTGTCTGATATTCGATGATTCCCTCAACGGTCTTCCGATCATCCGCTCTTACCTTCTCAAGCGGAATCGCTTCACAGACGGCTTCACAGAGCGTCTTCACATAGTCTTCCGTGATTTGCTTCTCCATCGCCAGATGCAGGATTTCCGTGGCATAGGGTAAACGTTCTTTTTCCGATATATCTCTTATCTTGCGCTCGTAGATTGCCTCATAGTCTCTTAACGCTGTCGCAGCATAAGCTTTTCCGTAACCGGAATCCTTTGAAAACCATGTACTCCAGTAAGCCAGGAAGCAGTCCCTGGCATCAGCTATAGAGGTCTTTTTCTTAATCTGTCGGGCATAGAGCTGATACATGTCATCAAAACGGTCATATTCCCGGAGAAGCCGGTTAACGGCCTCGATGGACGAAGAATCCATTGCCAGTGTCGTCTCATAGAAATAGTCCCAGAGGTAAGTCAATTCCGTATCTTTCAACTCCAGATCCTTTAAAAACCCCTCCATGTTAAGCGACATATTGACATAGTAAACCAGATGATCCTTGAAGCTGTCAATGATCCGCTCTGCCAGTTCGTAGCTGTTCTGCCTGCCGGATGCATATACCATTTCCACGATACCGAAATATATTTTCCCGATCGCATGATCCGGATACAGCTCATCAGCGGAAAGCTCCATATCCTTTACATAATCACCGATAATGCGGACGATAAACAATACCTTCCATAGCTTAACATGCTGTCCCAAAACACCGAGAAGCGATTCCCGGTTCCGCTCTACCATGAATTCCGCCGGAATGCTGAGATTGATATTTCTTGCCATATCGTCAATCCGGTCATAGAGCGGAACAAAGGAAGCCTCACTGATCCCTTCGGCAGACAGTGACAGAATAAGGCGGTCAACGATCATCTGCTTTACTGTTGTCTGCTGTTCCCGGTTCAGAATACTCATGGATTGAAGCATAGTGCCAAGTACCTGCAGCGCATACTCATGATCCAGCTGATTGATTGCTTCGCTTTCATCGGTAAGTTTGTCGATCAGCTCTTTTCTTATTGTATCTGATAGATATTCGCCGGCAAAAGCCACGATCTCTTCAAATTCATCCTGCGTAATCTCCGCAATTCCCTCGGAAAGCAGGCAGTACAGATAATAGGCGGCATAATAACCGTGACTGCAATCGCGGTAACATGTTTTCTCTGTCACAAAATCATGGAATTCCGTCAGGCTGTCGTATGAAAAACTAAAGGCCGTATCAAGAAAGTCCATGAATATCCCCTCAGCTTTTATTTGATCATTATGTTGATCATTATTTGGATCATTATTTCGATCATTATTTGGATCACTGTTTTGATCACTGTTTCGAGCTATGTTGCTGAACTGATGATTGATAAAATCAAACACATAATGCCGGTTAGAAGACAGATAATCCTGCACATTGTAGCGGCTCCCTTCGGGGATAACCCCGCAAATCTGCGCCGGTGAAAGCTCAGGGTCAAAATCATAGGTAGTAAAATTGATTTTTTTGGCAATATCCAAAGGCATCGTGTAGTGCAGCGCCGCAATCCACTTTGCTATATTGTCCGGTTCGTCGCAGATGACAAGCCGCTTCTTTTCGGCAGGAAACCGGAGCATTGCGACAACCATCTTCCGGTAATATTCCAGGTTGTCACCGATACTCAGGAATTCGATGACGGAATCCGTATCGATCACATAACCGCGTGTCAGTTCCGGTTCCGGTAAATATGCCGGAGGGTCCGGATTATTAACCTCTTCAAATTCCATCCTGCTCCTGAGTGCTGTACCGGCATACATTTCGCAGGGATAGACATTGAAATCGCTGAAATCGCAAATAATAGAATGGCTCAGCTGATTGCCGAATCTTCCGGCACTCCCCATATAGTCTCTTCCCAGATAGGTATTGAGCGTGACTGCGGCACTTCCGTTCTTAAGCAGCCGGTACATAAAGGAAGGCCTCATAGTCCCCGCGGTTTCCTCGGTCATAAGTGTTCCGGGCGGCAAAGCCGGCACCTGATAAGTAAAGAGCCCCTTGACATCGTCCGATTTACTGGCGGAAAATGACATATCATAGGAAAAAATCTGTTGTCCGTCATTGACCCCGTCAATGCCTCTCATGCACGAAGTATATATGATCTGATGTCTGGCCATGATAGCTCCCGTCTGCCCACTGCGGCGTACCAATCAGGGCGGTCAAAGGGTTAACGTGTTCCGCTTCTTTCCTGTTTCACTTGCTCGGCTTAATGACCTCGTTTTCCTTAAGGATCCACAGCAAGGGATCTTCGATTCGATGAGGCCGCGGCCGGTTAATGCGCCTGTCCTCTCTGGGGTTGTTATCCATCCCCAAGGCAGAAACAGTAAAATAGGAGTAGTTGGTATAATTCATATCGACCTGTGACATAAAGGACTCGGCTCCCCATTCTGTCAGAAGGCTTTTGATTTCATTGTTCACATTATGCCAGTCCGACATGTTGAATATCTTGTCATAGCAATGCGGACTCGTTTCGAGGATGGTACTTCCTTCGGGAATCAGGGAGGCAATCGCATCGAACTTGGAAAATACCGCCGCCACCGGAATATTGATTTTCTGCCCGGTTTTCATGTTCCTGTCGTTCCGTATTAGTTTGGAAACCCGTGACATGATATCATCGGATCTGGTCGCCTGCTTCCAGTCTACAGAAGAAGCCCGGGCCACCATAGTTTCATCCAGCTGGTTTCGGACAGCCGGGATCTGCATCGGATCCAACAGGAAGATAATGCCGGCTGATTTGCAGATATATTTGTTGACGGTACTCATCGTGTCCTCGTCATTCAGGTCTTCACCTGCCGTATCAAAGAACACCAGCGTAAAACTCTCGATCTGATCTTTGAAAAGGGCTTTCTGTTTCAGTTTCAGGGTAAAGATCAGCGGTTTGTAGGCGCCGTTATTAACATCCTGAACGGAGCTTCTGGTCAGATCCAGCTTCTGCATGTCCAGATACAGTTTCTGATATGCGCCGGCCTTATATCTGGTCATCGTATCATCGAAGCCTTCCATGGCTCCGCCGAACTTCACGGATATCCGCTCAATCAGTTCATTGATGATCACTCCGACAAAGTGACTCTTGCCGGTATCACGCGAGCCGACCACGGATATAATCATATCCTTTCCAAGCAAGGTGGATTCCGGTAATTTATTATGGCATGACGGACAGATAACCGCGTAGGTAGAGCTTCCACATTCCGGGCACTTGGCTGACTTCGGTATTGTCAATCCTTTGGCGGGAGCTTTAAAAGTGGGTTTCCCCATTTTGGGAATGGAAATATCGCCGTTTTCATATCGGGTAATTTCCACATCCGGAACATCCTTGCATCTTCGGTTGGTGCAGCGGAACTGAACTTCCTGCAGCTTGTGCCGCTCAAAACAAAACGGGCAGATAAACGTTGATTTCATGCCATTTCTCCTTAACTGATCTTGTGATCCGACTGGACTTTGATTTTTAGTACATAGCGCCCCGATAAGCTTTCATCCTTGAGAAAGGGCTTTATATAAGTCTCCCGCGCCAAGCCTTTTTCAAGCGGGATGCTCACCTGTACGCTCCCCGTGGCCTCCTGCGCCGGAATCTGATAAAACAGCCTGCCGGTCTTTTTGAACATCGGAGCCCTGTCCTGGGCAGAGATAATATCAATGTCCGGGAGTAAAAACTTCTTGTTCTGACTCTCAAAGGAAAGTGTTACCGTGCCGCCGCCGAACAGCTTTTTATTCAGATTGATCGTATAAATGATTGTTTCTTTGCCCATATTAGAAAACAGCGCATCCGTTCCCATGCCATAATCACTTTCCCCGTCGCGTTTAAATTCGGCAAAAACGGAGAAGAAATAATTCTCCGGCTCATTGGAATCAATAACCAGACCACCGTCGTAGTGAAACTGCTTTATGGGAATATATTTCCTGATCGTTTCTACGTCAGAGATATCATGGGGGAACTGATCGTGCCGGTAAAGTACTACGAAGCCGGTGCAGTCTTTCGGCAGATCCAGTGTAATCATAATCTTCCCATTGACCAGGCTCACCTGATTGATTTTGACCGAACCGCCCTTGCTGGCCCGTGCAATGGTTCCGATCACGGCCGAGCCGGACTTTACGACCACTGCGATGATATAGATGAGCTCCTCTCCCTCATATTGAAAGCTGCCCGCGGTTTTGGATGTCTTATTGACAACAAGCACGTTCATCGAGGTTTCCAGCTGGGATATCGGGACAAGATCACCGCAAAGCAGCTCCGGTTTCCGGGTTGAATAAAAGAACTGGACATCGTTTCCTTCCGGATTCTCCCATTCGATCTGAAACTCATTGGCCTGGACCGGCTTGACGATAAGCTTTTCAATCGGAAGCGGCGGCCTGGTCGGAATCCCGGACAGACTGACCCCTGCGGTGCTGACTTTCTTGGCGCCGAGAGCATAAGTAAGAAATATTTGATACTGATATTCCTTATCATTTTCAAGGTCTTTGTCAACGAAATTATTACGACTGTTACATGTCAGTCTGATCTTTTTTCCCGCCGGGTCGGTTCTCTCGATTTCGATTCTGGCGTTATCGGCAACCGGTTCCCATGTAAACTGCAACAGCCCGTCACCGGCAGCAATCTTCACAGCAGCTATCTCAAATAAGTTACTGACCGCATCCTTGTAGGTCAAAGCATCGGAAAATACCCCGGCCCGCTCTGCGAATACCGCATAAAAATACGGGACTCCCGGCTTTAAAACCCGGTCATTCAAGCTGCACATGCTGACCCGGCCGACAAGGAAGCCATCCTGCACACTGATCGGAATCGCCCCTTCTTTACGGACGACAGAATAGTACAGCAAACCGGACGTCGTGCTTTTAGTCCATGTCAGGATATTGACCTTGGCCGCCGGATCGGCAGCGATGACAAAGTTTGACGGTGCTGCCGGCGGATATTTCGAGAGTATTTCCTTGACACCCGGGCAGTCATGGCAGGCTTCATAGGCTTTGGTGCACGCCTCTATGATGTCGGCCTCCTTCTTAGCCGCCTGCGCTTTCTGTTTTAACTGTTCTGCCATATCGATGGCATGGTTTATTTCTTCCTCAAGTACCGGTTCCGAGTACCCCGGAGCGAATTTTTTAACACTATCAAGCTGTCTCTTTGCTTCATAATATTGTTTATCCCGGCATGCCTTTCGCATATCGTCAACAGCCGTCCCGACTCTGTCCCTAAGTTCCTTTAGTCTTGACTTAAGTTCGGTAACTCTTTCACTGCCCGGCCAATATTTATCGGCATCGGTCAAATGGGCATCGGCAACTTGGAAGTCCATCGAATCCAGCGCATCGGCGGCCAGTTCACAGAGCGAATTTGCTTTGTCAATATTTTCAAAGCGAAAACCACATTTGCACACGTTAATATTGGCATCATTTAAAGTGCCGCATTGGGGACATTTGAGCTGCAGTTCCAAGCCGCAGGCCTGACAGACTTTGCGTCCGCCGGAGACATCGTTGATGCAGCCGCAGCGGCAGACCTTGCTCTGCGGGTCAGCTGCTGCCGCTCCGGAGCCTGATGCCGCTGCCGGTATCTTTTCGATCTTACAGAAGGCCACCAGCAACGATTCGGCGTCTTTCCTGTTCTTAAAAATCTCGGTCAGCCGGCCGACAAAATCAGAATATGCTTCCTGTGTCAGTTCCCCCACGAGGTCATAAGAATTCTTGACTTCGTCAAGAATGGTTTTTCTCTTGTTGTACTCCAGATACTTATCATAGATCTGTTTTGCCGCATCATCCTTGAAACACTCGTCGCACTGTCCGCAAAGCTTGGACCCCGACCCGCTGACGCTGTCATTTTTATAGTACTCCTTAGCCTTCTTTTCCTTTGCCCTTTGTTTCAAGGCATCGCTGGGAAGATTCTGCGGATTCCTGATGGATGTCCCGGCATACAGAAACTCATATAGATTCGAAACAGTAAAGCTCTTAAGCAAGGCATTCATACCGATGAATTTGTCGGCATTCTGGGGCTTGGTTTTATAATACTTGTCATAGGTTGCCTGATAATCGCTGCTCTGGGACGCGCCGATCTTAATCCCGAGTGCTGCCGCCCGCCGTTTCACGACCTCGACGTCTACCTTTTGCTTTGCGGCAATCTTGTCAATCGTATCCTGCGGAATCTCGGTCTTCTTGATCATTTTCAGGGTTTTGTCAATCGGACCGTAGGTTTTCTCGCAGGCATCTTTAATCAGCTCAGCGCGGATATTGGCTTCCCCTGTCATATCCTTCTTGATATCCGGAAGCATCTGTGAATATTTCCGGTATTCCGCCCCGCGGTTGAAATCATTTGCCTTGCTCGACCAGAATTTCCGCTTTTCCTCGATCCGGTTATTAATGACAGTCTCGTCATTTACCGGATGCGGATCAAACTCTAATTCCAGAACAAGGTACCAATTTTCCGTCATTTGCTGAACTCCTCTAATTCTTTGTTTACATTCTTATTTGCACAAGGGCTGGTTATTGCTGTAAATCCGTGCTAATGTCATTAAGAAGCGGGGGAGGCTCGGGAACCGGAGGGCTGGCAGTCGGTTTTCTCTCTGGACGCTGCGTTTATAGCACTCCGAGGAACCCAGAGCAGATAAAGTCTCGCCCAGTGGGGCTCCACTTTACGAAATGAACAGTTCTACTGTTCATTTTGGTTTCCTCTGCGTTGGCACTTAATGCTGTGTTTTTCGTGTGCTTTATCCGGTCTATTCTTATATAACTGTCAAGCAACATCAATTCTTTATCAAATCTGTCCTTCCCCGATCGCCTGCGCGATCTTTGAAAAGGAACCGGCAAGGTCGGAGAGGTTGGTTAATGAGGCAAACTCATCTGTCGAGGCAATCTGCTTCAGGAAATGGTAATCCGCTCCGCCAAAACCCAGAGCCATCACCTCAATCCCATCCTTGTGGCATCGCTTTGCCTGTTTTATGGCATACCCGGCATTATCCCAGACACCGTCAGTTAACAGGACAAGATAGCGGATTTTGTCTTTGTTTTTATCGAATCTGCTGATCTGCAGGGCCGAAAAGGCCTCTGTGAACGGCTCTGCGCGATTGCAGATCCCGACAATACCGACTTTAATTGCATCAATCTCCCGCATAGCACGCTTATAATCATCTGTCGGCCGCAGTAGCATGTTAACGTGATCGGCAAATGCCAGCAGGCCCACTTTCACAATTTGCGGGTCCATCTGTCTGACAAATTCCTTCATTGCTGCCTGTGCCTTTTTAACCGGCTCTCCGCTCATGCTTCCCGACAGGTCAATCGCCAGAATAACTTCTATTTCCTGAGGCGTACCTGCGGCCGCCTGGTCTTTTGGTGAGCCGTCAGTCCAGCTCATATCCGCCGGAATCTTTTCTATCTGGATCGGCAGCTCTTTTCCTGTTTCCGTCTGTACCGCACTTACCTCAACCACTCCATTGGAAGTGTAACGGTACGACACTTCAATAATCGAGGGATTTTTCGCTGTCTTCTCGATCTTTGTGATGGTGTACTTATCAATAATGGTATTATCCAACGGCCGCGGGTAGGCACCTTGCAGCACATAAACCTCCAGCTCATTATCCTTTGCTCTCGTCCTGAAATGGTAAGATCGTTTTTTTTCTGCCGGAATCGTGGTGTTTTTAGGAATGATGACACTGTTGACATATCGTTCGCCATCTTCACTGACCGCTATCATCCCTAATGCATGAGCTGTTACATCGGACACTGCTTTTGCTCCTATGACACCGATGTTTTTTTTGTTGCCGCTTATTCCCGGCAATCGTTTTGAAGCAAGTGAGATACTGTTTCCGTTGTCGTCAATATTGGCCCGAATCGCCGCGCCCAATGCTACCGCCTCATCGACATTCACTCCGGCCAGTGGATCTTTGCCGGACATAGCTCTCACATAATGATGAATCATCCGCATTCTGGTCGACCCGCCGACCAGAATCGCTCCGGTAAAATCAGACCATGAAAGTCCGATTGATTGAATCAATCCATTGGTAAGCTCCTTTGTTGCGCCGATAAGAAAATCGGATATTTCCTCAAACAAAGACTCGGTAATGACAATATTTCCGCGAATAGTATTCCCGTGTATATCCTGACAGGTAAGCGGAACATTGACCTCGTCTTTGGATGTGAGCTGTTTCTTGACTGATTCAGCGGTAACAAGGAGCGCCGCCGCCATCTCGTCGTCTTCGCCAAGGTCAACCCCATATTCTTCCAGGAACTGCTGGGCCAAATATCTGGCGATGCAGTCATCCCAATCTTTTCCTCCCAACTCATGGTTGCCGTCGCTTCCCAGAATATCGATCTTATTTTGGTTGATTCTGGCGATGGTGACATCAAAAGTGCCGCCGCCAAGATCATAGATCAGCACCGTCTGCTCCCCTGACTTTTCGTTCAGGCCATAGGCAAAAGCCGCTGCGGTAGGCTCATTGATGATGGCCAGAACATGTAAACCGGCCTTTTTACCGGCATCGATCGTGGCCTGCCTTTCCTTGTGGGTAAAATAGGCCGGTACTGTAATCACTGCCGCTTCTATGTTCTCTCCGCATGACTGCTCGGCCTCCTTCACAAGGTTCTTGAGCAGAATGGCCGAAAGATCAGTTGCCGTATAGGTCTTCCCGAAAAATTCTACGACAAACTGTTCATTCGCCATATTCCTTTTAAAGAAAGCGATGGCATTGGTATTGCCCATCCCCTGCATTCCTTTGGCATCCTCTCCGAAAAGAACCGTTCCGTCAGGCATAAAACAAAGAACCGAAGGTGTGGTCGGGCTGTCAAAACTATTTTTTATGATCTCAGGTTTCCCGGTATCACCATTGATTCGTGCAACGGCACTGAAAGTCGTTCCCAAATCGATCCCGACTCTGATACCCATGTATCTCAACTCCTTATCTGGCACTTGCTGCTCTTACATTACTGTGATCCGTTTGGATTTCTCCTTTAGCTCATCTACTTTCTCTTCCGCCATAATACCCTTTGACTGCATCGTTGCGTGAACCTCGCGATTTGTGGTCTTATCCACTCCGCTGACTTCCAAAATACCCTCGGTATTCAAGGTGAAAGTGATCTCGATGGGGGCTCCGGCGGGAAGATTTCCCGGCAGCCCAAGCGTAGCTGTCCCTAAGACAAAATCCGGGTCAACGTCAAAGGACTCTTCCATAAAATCACTCTCGTACACGATCAGCTCGGCATTCTGCTGATTGGCCTCATACGTGCCGAAGACCTTGGACACCGAAATAGAGCCATCAGGCATGGCCTGGTTCTTGATTATCATGTTGTTGCATTTCGGGACATCATGTACCAATACTTCGATGGCAAAGCTCTTGGTGGTGGCGACCACGACCTTCTGCGTCTTGCCGCCGATGCTCATCATTTCCGGCTGAACGGCCAGCTCTTCCTGATAATCGTCGGCATTGATTTCCTTCGTTGCACCGCCGATCGTTACCGTCGTCTCACCGACATCGCCGGGCTCAAGGCTCTTTTGGTTGTTGACATACACATTGACGGCATGAATGGCGGCACCTTTGGCAACCGCTTCATCCGGTTCCAGGATCTTCGGCTCCATACCGTATTTATCAACCAGGGCCTTAGTTACCTGCGGCATCCTGGTTGAACCGCCGACAAGCAGGATCTCATCTATGCTGTAGCCCTTTTCCTTGGCCACTGCCAGGGCCGCATCTGTCTTATCAAGTGCCTCTCCCAGCAAAGTCGAGGTGATTTCATCAAATTTTTCCCGGGACAGGCTGATTCTGGCCCTCAAGCCGGCGGCATCCAGCATGACCGGCACTTCCTCGCGGGAAGATAACTGCTGCTTCGCCTTTTCGGCTTTCAGCCTCATGTCTTGCTGGGCATATTCATCAAACTCGCCGTCATAGCTTGTCTGAGCAACAAATTCTTCGGCAAGATACCGCATGACCGCCTCATCCCAGTCCTTGCCCCCCAGCTCATGATTGCCGTCTGAGCAGATTACCTCGATCTTCTCGGAATTGATGCTCATAATCGTGACGTCAAAGGTTCCGCCGCCAAGATCGAATACCAAAATCGTCTTCTCTTCCTGCTCTTTGGCACAGCCATAGTACAGGGCCGCCGCCGTCGGCTCGCTGATGATTTCGAGCACGTTTAAGCCGGCAATAATACCGGCGTTTTTGGTAGCGGTTCTTTCCGCTGTACCGAAATACGCCGGGCAAGTAATAACAACATCTTTCACTTCCGTATCAATCTGTTTGCCGGCATCCCCTGTAACCTTTCTGAGGATATAGGCCGAGACCTCCTCGGGGGATTTGTCCTCGGCATTGTAGTTGATCGCAAAGTCCGACTTGCCCATCAAGGTCTTGACCAGGGAAATGGTGTTGGCGGGATCGATAACCGCATTTTCTTTGGCAACCTGTCCGACGACGACCTGATTGGGACTGGCAAAATTAACAACCGAAGGAGTGGTATTCGTACCCTCCGCATTGTTTACGACCGTAGCCCTGCCGGTTTCGTCCACATAGGCGATACAAGAATAGGTCGTTCCAAGGTCGATTCCGAATACATACTTAGCCATGATTGTTTTCTCCTTCCGTAATGTTTGGTTTTTGGTATATATACACTGCCACCCTTTCAGGTGAGATTGTCTTGCCCATATAGTCGTACCCGCTGCTAAGGCTGTCGGCTATTTTTCCATGAAGTTCCTTCACTGGGGTCGTCAGCTTTTTGATCGCTCTTTGCTTCAACGGGTTAAATTCATCACCTTCTTTGCCATCGAAGATGGTTATCTGGTTTTTTTCCAGGACATCCTGGATATCATAGGAATAGTCACGGAAGGTCTTGAGCGGGACAAAATGTTCTTCGGCAGGCTTGGTCGCATAGCTGCTGCTTACGCGTTTGATACTGTCCCTGATTTCGATCAAGTCAAGCAAGATCGGCCGGATCAGCTGCGCATATAGATCATCTTTGTATCTTTGTAATTCTGTATGCATCTGATCGACAATCTTTTCTTCGTGAGCCGTATGCTGAATCTTTTGGGTAAAGAGCCGGTTCATCTGATCGATCTTGTCACTCAAATTAAGAACAGCTTTTAAGACCTCATCTTCTTCAGTACTTTGATTCGAGCCATTGTCTGCCGGTTCTTCATCCGAACTTTTGTCCAATACTTCTTCGATATCTGTCTCATTAACTTGCTGTTCAAAAACATCCAATTTCGCCATAACCTGACCTCCTAAGCCGTTTCACCCTCTTTTAGTTCCGAGTGCTTTTTGTTGCACTTTATATCGTTCCAGGATTTCCTTGTAAATATTGGCTTTGATGTCGTTATAGAACGTGGTTTCCCACGACCTTGACGGAGCCACCTCATCTATGAACTCCTTAGAAAAAGCAGTAATAAATGCCGTTTTACCGACTGAGCGGCCGCCAACGATCGGGATACAGATCGGAACGGATTCCCTGTCGGCATATCAGCAAAAAGACGAAGCCGCCCCTGCCTCTAGAACGCGCATTTGAGATATTCTCTTTAAATATTCCAAGTGAGTTAAAGTTCCTTTGCTAAGCTCCCTTGACGGTGTTTCCGACATCTTGGTATCCTTTGCCAAAGAAATAACTTTTTATGGCAGGCTGTGGTAATAAAGCCATAATCCCCTCCCAAAGACTGTATTATGCTGTTGTCGCCGATACTTTATTGCTGTCGATTACGTTTTCCTTAAACAAATATATGTAATTCTTGATGGCATATCCGCCGCTGTAAAGGTTCCGCCGGCCGCAGCAATACCGGCAATAATGGTAGCCAGTTTCTTCTTGTTGCGACCCTTCCGACAAATTTCGGCACAGTGTATATTGTAACAAAACATAAATAGATTGTCAAATTATGGTAATTTACATCATTTTTCTTATTATTTAGACAATATCTAAATATTAGAGCGAGTTAACATTTGGGTTATTTGGTTATCCGACAAAAAGGATCAAACACTTTTTAAGCATTACCTTGGCTGCTGCGCGGCCATAGGGATACCGGACGCACGGTTAAACGTCGATCGGATGCTGACGGCAGATTACCTGATCGCCAACTACGACCGTCATTACAATAACTTCGGTGCCATCCGCAATGCCGATACCTTGGAATGGATGCTGATAAAGGAATTTTCATGGCTGAACCTTGCCGATTTATCCGGTATCGACGAGGAAGTAAGTGAAATCCTTATCAAAGCACATCATATCGATGAAAAGCGTCGCGACGCCATTTGTTTCGGTCTATGTCTCCGCGCGGAAAGGCTGACGGTCTTAACCACGGAACGAGAGAAAACGTCTTAACCGGTATGCTCAGTCCGTATTTCTCAGCCGCTCCACCAGACTCTGCTTCTCCAGATCCTTAAAACAACAGAACGGAATAACGACCGCGAAAGCCAGGAGAACCGGAGTGCAGACGATGAGCGGCAGCAAGGTGAACTGGAACGTGGTAAAACCACCTTCCACGATAGCCCGTACCACCGTACCCACGATAACCGTACCCACCGTGTAAGCAAACGCCAATGTCAGCGCCGCGTAATCCAGGCCCTCAAAGATCAGCATCCCACGCAGCTGGCGCTTGGTCATGCCGACGCTTTGCAGCATGGCAAACTCGCGGCGGCGGGAAATAATCGCCGTTACCATACTATTGACAAAGTTAAGTACCCCGACCAGAGCGATGACTATGCTGATAGTACTACCCATTACTCCGCTTGCACGGGTTTCGGCTTCGTACTGTTCGATTATACTGCTGCGGGAGCGGATGGGCATGGAGGAATCCACGCGCTGCTGATAATCGGTCAGAATGCTTTGAGCGGCTTCTGTCTGATCGTCGCTCACATTAAAGTAAAATTTACGCAGGGTGTTGTCCGGCCATTGCCGCTGGAACGCCTCGGCAGGCATAATAAAATCAAGGGAAAATCCAAACGGTGAGATTCCGCCGGTAATCGGTGAAATGGGCTGGACGATCCCCATTATCGTGTAGGCTATTCCGTTAATCTCCACTTCCTCGCCGACCGAAAAGGTCGGCATGGCCTCTGAAAAATCTTCGGTGCTGACCCCGATGGCCATTACATGCTGACCCTTGGCAAATACTTCCGGGTCAAATGTTCCGTCCATCAGATTAAGGCTGTCACCCAGCATATCCCATGTCAGACCGTCGCAGCCGAATATTACCGCATCCGTAACGCCGAAAGCTATTGTTTTATCATAACCGTCCATCCAGGCAACATCAAATTCCATATAGGACAGGCGGTCATTTTTCTCATAGTAAGTTTGCATATTGCGAAAAGCATTGTCACTTAATACTACCGAAGTTGCGCTTGAATACATCCGTCCTGTCGCTTCCAGTCCGGGCAGGGCGTTTATCTGTTCCATCAGCTCTGGACGCAGCGTGGTCCCGTAAGGGTTATACCCATTCACATAGTCTTCACTGCTTGCGTCCGCCACTTCAAAATCTGCGATGGCGAGGTCACTCAGATATTTTTCCATGTCAAAGCTGGCGTTCTGCGCGTAAAACACTGTCAGTAAAACCAGCCCTAAGGTAAGCGAACAGATCACGACCGCCGTTCTTTTCTTATTGCGGCCTAAGTTGGCCCATGCCATGCGAAAGACACTGGCACCATCCTTGCTTTTTTTCGTCTTGCGGCCTGTTCCAGAGGGGGCGTCGCTGTAACGCAGGGCTTCCATCGGCGATACGCGGGCCGCGACACGAGCCGGACGCAGGCAGGAAATCAGCACGGTAAGCAGGGCGAATAGGATCGTGCCGATAAAGATAACCGGGCTGACGGAAATACTGGGATCGTCCATCGTACCAAGAAGGGCGGGAACCAGGGCCGCGCCGATGAAATATCCCAAGATAAGCCCGATCGGTATGCCGATCAGGGAGAGGCGGAGCGACTGTCCATATAAGATGCTCCTGATGTGTCTGGCAGACGCGCCCAGCGTTTTCAGCTGACCGTAGAAGTGGATGTCCGTCACCACGGAAATCTGAAATATATTATAGATAATCAGATAACCGGCGATAAATACCAAGATCATACCGCCGTACATTAGCAGCGTCTCATTGGATACAAAACCGCCGTCCTTCCGATAAGCGAGATTGATGTTGTATTCCAGCCCGGTAAGACCGATATCCGCCAATACGGCATCCATTGCTTCCTCAAGCCCTTCCTCACTGTCAAACATGACCTGTGCCATACGCAGACCCAGAAGATTAAGCTCTGAGCGGCTGTCCGGAGTGAAGCTGGGATCGGAATAGATGGCCTCCCCGCAGGCTGCGGCGGCAAATTCCTCGCTTACCCATGCTTTGCTGGCATAGGACGAACTATTGCCTTTCCAGAATCCGCACAATATAAACTCACTGGTTATGACATCTTGGCCTTTTCTCCATTCCAGCGTGACCGGCTGGCCCAGCTCATGAGGTATCCCCAGCCTGTCCAGCGTAATATCATCCAAAGCGATTTCATCAGCGGACACCGGTGCCTTTCCGGTCGTGACGGCGGAGAAGGACCGCTCCGCATAAGGATCGCTGCCATACCGAATCTCTACCTGTCTGCCGCTTAACGCAGTGTTTTCGGCCAGGCCGATGAAAACGCTGCGCCCCACTTCTTTAATATCCGGATGCGCGGCTATCATCTTGATCTGTTCATCGGTAATTCCCTTAAAAGACACATGGGCATTGTATCCGGTCTGCCGAAAAGCCATTTCCACCATATTCTTACTCATACTCTGGCTCAGGACAAACAGAGCGGCAAACATCAGCGTTGTCAGCACGATAGCAACAATCGCCACTAGATTGCGCCCCTTGTTGGCTTTGTAGCTGCGCAAGGCCAGAAGCTTGGCATCAGGACATGTTTTCTTCATCAGCACCCTCCTTTTCCGGCCACTTTGCCGTCTTCAATACGGATAGCCCGGTCGGCGGACGCGGCTATCTCCGGGTTATGAGTAATCATGACGATGGTCTGCTGAAATTCCCGACCTGTCAGCTTCAACAGGGAGATCACTTCGTCGCTTGTGTGCGAATCCAGATTACCGGTCGGTTCATCCGCCAGTATAATTGAGGGTTTTCCCGCCATTGCCCTAGCGATGGCCACGCGCTGCTGCTGGCCGCCGGAAAGCGTTCCCGGCATATTGTAAAGCTTCTGTTCCAGCCCTAGCAGCTTGACGATCGAACCGATGTAACCCTCGTCGGGGCGTTTGCCGTCCAAGCCGATGGGTAAGACGATATTTTCGTACACATTCAATATAGGGACTAGATTATAATTTTGAAAGATAAACCCGATCTGACGGCGGCGGAACACCGTTAATTCCTCGTCGCCAAGCTTACTAAGTTCATGACTGCCGATCTTGACACTGCCGGAGGTGGGGCGGTCAAGCCCGCCGAGCATATTTAAGAGGGTAGACTTGCCGGAGCCGGAAGTACCGATGATCGCGACAAATTCCCCCTGCTCAATCGAGATGCTGACTCCGTCCAGTGCTTTCACCACATTGGGTTCAGCGCCGTAATGCTTAGTTAATTCATTGGTAGATACAACTGTCTTTTTTATCATCATTTCACTCACCATTCCACTAACCATTCCTTTCCGGATATTTTGTAACGGTTCCGTAGGATTCTTCGAGATAACCCCCGAATCGTTACGATATTATCATTTTACATAATTGGGATGGAAAGAAAATGGGATATGCGTAAACTAATATCCTGAATGTGTAATTTAAAAAGCGAGTGAACCCGCTTGGAGTCAACTCGCTTAGCTATAATTATGATTGGCTTTTATTCTTCTTTTAGAAACAATACCTTACAGCGCTTCGTATAACACGCGACACCATATTTTATTATGGTCCGCATTCCCATATCTTGAAACCGTTCCTGATATCTCATTTCTTCGATCTGCTCCAGCGCCTTGTTACAATCCGCCTCCAGATTACCATTCTCGGAATATTTCACTTCTATCACAATACCGATATCTTCATCCTCAATTTCTACCAAAATATCACTATCGCCTTCACCCGACTCATTGTTTGACCATATCCCCCAGGTGTCCTTATAGCTAAGAAGCCCCAACAGCATTCCGTGATAGAAGTTCTCTTTCTTTTCCTTTCGCACAAAAGTATCCCGATTATTCAGACCGGTAAAAATACTTTCTTTGGAGATTCGCAAGCATCCGGTAAGCACTGAAAAATACATACTGTCATTCGTCTTTAAGGCTTGCGCGAACATGTTACGAAGCAGGGTAACCATCTGCTCATAGTAGCCCTTGTCAAATGCTTTCGCTAACGGTACATCATATTCATCAATCAAGATGATTACTTTCTTCTCATAATGTTTATAGAGCAAGTTTGAAAGGTACCGTAACGAAGTCATCATCACATCATCCTGCGCACTCCTTTTGGGATCGGTATGACACCCCCCGAAAATGTTCTGCTTTGTTGCCCTAAGAATATCATATGAGCTTTAAAATGACAAGTTATTATTGATGGCATTTTGTGTCCTGTCGGATCCCTACTGGATAATTACAAATTATCCGGCTAACGGTATAATGATGGTCAAGGTGAACCGCTCTTCTTCAAACTTACAGGTGCATTGTCCGCCATACTTTGCGACAGCCTGCTTGATGCTTTTATAGCCTAGGCCGTGAAAAAACTGATCTTTTTTCATCGATTTCATGTCAGGCTTTACTCCGGCGGCGATATGATTTTCTATTTTAATGGAAATCATATCGTGGACGCGGCCCGCCTTCATCACAATCACGCGCTGGCTGGCCGGCAGCTTCAGGCTGGCTTCAATCGCGTTGTCAAGCGCGTTCCCGAAGATGGTGCTGATGTCGATCGGTTCCATAAAGTCCCCGCTTTCAAAACGCAGCATGGCAGAGAAGTCAATTTGATACTCCCTTGCCAGCTCCGCTTTCTCACGGATAATTACGTCCAGCAGGGTGTTGCCTGTCTGGTAATAGTTTTCATAGCTTGTTAGCTGTTCTTGTATGCTATCGATGATCTCGGCATTTCTGCTGCTGTCCTCTGCTTTCAGCAATAGCAAATGGTTTTTCATGTCATGGTAAACGGCCCGGACCCGTTCTTCGTCCTTTAATTTGTCTTCATAATATTGGTATTCCATTTTGAGTGCGTTAAGCTGATAGCTTGTTTTCACCGATTTTGCTATATAGCTAATCAGAAAAAGACTCCCGAATACGGTCACCAGAACGGCAAACGCAAAGAGGTAAGCATGTAAAGGATTGGTCAGGTAATTCAGAGACATAAACAATCCTATCAGTAAAACGGCATAAACGCTGTCCAACATCAGCCACATTCTAGTATCCAATAGCTCCATAATGTTCTGAAAACGGCGAACACTCAATCGCCAGACGGCAAACCATATCAGCGCAACCGGCACATAACATGCCGTATGCGTAATCGTCGAATACAGGTCATCTGTCCGCTTCGGCAGCAATAAAAATATCTGGTAACCGATATCTTGATTCAAGAAGTTCACTGCGGCAATTAGCGGATAAAAAATAACTACCGTGGACAGCTTGATAATAGTACTGCCCTTGTACAATATCATGATGAACAAAACAAAAAATAAAAACGTTAGCGTATAATTCTCTATGTCATTGAGATATATAATCATATTAACTATGATAAAGCAAGGCGCATATGCCAGAAACCGAAGCACAGCAGGGCCACGCATCGGTAATAAGACCTTCAATATTTGATAAAAAAGCAAACCATTAACGAAACTAATAACATAGTAAGCCGTATCCAGAAAAGCAATCATAAAAGCAATCATAGCTTGTCCCCCCAATACTCGGCTAAGCGCTCCATAACCAGCTTGCGCTTCGGCTGGCTGATGGGGATCGTCGGACCGCTGGTCAACATGATTTCCAGTTTTTCCACGCGCTTTACATACCGCAGACCGATCAGATAACTGGTGTGGCAGCGGACAAATGAGGAGGGCGGCAATGCCGATTCCAGTTCCTTCATCTTCTTGTTGGTGATAATATTCTGTTTTTCGGTATGCACCATCAGACTGCGGCCATAAGTCTCAATATATTGAAGGTCACTCAGAAACACCTTGTATTTCCCCGTGTCATTGGCAATCAGAATGAATTCTTGCTCCTCCTGGCGGTAACGCACCAACCACCGGTCTAATTCTTCCTTTAGCCGGATATAACGGATGGGCTTGATAATAAAATTAGCCGCCTGATACTTGTAGCCTTCCAAAGCATACCTAGCCAGAGACGTCAGGAAGATAATGCTTACTTTGGAATCCCTCTCCCGGATTACTTTCGCGGCATGCAGACCGTTTACTCGGGCCATTTTAATATCCAGAAAGATAAGGTCAACATCCGTCGGGTAATTTTGAAGCAATTCGCCGCCGTCCGTATAAGCAGTGACTTTAATATTCTGATCGGTTTCCTTGGCATACTGTGTTATGAGTTCTTCCAGTTCAAGACGAAACATTTCTTCGTCATCGCAGATGACGATATGATACAAGATAGCACCTCCTGATAACTGATTTCCCCCTGCACCAATGCCTCACCCTCCATTGTGGAACGAAACAGAAACCGATAAATTGTCAAAACCGCATAATCAGACACTTTTGCTTCTTTGGCACTTTTCATTGCTTCCCCAATATCTTATCACGTCTTAGTAATAATACAATATTATTTACCAGATTTGTTTGAGGAAATCCAGCAGAATCCGGTTAAACTCTTCCGGTTTCTCCCAGGTCACGGCATGGCCGCAGTCCGGCACTACGAGATAACGGCCATTGGGGCACTTTTCGGCAGCATATTCAGCATGTTTCCAAGAAGCCATGGGACTGTGGCTTCCTGCTATGAACAGGGCAGGAACCCTGATCTGCGGCAGCACGTCCAGGAAATCCGCATCCGCCATGCCAAGGAGCATGGGCTTTGTGGCCGCAAGATCCGCTTTGGGATTGAGCAGCGCGGACATAAAGAGGGTAAGCTTGGCCTTCACGCTCAGAGGGGCGTAGATAGGATTGGGCAGAGCCTCAAAATAGGAGATTTTAGTCTCCTCTGTCAAGCCCTTGAGGCCATATTGCCAGTTATCGTCATTCACGGCCTTCACGGTCGAGTCGATGTTGACAAAGCCGGCCGTTTCTACGTCTCCGTATTGCCGAAAATATTCCATTACCGCCGACCCGCCCATGGACTGGCCGACCAGAACCGGCTTTTTAACCAAGGCCAGGTGAGCCAGATATTCATGGATATCCATGGCCTGGCGCTCGATGGACTGATCGCCGGAGGTCATGTCGGACTTGCCATGACAGCGCCGGTCATATTCCAGCACACGGTATCCGGCCTTCACAAGAACTTTCGTCTGCATAGCCCAGCTGCTGGCCGGAGCACCATAACCGGCGATGAGGATCACAGGCAGACCCTTTCCCCGGTCAGTGTACCTCAGTGTCAGGCCGTCACTTGTCTTATATTCTCCCATTTATCTACCTCCATTTTTATATATCGATCGTACTTACTATTTCCGGTGCAAGCACAGACTATATCCCCGTCCTTTAATCCAGGGATACACTGATGCATCAGCTTTTCCCTAGTTCATCAAGGAAACTCAATAGTTCAGTATTAAACTCATCCGGCTTTTCCCAGTTTACGCAATGTCCGCAACTGTCTATGACCACAGTCCGGCCGTTTGGGACTCGGACAGACATTTGCTCCGCGTGCTCGCAAGGCCAGAAGGGGCTGTTCTTTCCTGCCACGAAAAGGGAAGGCACACGAATCTGCGGCAGGATGTCCAGCCAGCTGGCGTAGGCATGGTCAAGCAGAAGCGGCTTGGTAAGCTCCAGATCAAACTCCGGTTCCTGGGTGGCAATGCGGGCTATTTCTGTTGCGACAAAGTCCGAAAGGGGCGCGTAGAGCGAATTCGGGATGGGCCTGTCAAAAAAGAAGGCCATCGTCTCTTTATCAAAACCGTACATGCCATGGGGCCAGATCTCCGTGTTCAGCATCTGCGGTGTCTGGTCAACCGTCACAAGGGCCTTCATATCCTCATCCCCGAACAGGGAAACATAGCACAGCAGACTGGCAGCACCCATAGACTGCCCTACGAAGACCGTCTTGCCGGATAAGCCGTTGGCATCGACAAATTCCTTGAGGTCGGCGGCCAGGCGCGACAGGCGAAAGCCGTAAGCGGGCCGATCGGAAAAGCCATGGAATCTGGGATTCCAGCCTATGACCCGATAACCGGCGGTGAGCAGAGCCTGCTTCTGGTAAAACCAAGTCTGCGCTGAGGCCGAGTATCCGGCGATGAGCAGAACCGGTGTGCCGCTTCCCTCATCAAAATATTTTAGGACTGCGCCGTCTGAAGCCGTGAAGCTAAGAAAATCATTTTCAACCAGCATTATCTTCCTCCCATGTTTTTTTATTTGCAAAGGCTTTCGCGATGCGAAGCGGTTCGGCGATAAGCTCCCGCATGGGTATCCGCGGGTCAAGTGAGGCGTAAGGGTCTTGAAAGATCAACTGCATTGATTTCTTAAGCTCGGCCATACGGGCCTTGTCATAGTCAAGAATATTCTCGCCCTTGTAAAGCACCTGACCGGCTGTGGCCTCTAAATGACGCAGGGTAACACGGCCAAGTGTCGTTTTTCCGCAGCCGGACTCGCCGACAATACCAAGGGTTTTGCCCTTTTCGATGGACAGGTTCACATCGTCAACGGCATGGAGCATGCCGTAAGGAGTTTTGAAGTATTTTTTGAGGCTCCGCACCTCGACCAGGGGGATAGACTTATCTTTTACCTGTGTCATGATTCTGCCTCCTTCTTCGCTTCCCCGTATAGAAAGCATTTTATCACATGTTCCCCATTAATGGCTATATCATTCGGAATATTTTCCCGGCATTGCGGCGTGCACTGCGGACAGCGGGGGGAAAAACGGCAGCCCTCATCACGACGGTCGGATCGGGCATCAGCCCGTCTATGGCGACCAGTCCCCGGAAAACTGGTGCGGGTACTCCTTCTTGCGTCTTGAAGGTATGCCGACCATCTCCAGCAATGAGTCTACCTGCGCGTCAAGCTCGGCGGCACTCTGCCCCTCAGCATTGTGAAGCTCAAGAGCCTCTTGAATCTGCTTGCCAACGGGAATAACGGGGTTAAGACTGCTCATGGGATCCTGAAAAATCATGGACACCGTGCTGCCGCGCAGAAGGCGCATATCCGCCTCGCTGGCCTTGGTGACGTCAATGCCGTCAAGAACAATATTTCCGGCGGTAATTTTTCCCACCTTGTCAGGAAGAAGGCCCTTAATCGAAAGCGCGGTAGTGGTTTTCCCCGCACCGGTTTCTCCTACAAGGCCCAAAGTTTCCCCGTAACCTAAGCTGAGATTTACGCCGCTGGCGGCATAAACCCGTGTATCATCAGTCTTGTACTCAGCGGAAAGGTTTTGAATTTCAAGTAATTTATCCGACATATGACTGTCCTCTACTTTCTTAGTTTGGGATCGAGTGCGTCACGCAGGCCGTCCCCCAAAAGGTTAAAGGACATGACCGTAATTGCATTTCTCAGACAGGCTGTTGATTTGATATGTTATTCTGTCACTTATTCTTATTCAGATTTTGCTATAAAAACTGCGGTGCTGCTTATTGAGCAACACCGCAGAGATATTTGCCTATGTGTATATTTATTAACCGCGATAAAAAACTTCTTATCAATCATGATAACGCATTTGGCACCCGCAAAATTATTCTCCTTTTTAGCCAAAGGCATCAAAATGCTTTACAGTCGGGGTTCCGATAACTTTACCATGTTCCGCTTCATATTTTGCAAACTCGTCCATGTAAATTTCCGTGAATTTTTCTCGTCGTGCATTTTCGGCATCAGTTGTGTGTAAAAACCACATTCCCGCTTGCGTATTATAATGAAAAGATTTATTTCCCTGTTTGTCAAAAAAAGAATAGGTACTATTCATCTTGCCGCCTGTCTTGGCCATGCTTTCATCATAAATTGCTTTCCGGTCAGGTGAAACAACCGATATATAATCACGTCGCAATTGACTTTTTTCGTCCGTACCGGCAAGTATTCCCTGAGATGCCTCCTTTCTAGCCAGTTCTCTAATTGCATTCTCAAAATCTTCATCGGACATTTTGGGCTTACTTTTTGTCAGGATATTATCCCAATTTGGTGTGACAAATGGTGTATCCACCGGGGTATACTCCGGTTTCTTCGTGGCTTTTGATTTGCCGGTAAAGAATAAATTCACATCAAAATCCGGTGACTGTGCCATATCGCCTACTCTCATATAACCCCTCCTCTCGTATCGAAATCCATTTACGTTGCATTATTATGATGTAAGGGTCAAAAGCCTTTCCATATATAGGACATCTGTTCCTAGAAAATTTCCTGTTCAAACTGATAATCAGTAACTACGGAACCATTTTCACCGACAGTCTCTAAAACGTGTTAGGCCTTGAATCTTTATCTTTTGCTCTCTGGCCGTCAATGCATGAAAGCTATCAAAAAGGGAAAGCTGCTGAGAATCATTTGTACGAAATGACAATATTCCCTCTTTATACTCCAAAATGATGAGTTCGCTTTCCCCAGAATACTCCCATCTGCTATGATTCTCTAAAATAATTATATCATGTTTAAACTTAATTACAACATTTTTCGACTTGATAATAGCCCATCGTATATTTTTTGTCATAAAAATTCGAGTGCTGTTTGTTAATAGTTCGTACATTCATAAATGTATGAATTCAAAATACTTTAGATCCTCACAAATAGAACCGCACATTGTCCAGCAAAATGGTCAGGCAAATTATAACGGTACAAAGGTTGCAAGTACACTAATTCCTCTTCCCCCACTTTCCGAGCAACAACGCATTATAGAAAAAGTGGACAGGATAATGGTATTATGTGATGAGTTGGAACAAGAAATTGCTAATGCCAAAAGATATGCTTCCAGCGTTACTGGTATCAGGGAAAATCCTACCGGTTAAGTGAACTGAAAAAATTCATCCGGTATCACAATGCCCCGAGCCAGATGGGTTCCGTTCTGGTAAGAACCAAAACAGGGGTTCCTGTTAAAATCGTATTTGTACGCAACCGCAATAAAAAGAGTGAATGTCTTTATCTGCTGATTACGGACTGCAGCCTGAGCGATTCCGAGATCGTGCGTACGTATGGGAACCGGTGGTCAGTGGTCAGTGGAATTATTCTTCAAAGCCTCTAAATCCCTGCTGAAGCTCGGCAGCGAGTTTCAGGGCCGCAGCTACGATGCCATGGTAAGCCACACCACCATAGTATTCACCAGATATATCCTGCTGGAATGGCTTTCCAGCCAGCCTTTATTTATACAGGCTTTATTTGAAGAATTGAGCTGGGACATTTGAGTTATTATAATTATAAATTCTACTTACAAGCTTAATAAAAAATTTTGCTGATTGGTACTGATAATTGTTGATTATCGTGCACTGGTTTAATTATCCAATACCATAACTTAAAAATTACAAAGGAAAATAATTAAATGCGAGAGTTGATCTGGATTGGTCCGAGGGAATCCGATATAAATAAATTAACATTATTTAGCAAATCCATTACCTTGTTTGGAGAAAGCCCAAAATATTCATATTCGAAAGCAAAATCCATTCGCATCAATCATAATTTCCATGATGCTAGAGCAGATGAATTTATTTTGGAACATCTTTGTAATGAAATACATTTAAATCCGGATATTGGACTTATGTTTTATAATCCTAATCATGCCTATACTTTTACTCCGGAGGTGGTTAGCCATTCTTTATGCTTGAATAAGCAACCTTTTTTACATGCTCTGAATGATAAAATAAAAACCCGTGCTTGGATAGCGGCATATTGTGAATGTATTCCTGCCATAATCATGGAAGCTTCGACATGTTCAAACGCAATGCTAAGGGATGTATTTCCTAATACCAAAAGTTATATATTGCAGAAAAACAGAAGTTCAGGCGGGTATGGAACATTTATAAATAGTAGGTTAAAGAATTTTGATTGTTTAAAATTCTTTAACCCAAAAGACAAAATCGTTATATCACCATATTTCGAACAATCGATTTCGATTAACATGCACTTAATAATATATAAACAGGAAGTAACCTTATTTCAGCCTTCCTTACAGTTATCTACTATTGATGCAAACAATCGTCTGATTTATCGAGGGGCCGACTACTCAGCATATGCTGAATTGGATAAAAAACACAAAAATCAAATTATCGAAACAGCTATGGTAATAGGAAAACAGTTGCAACGTTTTGGCTATCTTGGGGTATTGGGTATTGATTTTCTGATAACAAACGGCAGTCTATATTTTATTGAAATAAATCCAAGATTCCAAGCCTCTTCTAGTTTGCTAAATTATGCGTTGCTTAATCAGGGATATCCGTCTTTGCAGGAGCAGAACTTAAATGCTTTTATTTATGATATTCCGCCAAAAACTATTCCCTCAATATTATGCAAATATAGCAATTTTTGTTATATCCGGTCAGATGGCTCTTTTTCTTCTTATGTATTTGAATGCTGTAACTCAATTGAGTCGGTGATTATTGATAATGACGGACACGATTCTTCAAAGGGGGATGAAAATAGTTATTCTTTTCGCATCAATTTTCCATTTAGCATATCAGGTATAACACCGGAAACAAAAATATGTATTAATGATAATATATTTTCCGGTATTACACATACTGAATTAAGCACAAATAACCAATATCAATTGCGAACCAAAATCCAGCTATTGAATCAAGGTATTAGAATCTCACAAGCTGCCTTTGAATATATCAGACAGTATGGTAAGCCAAGATCTGCTGTATTTGATGCTATTGATATTATTATTTTTGATAAAATAAGAGTTAATTGTCCTTACCAGTCTAAACTTACCGAAGTCAGTCCCTATTCTATAGATTATCAGGAAAGAGTTGGATTGCACTTGACGTACTACAAGAATTTTGTCAGTAAGGTGATGATTGACTTAACTGATCCTCTCTCCGAGCAAAAGACCTTGGCCGGAACTAACTACAGTTCAATCGCTACATTGGCAACTGATCGGGTAAGAATTAATCATGAAAGTGTATGTTATTTTAAAAAAAATAACCAGTCATGTATGTTCTGCAATCTTCCATATAATAATCAAAGTTATGATCTAATGGAGATCTACGAGGTAATAGATGATTATTTGAATAAATGTTTTTTCAATCATTTTCTCATAGGCGGAGGCAGCGGCAACATAAAGGAAGAGTCAGAAAGAATAAAAAAGATAACCAGATATATAAAAAGCAAATGTAATAAAAGAGTTTATGTAATGTGTTTGCCGACTGATAATGTTTCTTTAATACATGAATATTATAATTGTGGTATAGACGAGATTGCCTTTAACATAGAAATATTTGACCGGAGTATAGCTTCAAAAATCATGCCAGGTAAGGGGCTTATTCCATTACAGCAATATTATCAGGCTCTTCATTATGCAACAAGTTTGTGGGGGAAAAGTGGTAATGTCCGCAGCCTAATAATAGCGGGTTTGGAACCACACGATTCCATTGTTAACGGTGTTGAAAAATTATGTTCACTAGGAGTCCAGCCAATCATATCAGCCTTTAGGCCACTGACAAAAACAAAAATGGCGGAGTTAGCGGCTCCTTCCAGTCAATATTTGGAACAGCTATATTATGAATTATCAGCTATATGCAAAAAGTATAATCTGGAATTGGGGCCTGACTGTCCTGCATGCCAGAATAATACGATTAGTTTTTCATATTAGTACTTAATTCGACTCTGGTAATTAGAACTTCCTTGTTTAGACCAAGACTTTCGGAACCTTTAATCATATGACTTAACTCGACAACAGCATCAGTAAGCAATTTTTGAGTCTTATTCAGCTCTCGTTTTTCAGATTTTAGCTCTTTGACTTGTTTTTCCAGTTCTCTTATTCTCGATTCGTAAGCTTCATCCTTTTCACTTTTAGATTCTACGGTTATTACGGACTCCTTTTTTGTTTTCTTTTTCTGTTTAATGTTTAAAAGGGTGTCATAAAACTTAGCAGATTTATCCACTACACCAAAAAAAGCATAAAAAGAAACAAGAATCGGGATAATTTCCTCAATTATATTTACGCATGTAAATATAATTGAGTAATCTGATTGATGGCGCAATTCTATATACTGTGACCGGCTGTCGCCAGCTATGTTATCCAATGTTACCGTTAATTCTTTGATGAAATCACTGATACCTGTAGCATCACTAGCGTCAATGTTTGTCTTTATTAAAATCTCAAGCGTCTCCTGATTAAAATCACCTTTTAACAATATATTTTTAATTTCACTGATATTATTTAAATAACTGATAATGTTATTTTTATCTATGTATTTGGGATTGTATAATTCTTCTATTAAATAATAAATCTCCTTTATTTCTTTAGGAGAAAAATCAGTAGTGGATGTTATTAATCGGCAAATATGCTTAATCATTCGAAAATCATTGAATTTTACCGAATTGCGTATCCCTTCTTTGGCAAATTCCAAGGCAGTAGCGGGTTTATTTTGGGCTAAGTAAATATTTATAAGAGGAAAGAATTCATCTTTATCAAAGAAAAAAATACCCATGTAATCCAATAACTTATAGTATTCCGTGGGTCGTATTTTACTTTCCAGTGAACACTCCGATTCTATCCAGACTTGGTCATTTGTATTTAATATGTAATTTAACCCATTTAAGACATAAGGAATCTGATAAAAAGGTAAAATTACATTTTCCATCTTAGGATTATTTAAGCTAATATAATCCATATTAATAATTCTCATATCCATGTTTGTAAATCGACAATTATTAAATATAGATCCTTCTAATGTTGTGGTAGTTAAAATACAATCCTCAAAAATACATTCATCAAAGATACTTTGATAAATCGTATTTTGCCTAAAAACAATTCTCTTAAATACTGTGTTAGTAAAATTACTGTTACTCATGTTACTAGATAAAATAAACGCTTCCTCAGTGTCATTTTTAAAAAAGCAATCCGTAAAATCACAGCATTGAAAATTTGTTCCCTCAATAATACAATTATTAAACTTAGTGGAAATAAAATGCGAACCCGTAACGGCTGCGCCTGTAAAATTAGCATTTATAAAAATACAGCCTGTCAAATAAGATCGTTTTATACCCATATTGGTAAAATCATAATTATCAAAAGTCGCACCAATAGAATTATTAAAAATTTCATTGTTACTTCCTGCCAGAATACCAGCATGTTTATTCAGAACTTCTTTAGCTTTTTGTATCTCATCTTCATCAAAATATAGGTTTTTTGGGTTTATTTGTGAATTCAATTAAAGCTCCCTTTTAATTAGTATTATTAAAATTCATCAGATGTTACAATATACCTTTGATCAACCAGTGCACGATAATCAACAATTATCAGTACCAAT
>DBDJ01000060.1 GCA_002293525.1 Lachnospiraceae bacterium UBA935
ACAAGAGGTCACTTCATAACAGGAGAAGTACATGCTTACAGTAAAAAATATTACAGACAAAAGCTTGAATTTGGATATTCAAGGACAAAGATGCGGGGATGACTATTCTATTACTGTATATTCGGAAAGCCGTGGTGGTATCAGAAGGTGCGATACTATTAACCATATCCCTTTTGCGTAAATATAATATATTTACGTTTACTAACACAAGATGTAGCGCGATATAGCGCAGGGAGAATTTTCTCCCTGCGCTATAATTTGTTCAATCCTACAGACTGCTGTAATTACGTTCCAAAACGTCATCTCCATCGTTATTTTTCGACAATCAACCCATCCCGATAAGCCTGTAACAAATCTTCCAGATTGCGGATATTCTCTTGCAATTCTTTACCACTGTATGTATCGGCGACCAGGATCCGGTTCTGGCTGGTTTCGATGATCATGGAATCGGAGAGGATGTCAGATTCATATTTTACCGCAGCTTCCATAGATACAAACGGCTCATGAGCAACCAGCCGCATCCCATGGGAATTGGACACTAAGGTATAACCGGCGATGCCGGTCTTGTCCTGATAAGCCTTGGCAAAGCCGCCGTCGATAACCAGTAGTTTTCCGCCGCATTTTATCGGAGTATCGCCTTTTTTAAGCGCTACCGGAACATGACCGTTAATAATATGTGAGCGTTCCGGATCAAGACCAAACTCCATAAGAATCTGGTTGATGACGGATTCCTGCTCCAAGAATGAATAATAGCTATTTTTCTTTTCCGTATGACTGCTCTTGTCGGCAATAAAATAGCGTTCAAAGGTAGTCATCTTATCTTTTCCAAATACCGGCGAATTGGGTCCGTTCCCGATATACCAGATGATATCCTGGCCTTTTTGACATTCTGGCGAATTGACTTTGGAATAATAGCCTTTGCGGGCATAAAGATCCAGGATGTCATATAAGGCGCGGCCACTGTACTCCCGTCCTAAGATCTGCACCTTCTTAAAGCGGCCTTCCTCATCCAGTGGCATGCAGCCGTGATACAGCAGATTGGAGTTATAGATTTTATAAAGGCCGCCGTTGGAATACAGGAAACGGACATGGCTTTGCAGTTTCTCACATTTGATAAACGCCTGACGCAGCCGCTCCATCACTTGTTCTTCCTCTTCCGTAAGACGGTAAGGATCCATCGGATCAACCGTAGGAAAGTCAACATCCTTCATGGCATAAATCTGTCCGTCGACAGTAACCATGCGGCGTTCATAATCGATTTTGTCAAGCAGCAGGCGTTCTTCCAAGTCAAATTCCGGACAGCGGCGAATCAGCTGGCCCTCGAGCTTGAACTGCAGCAAAGTGATTGCCTTGTGCATCTTCATGTCTAAATCAAGATCTTTGGTGTTATAGTCATTCTGATAACGGATGGAAAAAGCACTGCAGTCCGTATGCCGGTACGTTTTCAAAGCAAAAGTTGCCAACGGGATCAGGTTAATGCCGTAACCTTCCTCTAACGTATTAAGATTACCGTATTGCGCCGATATCCGCAGAACCGCGGCGATGCAGGCCGGATGGCCGCAGGCGGCGCCCATCCACACAATGTCGTGATTGCCCCATTGGATATCAACCGCATGGTAGCGCAACAGGGTGTCGATAATAGCCGGGGCACCCGGGCCCCGGTCATAAATATCCCCGACAATATGCAGCTTATCTACCACCAGGCGTTTCACCAAATTACACAGGGCGATAATAAATTCCTGGGCCCGGTCAATCCGGATGATCGTATGGATAATGGCATTATAATAGCCTTCTTTATCCTGCACTTCGGCTTTTTCCGTAATCAGCTCTTCGATGATATAAGCGAAATCAGCAGGTAAGGCCTTTCGAACCTTAGAGCGGGTATATTTGGAGGCCACCCGTTTGATAACCTGAACCAGCCGGTGCAGCGTAATCTTATACCAGTCTTCGATATGTTCCTCTTCCATAAGAACAATATCCAGTTTTTCTCGGGGATAATAAATCAAGGTGGCCAGGCTTTTTTTGTCATTTTGGGTTAAGGTATTGTCAAACTCTTCGTCAATCTTACGTCGAACGGAACCGGAACCATTTTTCAGGACATGGTTAAACTGTTCAAACTCACCGTGAATATCGCTGATAAAATGCTCGGTTCCTTTGGGCAGGTTGAGAATCGACTGCAGGTTGATAATCTCTGTGGCAGCCGATGCTATATTGGGATAGACCCGTGCCAAGGTTTTCAGATACTTTAAGTCTGTTTCTTGCATAATTCTCCTCACATGAATTTAGAAGCTAAACTTATTTAGCTTCTAAATTTTGAATATTATTTTATTTTCCTTAACCTTTAAACTTGTTCATCATAATTATCATTAGCAAATCCTTTTATTTCGCTTCATTCAGGTCTGGAATCGCCTCTGTCGAAACATACTGCTTCCCGCTCCAGGCCTTTCCGGCACTGCCGAAAATCTCCATGTAATGCTTTGCCGTCTCCTTATATCCCAGTTCCAGCATCGGGAACAAGGCATAGATATTATTCCCTTCCATCCCGACATCGATGGTTTTTTTATAAGCACCCTGGAATAAGTCGTTAGCAATATTTACTTTACTGATGCCTTTCCGGCAGGCGAGGGCAAGGTTATCATCACCGGTTCCCGATCCGCCGTGAAGCACCAGCGGCACGGAAACTTTCTGGGCCAGCTCCTCTAAAAGATCAAAGCGCAGCTGCGGCTGACCTTTATAGACACCGTGTGCGGTACCGATGGCAACCGCCAGGCAGTCCACTCCCGTTTCCTCCACATATCTGACGGCTTCTTCCGGTACTGTCAGGGCTGAGATGCCGTCCACCTGATAATTCTCACCTACGCCGACATGTCCCAGTTCGGCCTCGACACCGATGCCGGCAGCATGGGCTATCTTCACCAGTTCCTTGACCTGTGCTACATTTTCTTCATAAGGCAGCTTAGAACGGTCGACCATAATGGTATTAAATCCGGACCGGATTCCTTTTATGGCTTCCTCGAAGGTGGCACTGTGATCCAGGATCAGGGCCGCGGGTACCCAGGTCCGGGTAACCAGGTCATTTAAGATACGGCCAAAATAATCCATATCGGGATTATGCCCATAGCCACAGAGCATAATAAGCGGCGATCCGGTTTCTTCCGCAGCGGCCACACAAGCCCGTGCCGACAGTTCATTCACGGCGGCCACGGCCGGTACTCCATAACTTCCTGCTTTTGCTTTTTGTAATATCTCGCTCATTGGTACTAACATTTTTTCTCTCCTTATTATATACATGACATCCTGTTTGGTCAAGCAAACAAATAATTTGTCCACAAACGCTAAAAACATGTGATTTGGCTACTAAACCAGCCATCAAGCTTCTGTTCTACCTCTGCTGCCGTAGATAGTTGTAAAATCTGCTCCGCCAGCTTTTTACATGCTCCAATTTCCAGTTTCCCCATTAATTCCTTGATTTCCGGTATGGCTGAGGCCGCCATACTATATTCATCCAGTCCCAGTCCTAACAGCAGGGGGAGCATCTTTGGATCTCCCGCCGCCTCGCCGCACATACCGCAGGAAATGCCCTTTTTATGTGCCGCTGTGATGGTCATCTGGATCAGGCGGATTACCCCGGGATGGAACCAGGTGCAAAGATCGGTGATCTCCTTATTGCCTCTGTCTGCTGCCAGCGCATACTGCGTCAAGTCGTTGGTACCGATGGAAAAAAAGTCGCATTCGGCAGCAAACTGTTCCGCGCATACGGCTACCGCCGGGATTTCCACCATGATTCCTATGGGCAGTTTTTCGATATAGGGTATCTGACGTTCGTCCAATTGTTTCCGGCAGATGTCCAGCTGCTCTTTGGCCCACCGCAATTCCTCCAAGGAAGAAATCATCGGAAACATGATCTTCATATTCCCGTAAACGGATGCCCTGAGTAAAGCCCGCAGCTGGGTGTGGAACACGGCTGTTTCCCTGCGGCAAAGCCGGATGGCACGAACCCCTAGAAAAGGGTTTTCCTCCTTACTTCCCTGTAGTCTTGCTACTTCCTTGTCACCGCCGATATCCAGCGTCCGTACTATTACTGGTTTCTCTCCCATGAACTCCAATACCTGTTTGTAAGCAAGGTACTGTTTCTCCTCGTCCGGCAGGATGTCTGATGCCAGATACAAAAATTCCGAGCGGAAGAGGCCGATCCCGGTGCCGCCCCGTAGCAGCACTTTATCGGCATCCGCAGGCGACCCGATATTGCCCCATAGTTCTTGGGCGACGCCGTCCCGTGTGACCGCCTTTTTTCCGGCCAGGGCATTTCTTCTGTCATTTTCTTCCTGCTGCCTTGATATCCTGGCCTGCAAGTCGGCTATTTCTGTCTCGTTTAAATGCGTAAAAACCTCACCTGTGGCACCGTCAAATCCAATATATTGACCGGTCTGGATCTCTCCCAACAACCCTTTAATCCCAACAATAGCCGGAATATCAAGAGTTTTCGCCAGAATCGCTGTGTGAGAAGAAGCACCGCCCATTTCCATCAGCATGCCGACCACTTTCTCTGTATCCATAGCGGCTGTCGTTGACGGGGTGATGTCCTTTCCGGCGATGATCGTCGGTTCCGGCAGACAGCTGATATCTTCCTTCTCAATCTTTAGGATCCTCCGGATCAGGTTTTCCTTGATGTCCTTGATATCCAGAGCCCGCTGCGAGAAATAAGTGTTTTCCATGCCTTCAAACTGCCTGATCAGTCCGTTCATCACCTGTTCCACTGCCGCCGCCGCACCTGCGCCGCCGTCAATGGTGCTTTGGATCGGTTCAAGAAGCCCCTTATCTTCCAGAAGGGAACAGTGTACATCTAGTATTTCTGCGGCGGCCTCGGCTAAATTGCTGGCCCTGTCACGTAATTCTATCGTCTTTTTTAAGACATCGGCCCGGGCCGCCCAAAATATTTCCGTTTCCTCCTCTGGACAGCCGATTTCGGAAGGAAATATGAGCGCTTCTTCATCCAAAACCAAAACCTTTGCATAACATAACCCTTTAGATACTCCGTGACCCTGCATACTGTCCCCCATTCTGCTCCATCTCTTAATTTATTATGATACATCGTGCCGATCCTATTGTTCCGATCGAAGCGTATCGGATCAAGTCATGTCGATCAGATCGTGTCGATCAGATCGTGTCGATCTTATTCATTCATACCGCTTTCGATCAGTTTCGTGATTCCTTCGCAGGCGGCTGCTTCATCCGGGCCGTTACACAGTATTTCGATTTCCATACCGCAGTTAACTCCGGCCGCCAGTATCCCCAGCAGCGATTTCGCATCAAAAATATTTCCGTCGACAGCGATTTCAACCGTTGACTGGTAACGCTGTGCTTCTTTAATCAGCATATTTGCCGGTCTTGCATGGAGGCCGGTCTTGGCGACAACGGTAACTTTCTTTTTTGTCATTGACCTATCCTCCTATTAAAATTTTACGATAATCCGGAATGTGTCAGGGCGAACGGCTGCCTCAAAAGCCTGCTGGGCGTCTTCATAGGAAAAGACGCCGGAAACCAGCTTTTCCGGATTCACGATGTTTTTAGCCAGCATGTTGACCGCACGACGGAAAGAACGGACGCTGGGACTGACAGCTCCGGTTACCACGGTTTCCGAATTATGGAGCCAGTTAGGGCTGATCTCAAAGGGGACATCGGGATGCTGGGAACTGTACATGATACAGCGGCCCATCGGAGCCGTCATCCCTACCGCCTGTTTCGCTACGGCAGCAATCGGCGTCGTATTGAAAACTGCCTCGGCACCATAGCCGCCCGTCAGGGTCTTTACATAGGCTACCGGATCCTGTTCCCGGGGATCAAAAGTAATGTCACAGCCAAGTTCTTCTGCCAGTACCCTTCTTGCCGCATCCGGCTCGCTGAGGATCACCCTTGCGCCGCTTAATTTGGCACTGATAATATGCAGCATTCCCATGATGCCGCCGCCGATGACTACGACATCATCACCCAGTTCGATCCGGCCTTTCTCAATACTGTTTAACACGCAGGCTAGCGGCTCGGCAAATACAGCCTTCTCCACGGGCAGCTCTTCCGGATAGGGGTATGCCTGAGATGCATCGATATTCAGATATTCTCCCATCCCACCCGTACCGGGTACTTCCATGTCGGAATTGTCCAGATTATTCAGTTCCTCACAAAGATTTTCCTCGCCTCTGCGGCAAAAATAGCATTTTCCGCAGGTACGGATCAAGCGGGCGACAATTTTGCTGCCAACGGGGAATTCCTTCTCATTGACATTTTCGCCCAACGCGGCCACTTCTCCGGCAATCTCATGTCCGCCCACAAAAGGCAGGGGCATCTTCGATTCCCGGGAAAAGGTGCGCTGCTCCCAGGTACAGATCGCGCAGCCATTTATTTTCATCAGAATCTGCCCCGCTCGGGGTGACGGTCTTCTTACCTCCCTAACTTCCACTTTCCGATCATCTACGATAACTACCGTTTTCATTTTCTCATCCATTGCCTGACTCCTTATCTTATAATTATTGTTAAAGGCGTTTTTCAGCCTTTTTATATACTCCCATAATAAAATAGCCGGTATAGTTCTTCCAGTTCGCCCGGACCTGGTTCGGCCGGAGAGAATAAAATATTGGCATCTTGCCGGGCTAGTTCCACATAAGCCGGAATCCGCTCCAGATACTCTTTTTCCGGAATCCCGGCATCCTGCAAGCTTGCCGGCATATCGATCTGCCGATATACTTCCCGGATCTTATCCACCAGTTGATATTGTTTTTCTTCAAAAGAACCAGTAATCCCCAGCTGTTCCGCTACTTCCGCATAAAATGGCTGCGGAATCAGATATTCCATCGTATAGGGAAGCAAGAGACCGGTCATAAGCCCGTGAGGCTTGCCGAAATCTCCGCCGGCTTGATCCATGCCGTGAGCCATTCCCGTTATAGAGTTATTGATGCCGGCACCAGCCATAGTCGCGGCTATATGTACCTTTTCCCTCGCATCCTGATCTCCCTTCACGGATTTCGGCAGTTCTTTTATCACGGTCACCGCTGCCTGCACGCACTGCATCCGAACCATTTCCGAAGCCAGCTGACTTACTCCCGCTTCCATTGCATGAGCTAAGGCATCCGTACCGGAGAAAATCAGATTGCCATGAGGCAGGCTTTTCAGCAGATCAAAATCCATAATAGCGGTGTTGGGGATGATCTCATCCGACAGGATCATTTTCTTTCTCTTTTCATCATCCTTGATCACCGCACATCCGGTAGTTTCCGATCCTGTCCCGCTGGTAGTCGGGACCACCACCAGTTCGGCCCGGCCCGGAAAAGGCTCTATCTCATAAGCTTTCGTTGCCCGCTCCCAGTCATATTCCGGCAATTCATAAAACAGCCACAGCGCTTTGGCCGTATCCATTACCGAACCGCCGCCGATCGCTACGATGACGTTCGGAGCGTACTCGCGGATAGCTTGTATCGGTTCCTCTAGCATATACATATGCGGTTCCGCCGGTATATTGCAGATGACTTTACAGTCCGCACCCTTAAGAATCCCTTCAAACAGCAGTTCATTCAATCCTAACGCTTGCATAATATTTTCATCTACCACCAATGCCAGTCTTTTCCCCTTATATTCCGCCAGTTTTTCAATGCTTCCCCTTCCCAGTGCATAAGACGTCGTCTTAAATGTCGTATACTTCATTCTAAAACTCCTTTTCTTTGCTTGCATAAACTTGGAAGAATGGCTCCGAAGAGCCATTCTCCGAGGCAACAACTTACTTATTACCCTAAAATCCCTGTCAGTCCGCCGATGGCACCGACGGCCACGATAATCAGCAATACCTTTACTGACGACAGTCCCTTTTTCAGCAACTGATAACAGCCTAAAGTCAACAGCAGCGGCAGTAATTTCGGTACAATCGTATCAAAAAGCTGTTCCTGCACATTAAAGACACTTTCCGCCGTCTGCTGGATCTGGATGCCGCAGCTCATGGAAACATAATTGGCTACCAGTGCTCCCAGCACCATACATCCGACAATATTGGCTCCGGCAATTATCTTATTGACAATGCCATTTTCCAAGATACTTAAGATTGCATCACTGCCTTTTTTGTAACCCAGCATAAACAAGCTGTAGGATATCCCGAATACGACTGCAACCATGATCAGTGAATAGACAATCGGCCATACGACACTGCCGTTACTGGACATATCAATGGCAAAGGCCAGCAGCAGAGGAACAATCACGCCCTGGATCACGCTGTCGCCGATACCTGATATCGGTCCCATCAATCCGGTTTTGACCGATGTGATGGCATCTCCTTCAATATTGCCGCCGGCGGCTTTCTGTTCTTCCATAGCTACGGTCAGGCCGGCGATGGAGGAACCCAGGCACGGTTCACAGTTAAAAAAGCCCGAATGACGCTTAAGCATTTCTTTTTGTTTTTCCACGTCATCTTTATATAATTTCTTGGCTATCGGTACCATGGAATGCAGAAAGCCGATTCCCATCATCCGCTCGTAGTTATAGTTAGCCTGATTATTAAACAGCCAGATCAGCCAGGAACGTCTTACTTCTTTTTTTGATAAGCGATTCTCAGACATTTACTTCTCCTCCTTTTGCATTTTTAAGCTGGGTATAGATTATTGCACAGCACAGTGCCAAGAAACCGACGGCTATCATGCTAAGGCCAAAATAAACTGCCAGAAGGAAACCGATGAAGAAAAATATTCTTGCCTCTCCCTTGAAGATATACAGCAAGGTCAGACCGATACCAAGGGCGGGCATCATTCCGCCGATTATGATCAGAATCCCGAGAACCGTACCGCCCAGCGCATTGATGGCGCCTTCGATATGGCTGGCACCCAGATAAGCGGCCAGGAAGCAGGGAACTGCTGTCAGGACAAAAAGCATTAGCTGCGGCAGAAGTACGTCCGCGATCCAAACCTTATGCCCTTCACCACGCTCCACATATCGATCGGCGAGATGAGCAAAGATGGAATCAAGTGTCAGTCTGCCGAACCATAACAAAGTACCAATCAAGCCGATCGGAACCGCAATCGCCAAAGCGGCTTCCGTATCCAGCCCACCGGTAATCGCCATTGCCGCGCCCAAAATACCGGCCAGACACATGTCTCCCGGCAAAGCACCACCGGCGGAAATAAAGCCGATATACATCAGATTGATAGTAGCTCCCACCATAACCCCGGTAACCGGGTCTCCCAAAATCACGCCGGTCAGAAAGCCGCCGATTAATGGACGGTAAATAGTATAATAACCAACCGGGCCTGCTACGATAGAACTATTTCCTAAATAATACAAAATTCCTAAAAGTAAAGCCTGAAATACACTCATATCTCCTTCTCCTTTTTAGATTAATTTTTATTCATGTTTCAAGCATCTTACGGACGTCAGCAGGGCTTTCTGTAGGAACCAGCTGGAAGACGATCTCGAGCCCGTTGTCAATCATCCGCTTCATAGATTCCGTTTCTTCCTTACTTGCCGAAACATTTCTGTTGAACTTCTTTCTCCCGGCCAAGGCACCCATCCCTCCCAGGACTATTTTTTTCAGTTTGACACCTCCTTCGATCAGTTTTTCAAAAACCTGGGGCGTTTTGACCAGGATTATTACTTTTTCTCCGCTTTCCTCCTCACCTTTCAGGATCTCCGTCGCTGCTTCCAGCCCATAGACCTCTACCACAACATCCGGCGGCGCCGCCGCTTTAAAGATTTTTTGCATGAAAAGGTCTTTTACCAATCCGTCATCTACAATGATAATTCGGTTTCCTCCGGTCTGTTTGACCCATGAGGTGACTACCTGGCCATGGATCAGCCGGTCGTCGATCCTGCTCAGTACAATGTTTTTCATCCCATCTCCTCCATCATCTTATTTACGTCAACTATGGTTTTCAAGCCGGTAGTGAAGATCATGTGCTTCAGTTCTGCCATGGTCTGGAAGTCTCTGGTACCCATGATTTCCAGAAAAATCGGCAGGTTCACGCCGGCAACGTGGGTAAAGTCATACTGCTGCATCAGTCTTGCCGTCGCATTGAAGGGACTGCCCGATTTCATGTCGGTAAGGATCAAGATCTCGGCCTCGGGCTTCTCCGCTTTGATTTCATTGATCTTGTTTTCAATCCGCTCCCGTAGCTCGTCCACATTTTCTCCTAGGGTAAATCCGAAGGAATAGACCCCTTCCTGCTCCCCCATAATCAGTTCACTGCTCTCAACCAGTGCCTGCGCATAACTGCCATGTGATACTACAATTACTTCAATCATTGTCGCTCCCTCCGTTATCGTTAATACCCATCTTGACCGTTAATACCCTTCTTGATCATTAACACCCTTCTTGCTTCCTAATAATTCCATCATCTGCGCGGCATCCCGGATGAGCATCATCTGTGCGGCAAGGCTTTTATCCGCCAGCTTTCCACAGATCATTTTTAATGCTTCGATATATTTTCCCCCTTGTTCGGTTTCCGGATTCGGAACCGCAAATAAAACGATCAGCTTGACCTGTTTGGCCTCGGGCGGGATGGCTTGCTGCCATGTGTCCCATTTTATCGTCTTTTTTGTTCTGGCAATGGCAACTGTCATGGTAAGCACCTGTTCCGATATACCATGAGGGATGGCTATCTGATTACCAACGCCGGTAAATCCCAGATGTTCCCGCTCCCAGATATCCTGTAAAAACAAGGCCGGGTTTTTTACTTTTCCGCTACGGTGCAACAGGTCTGCCAGCTGATGCAGTACGTCTTCCTTCGTATCTGCTTCCATGTCAAGAATAATATTTTCTGTCCCGATTACCTGTTCCGGCTGCATGGTCTCCCCCCACTTACCTTATTTCTCTCCATAATATAACTTCGTATCGCCTTAATATCCTGCTCCAGCAACAGGGAAGAAACGATCACGCTGGGGACATCCTCCCGCTCTACCGGTACTGTTGCAATCAAAAAATCCACCTCCTTGAGATCCATTTCCCGTATCATCCTGGTAGAGACTACGTCCAGTATTTCCAGAAAAGCAAATTCATTTTTCAGTTTTGCTGCCAATAACTGTGAAGTTCCATAACCGCTGTGACAGACGACCACCACCCTTTTATGCATGGCCATTTTTTCCAACATCGTCTGAAAATAGATGGCAATACTGACAATCTCGTCCATGTTGATCGGCGGCAACCGGTATTCTGTCACCAACTCCTTCACATATTTTTCACAGGCTTTGATCATCTCCGGATAATGCCTGCTGACCTCCTCTTTTAAAGGATTTTCAATCTGGATATTGTATTGCATCCGTTTCAGCATCGGCCTGATATGAAGAATTAGCCCCTGCATCATGTCATTATCTTTTCCAAAATCCATCCCCAATTCCGCTGATAACCTTTGACTCAGCTCCTTGGCAAAAACAGAGCCGACATCTATGTGGTCGGGCGGCCGCTCTTGTTCGGCCGTATGCTGCTTGAAATCAGAAGAAATTAAATATTGATAAATATAACGGGTCTCCCCTTCCCCGATCTGGATCTGGTAGTGTTCATTGATCCGCTCGGCTATTTTTCCTGCATGTCGGTAATGCTCCTGAACGGCGAAATCATCCGGCTGACTAGATCCACTGTTATCAATATGGATATTTTCCCGCACCCGCTTGATACTGATCAGGATATGGGTCAATAGATTGATATAATACACATCACTGATATCCAGTTCCCTTTTTCCGGTAAAATTTTCTTCGGCATGATTGGCTATGCCGCTTGTATAAAGAAGGTTTTCCACAAAATCAATGTCCTCGGCGGAAAACAGCTCCAACAACCCTTTCCGGGTATTTTCACGGATGGCAAGTCCGGCTATGGCCTTACGGATATCGGCCTCTGATCCGGCAATATAGGTTCCCCTTTTGGTTTTTTTCAGTTCCAGATGGTATTTTTTCAGCCGGTTTTCCACATATTTCATATCATTGACAATACTTGTCCGGCCTACATAATACCTCTCAGATAGTTTTTGCAATGAAGTCATCGCTTTGGTGTTAAGAAGCATTTCCTTTAAAATCGCTTCCCGCCTTGGCGTTGAGGCTTCCGTCTCTTCCTCTGTAACGAAACCTCCGATATCATGCAACAGCCGGTTTTTTACATCATTTGCCACAGTGAACAATATCCCTTTGCCACGGCCGGCTTTGATTTCCATTACCCGAGAATATTGTTTAGAATATTGATTCAAAAAATATCGGACTTGCTTTAAATCTGCCTGAAGTGTCTTGGATGATACGTTCAATTTTTGTGCAAAATAAGCAATAGGCCGATATTGATCTTCCTCCAACAATAGACGTATCAGTTCTTTCTCTCTCTTATTCACATAATCCATGCGTCGGTATTACTACTTTCATGTATTTGTATACTGTTTATTTTTATATTTTCACTCAAATTTATGCTTATTTTTATCAAAAATTATTTATTTTTTATAATAATTTAATTATATCAGGTTCGTTTTAGTCAGAAATACCAAACCACTTCCCTATAGTTAAGGAAGTCATAGTGCATAATGAATATGGAACCAGTTTTAAATAAGCAGAAACCTGACAGGAAAAAGATAATATCCTTTCTCCTATCAGGCTCCGACTTAATGTTAGCCTTATTTATAATATCCCCAGCCCTGCACTGGCATAACCTGAAATAGAAGTAATCGGTGATAGGCCTGTTGCTGTTGCTGTAAATACTACCAGAACCCGAGTATTTATGGCCAAAGATATTGCCAGACCGGTAGAAGTTCCTATACTGCTTGTTCCGACGGCAAGATTTCCGGTATAATTTGGCGTGAGATTCACTGTTGCCACAATTGAAAACACATTGCCTCCTGGCGGCGCAGTGAAAACACTTGCCTGAACGCTGATTATGGAACTGATTAAACTCAGCGATATTGATGTGGAAAAGAATGCACTTATAGAATTTAAAATACCATCTCTTGGCATAGTGTAGGCAAAGTTGACTAAAGCTGTTCCAGTGGAAGTAATATCGATGGCGTTTCCTACAATGGCAATTCCGGGTGCGGAAGTGCCGAAACCTATAAATCCGTTAGTACCTACTAGACCACCTGCTATTGTTGTTAAGTTTACCGGACTCCCTGATGCCAGTGGGATAATAGCACTTCCGCTGGCCGGACCGGTCGGGCCGGTGTCGCCCATCGCTCCGACGGGACCAGTATCGCCTGTTGCTCCGACGGGGCCGGTGTCGCCCGTCGCTCCGGTCGGGCCGATTTCACCGATGGGACCGGTATCTCCTGTTGCTCCAATGGGACCGGT